>JBDHZS010000023.1:0-28273 GCA_039812025.1 Nocardioides sp. | reverse complement strand
GTCGTACGACGCGTAGGCGGCGGCTCGCTCCCGCTCGATCTTGCGGCCCAGCAGGTCGGCGCCCGCCCACAGTCCCGCGAAGATCGGGCCGATCAGGAACATGATGGGCACCATGAAGCCGAGCGCGATCGCGCCGGCCTGCACCGCCCAGCCGAGCGCGTAGCCCCACTCGGCGCGCAGCATCCCGGCGATCACCAGGCCGGCGACGGCGAGCCCGAGGCCCGCGGCGAGCGCCCAGGCGACGGAGACGTCGTGCACGGCGATCATCACCGGCGTGGTCAGCCCCAGCGACACCGACTCCAACGCCAGCACCGCGGCGCACATCGAGCGCCGCGGGGAGCGGGGCGGGCTGACGGGCGGCTCCCCTTTACTCGCAGCGTCCCCCGTGGCCTCGGTGCCCTCGGGCACTTGTTCCTCACTCACGCCTGGACCCCCCTCGACCGCTTCAGCATCGCGCGCGCCTCGCCGACGGTGACCACCGACCCGGTCACGAGGACGGCGCCCGAGCCCACCGACGCGGTGTCGCTGCCGGCCTCGGCGAGCCCCGTCGCGACGTCGATCGCGTCGGCGAGGTCCGCGACGACGCGCACCCGGTCCGGTCCGAAGATCTCGGCCGCGAGGGCGCCGAGCTCGGCGGCGGGCAGCGACCGGTCCTGGGAGTTCTGGGTGCAGACGAGCTGGGCCAGGTGCGGCTCGAACACCGCGAGCAGGCCCTCGGCGTCCTTGTCCCCCATCACGCCGATCACGCCGACCAGCGGGTCGAAGGCGAAGTACTCGTTCAACGCGGCGGCGGCCGCCTCGGCGCCGTGCGGGTTGTGGGCGGCGTCAAGCACGATCGTCGGGCTGCGGCGTACCACCTCCAGGCGGCCCGGCGAGCTCGCCTTCCCGAACGCCTCGGAGACCACCTCCGCCGACAGCGGCTCGCCCAGGAACGCCTCGACCGCCGCCAGCGCGGTGGCGGCGTTCTCCGCCTGGTGGGCGCCGAAGAGCGGCAGGAACACCTCGTCGTACGTCGCGTGCAGCCCCTGGAGCCGCAGCAGCTGGCCGCCGAGCGCGGGCACCCGCGAGAGCACGCCGAACTCCGGGCCCTCGCGGTGCACCACCGCGCCGACCTCCGCGGCCCGGCGCAGCAGCACCTCGGCCGCCTCCGCGGGCTGGCGGGCGAGGATCGCGGTGGCGCCCGGCTTGATGATCCCGGCCTTCTCGGTCGCGATCTCGGTGAGCGAGCCGCCGAGGTAGCGCTCGTGGTCGATCCCGATCGGCGTCACCACCGCGACGTCGCCGTCGGCGACGTTGGTCGCGTCCCAGGCGCCGCCCATGCCGACCTCGACGATCGCGACGTCGACGGGGGCGTCGGCGAACGCGGCGTACGCCATCCCCACCACCCCCTCGAAGAAGGACAGCGGGAAGGGCTCGGCGGCGTCGACCATCACCATGTAGGGCGCCACGTCGTTGAAGGCGCGGACGAACTCCTCGTCGCTGAGCGGCACGCCGTCGACGCTGATCCGCTCGCTCATCTTCTCCAGGTGGGGGCTGGTGAAGCGGCCCGTGCGAAGTTGCAGCGTGCGCAACAGCGTGTCGATCATCCGGGCGGTCGAGGTCTTGCCGTTGGTGCCGGTCAGGTGGATCACGCGGTAGGCGCGCTGCGGGTCCCCCAGCAGATCGACGAAGGCACGGATCCGGTCCAGCGACGGCTCGAGCCGCGTCTCTGGCCACCGCGACAACAGCGCGTCCTCGGCCTCGGCGAACGTCTGCGCCGGACGGGGATGGGAGACAACCTGATCAGTCACGCCCCGATTGTAGGGACCGACCGTGGGGGTGGCCGAGACGGCGATCGCGGCCCCGTCCCGAGGGGGTGCGCCCAAGGTCGGGGTTCCCTTCTGTCGGTGGCGACACCTAGCCTGGCCGGAAGCGGCCCGATCGCCGGGCCCGACAACCACGGGGGTGGTTCATTCATGTCCACACGTCTACGCAAGGGGCTGTTGGCCTCGGCCACGGCTCTGGTGCTCAGCGCGCCGGCCGTCGTCGTCCTGCAACCCGGGGCGGCCGCCGAGCCACCCGCCGAGCCCGGCGCCGCCGGGGTCGACGCGCCGGTGCCGGGCATCGCCTGGTCCCGCTGCGCCGAGATCGCCCGCTCGTTCTGCGCGACGGTCAAGGTGCCGCTCGACTACGACGAGCCGACGGTTCGCACGATCACGCTCGACCTGGTCAAGACGCCTGCGCTGGACGGCGCCAACCGGATCGGCACGATGTTCGTCAACCCGGGCGGCCCGGGCGGCTCGGCGCGTGAGTTCGCGCCTTGGGCCGCGGACCTGCTGGGCGACACCGTGGCGGTCCGGTACGACGTCATCGGCATCGACCCACGCGGGGTCGGCCCGTCGGCCCGGATGCGCTGCCGCACCGAGGTCAAGCCGCCGAAGGCGTCCTGGAAGCCGTTCCCGGAGACCCAGGGCGAGTCGAAGAAGATGTTCGCCGCGGCGATGTGGGTGCGCGACGCGTGCCGCGACGGCGGCAACGCCACGGTCGACCACATGAGCACGGCCGACACCGCCCGCGACATGGATCTGATCCGGCAGGCGGTCGGCGAGGACGAGCTCAACTACTACGGCGTCTCCTACGGCACCCACCTCGGCGCGACGTACGCGGCGATGTTCCCCGACCTGGTGGGCCGGATGGTGCTCGACTCGGTCGTCGAGCCCAAGGCCTGGGCGACCGGCAACGCCACGCCGGCGACCGAACCGTTCAGCACCCGGCTGCGGAGCGGCCCGAGCGCCCACACCGCACTCAAGACCGCGCTGGCCGAGTGCGACCGGCTCGGGCGCAAGAAGTGCAGCCTGGCTCCCGGTGCGCAGCAGAAGTGGGACAAGATCAAGAAGCGCGCCAAGAACGGCAAGCTCAAGGTCTACGGCGACCGGATCTCCTACGCGGAGCTGGTCGGCTTCTCGCTCTCTGAGATGTACTCGACCTACGGCTACGACTTCCTGGCCATGATCCTGACCGACATCTACAACGAGAACTTCAAGCGGTCGACCCCGCGCTCGGCCCAGTCGCTCGAGGCCGGGCTCACCGCCGACGAGTTGCGGGAGCGTGCCCAGGAGATCATGCGCGCGCCGTACCTCCCGGTGGATGCCCACGCGAAGATCGACGTCGGCGATGCGTTCCTCGGCGTCGCCTGCGCGGACACCGATAACCCGAGCGGGCGCACCGCCTGGTGGCAGACGGTGAAGGGCAAGCCGGCCGGCGGCTTCGGATCGTTGTGGACCTGGGCCTCGGCCTCCTGCTCGAAGTGGCGCGCGGCCGCCAAGGCCGACCGCTTCGCCGGCCCGTGGGACGTCGCCACCGCCAACCCGGTGCTGGTGACCGGCAACATCCACGACCCGGCGACCGGGTTCTGGGCGGCCAAGCGCCTCACCCAGCGGCTCACCGGCTCCCGGCTGCTGCAGCTCAACGGCTACGGCCACGGCGCGCTCGGCAACTCCTGCGTCACCGCCGCCTTCGACGCCTACTACCTCGACGGCACGTTGCCCGACGCCGGCGCCCAGTGCGAGCCCGACTGGCCGCTCTTCGGCAACCTGGACGGGGCCGCGACGCAGCGCGCCCAGGGCTGGGTGCACTCCGACCGTGCCAAGCGGGCCAGCTGAACCGGCTGAGTACGGGTTTAGTCCGGGGGGCTCTCGGCTCATACACTCCGGTGCATGACTGAGATCTCCACGCGCCCATCCGGTACGACGACGACCGCCTCGCCGGCCGTCGTCGTACCGGACCGGGCCGCGCTGGAGGGCCTGGAGGCCAAGTGGGCCGAGCGGTGGAAGGAGGACGACACCTACCGCTTCGACCGCTCGCAGCCGCGGGAAGCGGTCTACTCGATCGACACGCCCCCGCCGACGGTCAGCGGCAGCCTGCACGTCGGCCACGTCTTCTCCTACACCCACACCGACCTGATCGCGCGGTTCCACCGGATGCGCGGCAAGGCTGTCTTCTACCCGATGGGCTGGGACGACAACGGCCTGCCCACCGAGCGCCGCGTCCAGAACTACTACGGCGTGCGGTGCGACCCGTCGCTTCCCTACGACGCCGACTTCACCCCTCCGGCGAATCCCGACCCCAAGCGGCAGGTCTCGATCAGCCGCCCCAACTTCGTCGAGCTGTGCGAGCAGCTGGTGGTGGAGGACGAGAAGGTCTTCGAGTCGCTGTGGCGCACGTTGGGGCTCTCGGTCGACTGGGCGCAGACCTACACCACCGCGGGCGCCAAGGCCCGCGAGATCAGCCAGCGGGCGTTCCTGCGCAACTTCGCGCGCGGCGAGGCCTACCTGGCCGAGGCTCCGACCGTCTGGGACGTCACCGACCGCACCGCGGTCGCGCAGGCCGAGATCGAGGCCCGCGAGTACCCCGGCGCCTACCACCGGGTGGCCTACCACTCGGCGACGGAGCCCGGACGGCCGCTGTACGTCGAGACCACGCGCCCGGAGCTGATCGCCTCGGTCGTCGCGCTGATCGCGCACCCGGACGACGAGCGCTACCAGCACCTGTTCGGCACGCGTGCCACCTCGCCGGTGTTCGGCGTCGAGATCCCGGTCGTGGCCCACCCCGCGGCGGACATGGACAAGGGCTCCGGCCTGGTCATGTGCTGCACCTTCGGCGACCTCACCGACGTCGTGTGGTGGCGCGAGCTGTCGCTGCCGGTCCGCACCGTGGTCGGCCGGGACGGCCGTCTCGCGCGCGAGACGCCGGAGTGGCTGTCGTCGGCGACCGCGTCAGCGGCGTACTCGCGGCTGGCCGGCAAGACCGTCTTCTCCGCGCGCCAGGAGATGGTCGCGCTGCTGCGCGAGTCCGGCGACCTCGACGGAGAGCCGACCCCGACGACCCGGATGGCGAACTTCTACGAGCGCGGTGACAGACCGCTCGAGATCGTCGCCACCCGGCAGTGGTACATCCGCAACGGCGGCCGCGACGCCGAGCTGCGCACCGAGATGCTCGAGCGCGGCGCGGAGATCACCTGGCTGCCGTCCCACATGAAGGTCCGCTACGACAACTGGGTCGGCGGGCTCACCGGCGACTGGCTGATCTCCCGGCAGCGGTTCTTCGGCATCCCGTTCCCGGTCTGGTATCCGCTCGACGACGAGGGTGAGCCCGACTACGCCCACCCGCTACTGCCGACCGAGGCAGAGCTGCCCGTCGACCCGTCGACCGACGCCCCCCGCGGCTACACCGAGGACCAGCGCGACAAGCCGGGCGGCTTCCTCGGCGACCCCGACGTCATGGACACCTGGGCGACCTCGTCGCTCACGCCGCAGATCGCCGGCGGCTGGAGCGTCGACGACGACCTCTTCGCCCGGGTCTTCCCCATGGACCTGTGCACCCAGGCGCACGAGATCATCCGGACCTGGCTGTTCTCGCGGGTCGTCCGCGCCCACTTCGAGAACCACGAGACCCCGTGGTCGCACGCCATGCTGTCCGGCTGGATCCTCGACCCCGAACGCAAGAAGATGTCGAAGTCCAAGGGCAACGTGGTGGTGCCGACCGACATCCTCGACAGGTACGGCGCCGACGCCGTGCGCTGGCGCGCCGCCACCGTCCGGCCCGGCATGGACTCCCCCTTCGACGAAGCCCAGATGAAGGTCGGCCGTCGGCTGGCGATGAAGGTGCTCAACGCCTCCAAGTTCGTGCTCGGCAACGTCGGGGCCACCGCCCTGGACCCGGCCGCGGTCAGCGAGCCCATCGACCGGGCGCTGCTGACGCGGCTGGCCGACGTCGTCGCCCGCGCCACCCGCTCCTTCGAGGCCTACGACTACACCGGCGCCCTCGAGGTGTCGGAGAAGTTCTTCTGGGAGTTCTGCGACGACTACCTGGAGCTGGTCAAGGAGCGCGCGTACGACGCCTCCGGCGGCGAGGCCACCGCCTCCGCGCGGGCCACGCTCGTGCTGGCCCTGCACGTCCAGCTCCGGCTGCTCGCGCCGTTCCTGCCGTACGCGACCGAGGAGGTGTGGTCGTGGTGGCAGTCCGGCTCGATCCACCTCGCGTCCTGGCCCGACCCCGCCGAGCTGGGGGGCGCCGAGGGCTCCTCCGATCCCGGGCTCCTCGACGCGGTGGCGCAGGCGCTCACGGGCATCCGGGGCGTCAAGTCGACCGCGAAGGTCTCGATGCGCGCGGAACTCTCCCGGGTCGAGATCACCGGTCCCGAGGCCGCACTGCACGCCGTACGGCTGGCCGCGGAGGACCTGCGCCGGGCCGCCCGGCTGACCGGAGACCTGGTGCTCACCCCCGTCGACGGCGACGGCCCGCTCTCGGTCACCGCCGACCTCGCCGGCTGACCTCAGGCGGACTTGCGCTTCTTGGCGGTGCGCGGGATGAGCGTCGGGGCGACCTCGTCCTCGACGACCTCGCCCGTGACGATCACCTTGGCGACGTCGCCGCGAGAAGGCACGTCGTACATCACGTGGAGGAGCACCTCCTCGATGATCGCGCGCAGACCGCGCGCGCCGGTGCCCCGCTCCAGGGCCTTGTCGGCGATCGCCTGGATGGCCGAGTCGGTGAACTCCAGCTCGACGCCGTCGAGCTCGAAGAGGCGGCGGTACTGCTTGGCCAGGGCGTTGCGCGGCTCGGTGAGGATCTGCACCAGCGCGTCGCGGTCGAGCTTGGTGACCGAGGCGATCAGCGGCAGCCGGCCGATGAACTCGGGGATCAGGCCGAACTTGACCAGGTCCTCGGGCCGCACCTGCGCCAGCAGGTCCTCGGCCTCGCGCTCGGCGATGCCGCGGACCTCGGCGGTGAAGCCCAGCGACTTCTTGCCCACCCGCTGCTCGATGATGTGCTCCAGGCCGGCGAAGGCCCCGCCCACCACGAAGAGGATGTTGGTGGTGTCGATCTGGATGAACTCCTGGTGCGGGTGCTTGCGCCCGCCCTGGGGCGGCACGGAAGCGGTCGTGCCCTCCAGGATCTTCAGCAGCGCCTGCTGGACGCCCTCCCCCGACACGTCGCGGGTGATCGACGGGTTCTCCGCCTTGCGGGCGACCTTGTCGATCTCGTCGATGTAGATGATCCCGGTCTCGGCCTTCTTGACGTCGTAGTCGGCGGCCTGGATGAGCTTGAGCAGGATGTTCTCGACATCCTCGCCGACGTATCCCGCCTCGGTGAGGGCGGTGGCGTCGGCGATCGCGAAGGGCACGTTGAGCATCCGCGCCAGGGTCTGGGCGAGGTAGGTCTTGCCGCATCCGGTCGGGCCGATCACCAGGATGTTGGACTTGGCGACCTCGACGATCTCGTCCTTGGTGTGGCGCGCGGTGGTGGGCTGCAGGCCCGCCTGGACCCGCTTGTAGTGGTTGTAGACCGCGACCGCGAGCGACTTCTTCGCCGTCTCCTGGCCGATCACGTAGTCGTTGAGGAACTCGAAGATCTCACGCGGCTTCGGGAGCTCGTCGAGGCCCACCTCGGCGCCCTCGTTGAGCTCCTCCTCGATGATCTCGTTGCACAGCTCGATGCACTCGTCGCAGATGTAGACGCCAGGTCCGGCGATCAACTTGCGGACCTGCTTCTGGCTCTTCCCGCAGAACGAGCACTTCAGGAGGTCGCCTCCGTCACCGATGCGTGCCACGAACAGTCCCTTCTCCCATGTCGCCGGACGCCGCCCGGCAAACCCCTACGAACCTACCCCGGATCGGCCCCCGGCGGCGGTGGCGACACGGCGCCACAGCGTCCGTGCCTGCCGCCGGGGCCGGGCGATCATGACAGCGCCGGGGTCGCGGTCTTGAGGGACTCCAGCACCGAGTCGATCAGGCCGTACTCCACGGCGGCCTCGGCGGTGAGGATCTTGTCGCGCTCGATGTCGCGACTGACCTCCTCGATCGACTTGCCGCTGTGCTCGGAGATCATCTGCTCCAGCAGCTCGCGCATCCGCAGGATCTCGTTGGCCTGGATCTCGATGTCCGAGGTCTGGCCGAACGTGCCCTCGGTGTAGGGCTGGTGGATCAGGATCCGGCTGTTGGGCAGCGCCAGCCGCTTGCCGGGGGCGCCGGCCGCGAGCAGGATCGCCGCCGCCGACGCGGCCTGCCCGATGCACACCGTCTGCACGTCGGGCTTGATGAAGCGCATCGTGTCGTAGATCGCGGTCAGCGCGGTGAACGAGCCGCCCGGGGAGTTGATGTAGATGCTGATGTCCTGGTCGGGGTTCATCGACTGCAGGCACAGCAGCTGGGCGATCACCGCGTTGGCGACGTCGTCGGAGATCGGCGTGCCGAGGTAGATGATGCGGTCCTCGAAGAGCTTGGCGTAGGGGTCGATGCGGCGGAAGCCGTACGACGTACGCTCCTCCCATTGCGGGATGTAGTAGTTCATGTCGGCTACTCCTTGCTGTGGGCGGGACGGCCCTCGTCGGCGGCTTCGCGCGCGCTGGTGATGACCTGGTCGACCAGGCCGTACTCCCGGGCCTCGTCCGCGGTGAACCAGCGGTCCCGGTCGGCGTCGGCCGTGACCTGCTCGACGCTCTGGCCGGTGTGCTCGGAGATCAGGTCCAGCAGCACCTTCTTGATGTGCAGCGACTGCTGCGCCTGGATCTTGATGTCGGAGGCCGAGCCGCCCATCCCGGACGACGGCTGGTGCATCATGATCCGCGCGTGCGGCAGCGCGTAGCGCTTGCCCTTGGTGCCGGCGCACAGCAGGAACTGGCCCATCGACGCCGCCAGCCCCATCCCGACGGTCGCGACGTCGTTGGGGATGTAGTTCATCGTGTCGTAGATCGCCATGCCGGCGTCGACCGAGCCGCCGGGCGAGTTGATGTGGAGGAAGATGTCGGCGTCGGGGTCCTCCGCCGACAGCAGCAGCAGCTGGGCGCAGATCGCGTTGGCGTTCTGATCGCGCACCTCGGAGCCGAGGAAGACGATGCGCTCCTTCAGCAGGCGCTGATAGATGTGGTCGTCGAGTCCGTACGACGAGCCACCGTTCATCTGATGAGTCTGGGTCACGCAGCGACCCTAGCCAACACCGCCGACAACTCCACGCGCCAACACGGCCTGTTCGCCGCGAGCGGAATCTATGGACGCCCGAGCCCGTGCGGACGGGCCCGGACCCGGGCGTCGAGCCCGGCTCAGGAGACGGCGGCCTCGGCCTCGGCCTGCAGCGCGGCGACGGGTACGACGTTGCCCGAGGCGTCGGTGACGACCGCGCCCTCGACGACCTTGGCCAGCGCCTTGGCCCGCAGCACCTCCTGGCCCAGCTCGGGGATGTGGTTGTGCTCGATCATGTGGTTGACGAAGGTCTGCGGGTCCTGGCCGGACTCCTGCGCCCGGCGCACCAGGTGCTGGCTGAGCTCGGCCTGCTCAACGCTGACGTTCTCGGCGCGCGCCACCTTGTCCAGCACGAACTGGGCGACGATCGCGTCGTTGATCCGGCGCTGGAGGTCGGCCTCGAACTCCTCGAGCGTGGTCTCCTCCTGCTCCAGGAACGCGTCCATCGTCAGTCCGGAGTAGGCCAGCTGCTGGTTCATCTCCTGGCGGCGGGCGGCGAGCTCGGCGGTGACCAGCGACTCGGGGACCGGCACCTCGACCTTCTCCAGCAGCGCCTCGAGCACCGCGTCGCGGGCGGCGAGCGCCTGCTCGAGCCGCTTGTTGTGCTCGATCCGCTCGCGCAGATCGGCGACCAGCTCGTCGTAGGTGTCGAACTCGCCGCTCTGCTGGGCGAGGTCGTCGTCGGCCTCGGGCAGCTCGCGCTCCTGGATGGCGCTGACCTTGACCAGCACGTCGACGTCCTGGTCGGTCGCGGCACCCGCGAGGAGCTGGGAGGTGAAGGTCTTCTCCTCCTCCAGGGTCATCCCGATGAGGGCCTCGTCCAGGCCCTCGAGCATCCCGCCCGAACCGACCTGGTAGCTCATGCCGGACACCTGGGCGCCCTCGATCGACTCGCCGTCGCTGCTCGCGCCGAGGTCGATGGTGACGAAGTCGCCGTCGACGACCGGGCGGTCGACGTCGGCGAGGATCCCGAGCCGCTCGCGCAGCTGCTGCACGCTGGCCTCGACGTCGGCGTCGCTGACCTCGATGTCCTCGACCTGTGCCTCGATGCTCGCGTAGTCGGGCAGCTCGAACGCGGGCACCACGTCGACCTCGGCGGTGAACTCGAAGCCGTCGTTGTCCTCGAAGCGGGTCATCTCGATGTCCGGCTGACCCAGCGGCGTGAGCTCGTTGGCCTGCAGCGCCTCGGTGTAGACCTGCGGCAGCAGGTCGTTGATCGCCTGGTCGAGGACGGCACCCCGGCCGACCTGGCGGTCGATCACGATGGGCGGGACCTTGCCGCGGCGGAAGCCGGGGATGTTGATCTGCTGGGCGATGTCCTTGTAGGCCGCGTCGAGGCTCGGCTTGAGCTCATCGAAGGGCACCTCGACCCGCAGCTTCGCCCGGGTGGGGCTCAGGGTCTCGACGGCGCTCTTCACAGGTGTTTCTCCCTCATTCGTGACTCATGTGTGACTCGTGGTCTGGCACGCTCCAGCGCGGCGATGGCGCACCGGGTGCATCAGCGCAGCCTACGGCACGCCGTACACCCGTCCCTAAATCATGTTTCCCGAGGCGGCCGGCGGGCTTCCTCAGGGCGTACGTCGCGCGCTGGTGGCTCGGCGGTCACGGTTCGCTGTCGGCGCTGCCGAGTAGGCTGCCGACCATGGACGTCGACGCCGCAGCTGCCGCCAACGCGGCTGTGTGGCGCGCCCGCGCCGACGACGCGTGCGCCGGTGACGAGGGGCGGGAGAGGTTCCGGTCCACGTGCAACGGCACGCTGGCGGGGACCAACGTGGACGCCGGCAAGCTCGCGCACTTCCGCGAGCTCGACCCGCCGCGCATCGTCAGCACCGCGGCCTTCGTGCGAGCGGTCGGCGGCCCCCAGTCCGAGCCGAAGATGTACGCCGGTGAGTGGGGACCGCGACGCCGGGCCTTCGAGGAGGGCATCGACGCGCTGGGTACCGTCGTCTACGGCACCCTCGACCTCCCGGGGTGCCCGGGCGACGACAAGTACGGCGCCTACCGGCTCTGCTACGACCCATCGGAGTCTGCACCTTGCGTCCTGCCGTACAACAGCGCGCTCGTGTACGGCGACGGCGGCCGGTTCCGCGAGCAGCAGTTCCAGGAGGACGTCGCCCGCTGGGGCGAACGGGCCAATGTCGCCGCGTCCGTTCACGGTGATGAGGCGCAAGTCCTGACGATGGACGCTTGGCCTCGGCTCCTTGCCGAGCCGCGGCCGGATCACGACCTGGTGGAGGTCGTCATCCGCGGCGAACCGCCGGCGCTCAGCGGACTCCACCAGATTCGAGTGAGCGAGACCTACCTCACCGCGGCGCTGCAGGGCTCCTACGCGGCTCTGGGCGCGGTGAAGGCCAGCGACATCGAGCAGGCGGTGAGGCTTGCTGGTGAGCTTGCCGCAGAGGCTGAGACGGGCCCACTGGATCTCGTCAAGGTTCCGGAGTCGGCATGACGTCTCACCTCGAACTGGTCGCGATCGCCCACGCCGGCGACGTCTACCTCACCCGTGACGGCCGTGAGCGGCTGTGGCGCCATGCGCGGTACCTGCCCGGCGACCCCGTGCAGATCGGTCGGGCAGAGGCAGAGTGGGCGATCGACCAGTACGGATATCGGCGGATCGGTGAGACGTTTGCGAGTTGGCAAGAGCTGGCGACGCGGGTCGACGAGCTCACACCGAAGGTGAGCGTGGTGGCGGACGACCTCCCCATCAGCCGGTCGCTCGCGCAGGCGCTGCTGCCGGTGCTCCGCGAGAAGGCTGCGACCCCTGCGGAGGCGACGACGGTTCCACGTGTCGTGGCGCGTCTCCTCCGAGAGCCCCGGGTGAATGACGACGCCGAGCTCCGCGAGCAACTCCTCCACATCCTCGAAGGCTTGACCCCGGCTCCGCCTACGGCGCCGGTTTCGCTCCCAAGCACACGCATGAGGACTCTCATCAGCTTCTACGACTAGGCAGCCGGGGCAGCCGCGTGAAGACGGTCGTCTTCTACAGCTACAAGGGCGGGACAGGGAGGACCCTGGCGCTGGCCAATGTCGCCACCCTCGCCGCCGCGGTCGGCAAGAGGGTCGTCGTCATCGACATGGACCTCGAAGCGCCCGGTACGACGTACAAGCTCCTCGGCGCGGACTACGGCCAGGCAAGCTCGTGTCGTGGCCTCGTCGGCTACCTGCTCGACATGATCGAGAGTGGGGAGCGGCCGGATCCTTCGGGCTACCTGGTGCCGGTGCCGATCGTAGCCGAGCTCGGCGTCGAGACGGACGGCGGCGAGCTCCTCCTGATACCCGCTGGGCGCGTTCCGTCCGCCGGCTACTTCGGGGAGCTTCGACGCCTCAACTTTGACGCGCGCGCAGCCGACGGGTCCGCGGTCGGCTACATGCGCGGCGTGCTGGAGCAGATCGAGGCCTCGCTCGCCCCGGAACTGGTGCTGATCGACGCGCGGACCGGCATCACCAACAGCAACTCGCTGGCGCTCTCCGAGCTCGCGGATGAGGTCTACGCGTTCTACCTCGACCTGCCCGAACAACGCGACGGCACCCGGATGGTGCTGCGCTCGCTCGCACCCCTGGCGCGCGCGGGCCACCCGACCCTGACAGCCGTCCTGTCCCGTGTCCCGGCCGAGAGCGAGCACTCCCAGGCGGGTTGGACTCAGACCGCCGGCGACCGTGAGCGACTCGAGTCCACGATCGCCTTCCTCGAGCAGCCCACCACGCCGACCGAGTTCACGCTCGAGTCCGTGACAGCCCTGCAGCTTCACCACCATCCGAACCTGGTGGTCTCCGAGGAGTTGGTTCTTCCGCGCCTGGCCAAGCCAGGCGTCGCGCTCTATCCCCTGGCGTGGGACTACGCCCGGCTGGCCCGCCAGATCCTGGGAGACGACCCACTGCTAGCCAAGGTGACGAAGCGACTCAAGAAGCACCAGCCACACCTCGCCGCGGTGCTGGCAGATGACCCCGATCTGCGAGCGCTCGGTACGCGCGCCGCCGCCGAACTCAAGCCAGCGGGCGAGGAACCGCTCACCGCGCGCATTGCCACATATCGAGCCGCCGCGCAGCACGATCCGGCGGCCGTCCCCACACTCGCGTCCCTCCTGGTCAGCTTGTCCCAGGCGGAGCGAGAAGTCGGAAGGCGTCAGGAAGCACTCGACGCAGCCAACGAAGCGGCCACTCTCCATCGAGACCTGGCTGTCAGGGGCGGCACCACGGTCAGCCCGAACCTGGCGGCGGCGTTGAACAACCTCTCGAATCGGCTGTCGGATTCAGGTGACCGGACGGGTGCCTTGGCCGCGATCGAGGAGGCCGTCTACCTGTACCGGGCGTTGGCCGAGACGAACCCAGCGGAATCCACCCCCGACCTCGCGATGTCGCTGAACAACCTCTCAACCTGTCGGTCGGAGACGGGTGATCGGGCAGGCGCGCTCCAGGCGATCGAGGAGGCCGTCAACCTGTACCGCGGACTGGTGGCGACGAACCCAGCGGCGTTCACCCCGGACCTCGCGAACTCGTTGCACAACCTCTCGAACCAGTTGTCGGAGACGGGTGACCGGACGGGTGCCTTGGCCGCGATCGAGGAGGCCGTCTACCTGTACCGGGCGTTGGCCGAGACGAACCCAGCGGAATCCACCCCCGACCTCGCGATGTCGCTGAACAACCTCTCAACCTGTCGGTCGGAGACGGGTGATCGGGCAGGCGCGCTCCAGGCGATCGAGGAGGCCGTCAACCTGTACCGCGGGCTGGTGGCGACGAGCCCAGCGGCGTTCACCCCGGATCTCGCGGCCTCGTTGCACAACCTCTCGAACCAGTTGTCGGAGACGGGTGATCGGGTGGGTGCGCTGGAAGCGATCCAGGAGGCCGTCGACCTGCGGCGCGAGTTGGCTAGGGCGAACCCGGCAGCGTTCACCCCGGACCTCGCGGCCTCGTTGCACAACCTCTCGATCTGGCGGTCGGGTGTGGGGGATCGGGTGGGTGCGCTGGAAGCGATCCAGGAGGCCGTCGACCTGCGGCGCGAGTTGGCTAGGGCGAACCCGGCGGCGTTCGCGCCGGACCTCGCGGCCTCGTTGAACAACCTCTCGCTTCGGTTGCAGGAGACGGGTGATCGGGTGGGTGCGCTGGAAGCGGCCGAAGAAGCCCGCACGCTGTACCGGAGCCTCGTGGACACCTAGACGACCCGCCTCAGCCCGACCCACAACGAGGAACGAGGTCTCACGCTGCAGGCCGGCGCCAGAGCGACCCTGCGATCCGTGGGCGTCACGGCTTCTGGCGCGTGCCGAAGCCCTCCTCGCGGCGGCGGTGCGGGTTGCCGGCGAGGTCGCGGATGTCCAGGTTGCCGTCGGGGTTGAGCTGCACGCCGTAGCTCCGGCCGGGCTCCAGGGCGCCGGTGGCCGACGTCCAGACGACCTCCTTGACCTTCGTGGAGGCGCACGCGACCGGCGCGCCCTTGGGGCCGAGGCACTCCAGGCCGCCGGCGAGCGGCTCGCTCCAGAAGAGCCCGTCCAGGCGCACCACGCGGAAGCTGGCGTCGTTCACGCCGGTCACCCGCTCGTTGAAGCGCAGCCGGATCGGTTCTGTCGCGGGCCACTGCGAGCGCGGCCCGTCGTGCTCCACGAGCGAGCCCTTGGGCGGTCTGAGGTCGTTCGCCTTCGCCCTGAGGCGCGGCCCGAACTCGTAGATCTCGTTGTAGGCGCGATCTTGGATCACCACCGGCACCGAGCCGTTCGGATAGAGCCGATCGCAGGGCCCCACCTTGACCGTCGTCCGCCAGGTGCCCCGCTTGGGCGTGCCCTTGACCCGCTTCAGCGCCGGGGTCAGGTGCGCGCCGAGGTAGGCATGGACGGACTCGACCCCGCTGTGCTTGTCGCGGGCCCGGACCGTGATCGTCACCTTCCGCGACGACGTGCGGACGTCGATCCTGCGCGGCGAGACCCTGGTGGCGAGGCGCTTCGGGTTGCTGACGTCCTTGCGGCTGACGACCCGGACGGGCTCGACGCCCAGCTCCCTGCGCGGGTCGGTCATGTGGCGGTTGCCGTACTCGTCCACCAGCACGATCCTGGCCACCCTGGCCCGGTACGTCCCGTCCCAGCTGCGCGGGACCGTGACCGCGCCCTCGAAGCCCCCCGGGGTGCGCTCCAGCTCGACCTCCTCGAACAAGGATCGGCTGGTGAAGGTCAGCTTCGCCTCCACGGCGGGGGCCTCGCTCTCGTCAACGCTCAGGACGAACCGCACCTCCCCGGCCTTCTTCCTCACGTCCAGGTCATGCGTCGACAGCGTCAGCGCGGTCGGCCGGGGCACCGGGAGCGGATCGGGCAGCGGCGCCGCGACGACCTTCAGGGGAGTCTCGAGCTCCGGGTAGTAGACCAGGTCGTCGCTGTCGGAGGATCGTTCGTTGCCGGCCCAGTCGATGGCCTCGAGGACCCTGAAGGTGTGGTCTCCCGGCGGGGTGTTGCGCGGTACGACGATCGTGCCGGTCCAATCCGAACCTGCCCCCGGCTCGAGGTACACGTCCCGGTCCAGGAGGTTGACCCGGACCGCGCGGACGCCGCTGGCCCGCCCCGGGTCACCCTTGTCGGTCACGGGGATGGTGATCGTCACCTCTGCCGGAGCGTCGGTCACGTCCACCGTGCTGGGGGTGAACGTCGGGGTGCCCCAGGTGGGCATGCTGCCGTCCCCGCTGTGGCACGTCGACAGCGGCACAGCCGAGGCGGCGGCAGCCGGCGGTGCCATCACGGGCAACACGGTCCAGGTAGCGACGACGACGGCCACGGTCGCACGTCGTACCAGGCTCCTGCTCATGACAGCTCAGCTCCGCTCCTTCACGGCGATCCGGCCTCGAACCATCAAACCACGGACCGTCTACGGCCGTCCCGCGGCGCCGGCCCGCCGAGCGCGCCGCTCGCCGTACCAATCACGGAGCCGCCGGAAGAGCGCGCCGGTCTCCTCGTCCTCGTACAGCGCCCGCCCGAGCAGGGCGGACAGGATGATCACGAACGCGAAGCCGACGGTCCAGGTCGCGAGCGCCAGCACCAGGCCGAGGACGCCGAACTGGTCGGCCGAGATCACCGCGTAGCGCGGCATCACGAACGTCGACCCGATCGCGTAGCCCACCATGCCGGCGCCGCTGATCAGGGCCGCCGGGAACGACGACCGCCAGCCGACGCGCCCGAAGAGCAGCAGCCGGATGCTGAACCACCAGATGCCGGTCGCCAGCGCGATCTGGACGGCGATCTGGATGAAGTCGGGGACCGCCCAGCTGTCGCCCAGGTGACGGACCGTGTTGAGCATCTCCATCAACAACAGCCAGCACAGGAGCCACTCCAGGCACCGACGCCGCCCCCGCAGCCCACCGATCCGGGGCAGGTCCCACACGGTCGTGTAGGCGCGCTGGACCGCCCGCGCGAAGCTGGTCGCCGAGAGCACGGCGATCACGACTCCGATCAGCCCGGTCTGCGTCCGCACCTGGCTGGTGTCGAAGGCCGCCGTACCGCCCTGGGCGAGGATGCTGGCCTCGGCCGCGTCGATGCCCGTCACCTGGCCGATGCGCGTCGCGACGATCTCGGTGAGGTACGACGGCAGGAACGCCGCCAGCACGATCAGCATCGGCACGAGCGCCAGCAGCGCCTGTGCACCGATGACCATCGAGCGGTCGATCACCTCGACCCGGAGGAACTCCGTGAGGATCCGCTGCAGGATATGGAAGCGGGACAGCAGGACGTCGCGGGTCGCGATCCCCCAGGCCTTGAGCTCGCCGTACCGCTCTCTCAGCCTCTCCCTGCGCCCCACCGCGACCTCAGGCCGGTCGCGGCGCCGTCTCGGCTCCGCTCGCCGTCCCCGGGTCGCTGTTGGCGATCACGGGGCTCAGCCAGCGGTTGCCCGGGTCCGCGTCGACGAAGAGCGCCTTCACCAGCAGCGAGAGCGGTACGGCGAGGATCGCGCCGATCGGCCCGAGGATCCACGACCAGAACACCAGCGAGACGAACGTGATCGTGACCGAGAGCCCGACCGAGTCCCCGACGACCTTGTTCTGGATGCCCGACTGGATCACGATGTTGAGCACCGAGTAGATCGCGATGACCGCGATCATCATCCCCGGCCCGTCCTCAAGCAGCCCGAGGATCGCGGGCGGGATCAGGCCGATGATGAACCCGACGTTGGGGATGTAGTTGGTCAGGAACGCCAGGAGGCCCCACAGCCAGGGGGCCGGCACCCCGAGCAGTTGCAGCGCGATCGCGTCGAGGACCGCGACGATCAGACCGAAGACCGTCGAGACCCACAGGTAGCGGCGCGTCCCCTGGCCGAACTCCATGAGCGCGGTGACGAGTGGGCCGCGCTCATCGCGCAGCCGCTCCAGGTGCTTGCCGAAGCCGCTGGCGTCGATCGTCATGAACAGGCACAGCGCCAGCACGAAGGCGAAGCTCGACATCGTCCCCGCCAGCCCGCCCAGGACGTCGAGGAAGAACGCCGCCAGCTTCCCGAAGTCCAGCGACGACGCCACCTGGGCGATGGCCTCCTCGCTCACGCCGAGGTCCTTGAGCCGCTCGACCGTCCCGAGAATCAGCGTCTGGAACTGCTCCTGGTAGTCGCCCAGCAGGCTGCCGAAGCGGGCGATCGCGAGCAGGATCGAGAGCGCCAGCCCGCCGAGGACGAGGACGATGGCCACGATGCAGGCGGTCGCGGCGAGCGCGCTCGGGAGGTAGCTGTTGAGCCACTGGCGCAGCGGCTGCGCCGTGATGGCCACGACGAGCGCCAGCAGCACCGGCCCGAGGATGTCCCGCACCGCGTGCGCGCCGCTGAGGACGATCACCGCGGCCGCCATCGTCGCCAGCACGATCGACGCGCGAGGAATGATGTAGTCAGCGGTCGCCATGGGAGCAGCCTGCCGCAAGCCGGACCGCCGGGTCCATCGTCCACTCCGGACGACCGGCCGATCGCGGGCGAATCTCACCTATCCCGGGTGAGGGGCACGCGCCACCTACTCGGGCTGCCCTGGTCGGGGCGACAGGACTCGAACCTGCGGTCTCCTGCTCCCAAAGCAGGCGCGCTAGCCACTACGCTACGCCCCGTGAACTTGCAGGTCAGGGGGCTGTTCGCCGCTCCCGACCGGCAGCAGGGTAACACGGCGGGCGCCGACGCCACTCGATCGAGGTCGCCGATCCCCGCCACAGCCGCGGCCGCCGGTCATCCGGACTCGTCCGGACGACCGCGCGCGGGCGGCAGCACGACGTAGCCTCTCCGGCCAGGCGCGGCACGCCGGCGAAGGACGAGCCTCGCCCGTGGACGGGGACGACAGAAGGAGCAAGGACATGAGATTCGGTACGTTCAGGGCGCGGTTCGCGACGGCGATCGTGCTGGCGTTCGCGCTCGCAGGCCCGGCGGCCGGCACCGCGGCGGCGGCCGCGGGATCGCCGGGAGGCCCCAGCGGCCAGGCCGCCGACGCGACGCACGCAGGGGTGGCAGGCCCCGCGGTCAAGGCGAAGGCGAAGGCAGGCACGTACAAGAACAAGAAGAAGAAGGTCAGTTTCAAGGTCAAGAAGAACAAGGTGCGGGGCTTCAGGGTCACGGCCTGGACCAGTTGCGGCGGCTTCCCGGACCTGCCGACGTATGCCTGGTACACCTACGACTTCCCGACGACCAAGATCAAGAAGAACGGCACGGTCAAGGCGAAGCACAACGGCGACGGCTACACCACGAAGCTCACGATGAAGCTCTCCGGCAACAAGGCCAAGAACGGAAAGTTCAAGTACACCGGTCCCAACCGGTGCTGGGCCACGGTCACGTTCACCGCCAAGCGGAAGGGCTGACCTGGGTCCGTTCGCCAGGACTGTCGGAGACGGCGCTCTGCGGCGTGTGGAGCGGATGACGGGAATCGAACCCGCGTAGCCAGTTTGGAAGACTGGGGCTCTACCATTGAGCTACATCCGCGTGCCGGGCCATGGTGTCACACCCCGCGACCCCGCGCCGAGTCGGCTCAAACGTGCACTCAGATCACGCCGAGTCGGCGCATCTGTGCACGCTGAGGACGCCGAGTCGGCGCATCTGTGCACGCCCATCCACAGGCGGCGCTGGATCTCTGTGGATAACCGTGCACGTTTGCGCCGACTCGGCGTGTTTTGGGTGCATGTTTGAGCCGACTCGGCGGGGGTCACATGGCGCCGAGGGGGACCCGGACGAGGATCACCAGCGCCCGGTCGTCGCCGTCGACGGCGACCTTGTCCATCACCCGCTCGGCGGCGCGTGTGTGGTCGCCGCGCAGGACGTCCTCGGCCACCCCGGTGAGCCGGTCCACGCCGTGGGTGACGTCCCGGGTCGGGTTCTCCACGACGCCGTCGGTGCAGACGACCATGACGTCGCCGGGGAGGAGCCGGCCGTGGCTGGCGTCGTACTCCGGATCGTGGAGCAGCCCGAGCGCGGGTCCGGACGCCTCGAGCGCGGTCCAGCGGCCCGACCCGCCGGCCCGGATCACCACCGGCGGGTGGCCGGCCGAGCGGACCTCGTAGTCGCCGGTGGCGAGGTCGACGCAGACGTGGACGCCGGTCGCGAAGCCCTCGTGCCAGTCCTGCTCGAGGACCCACTCGTTGGTCGCCGGGAGCATCGCGGCGGGAGGCAGCGACCCGAGGATGCCCCCCATCGCACCGCTCAGCTGCAGCGCCCGCGCCCCGACGTCGTTGCCCTTCCCGGAGACGTCGACCAGGCAGAACTCCAGGTGATCGCAGCCGCCCCGACGGGTCGCGACGACGAAGTCGCCGGCGAAGGGGCTGCCCTCCGCGGTCCGCAGCGCCTGCTGCATGCGCCAGCCGACCGGCAGCTGCGGCAGCCCGCCCTGGCGCTGGATCCGCTCCCGCAGCTCGGTCAGCATCGCCTCGGCGCGGTGCCCGGTGACCCCCAGGTCGGCGCGCCGCCGCGCGATCGTCACCAGCAGGGCCGCGATCAGGAGGACGGTCAGGACCGGGATCGCCGACTCCTGCACGTCGTGGTTGGGGCCCACCAGCGACACCCCGAAGGCGATCACCAGGACCAGGAGATACCACGGCAGGACCGTCGGGCGCAGCACCAGGCTCCCCAGCACCATCGGCACCGTCAGCATCGCGATCGGCGCCAGGTGGGGCACGAAATAGATCGCCGCCGTCACGACCAGCCCGAAGACGGTCAGTCCCGCGAAGGCGAGCGCCTCGCTCCGGGTGCGCATCCGCCGCCTGGCCGGCATCGAGCTCCTCACGTCATCGCAACGCCCCGAGAAAGCGCGCGCCTAGCCTACGACGCCCCGCGCTCGGGCGGCGCGACTCCTGAAGACCGGCTGGCAGCGGGTGCACCAGAAGAGGTTGCGCCCCTTGTGGACCTCGGCATGGACGGCGCGGCCGCAGACCAGGCACGGTTGGCCGGTACGGCGGTAGACGTAGACCTCGCCGCCGTGGTCGTCCACGCGCGGCGGGCGGCCCATCGCCTCGGGCGTGTGGTCGGCCGCGACCGTGTCGATCCGGCCGGACTGCACACCCTCGGCCATCAGCTCGACCAGGTCGTCCCAGATCGCCTGCCACTGGGAGCGGCGCAGGGTCCGCCCGGGCCGCAGCGGATGGATGCGATGCCGGAAGAGCACCTCGGCGCGGTAGACGTTGCCGACCCCGGCCAGCACGGCCTGGTCGAGCAGCAGCTCGGCGATCGGGCGGTCGCTGGCGCGGATCTTCGCCCACGCCTTGCCCGGGTCCGCGTCGGGATCCAGCGGGTCGGGGCCGAGGGCGGCGATCACCTGCTCGCGGCGGCCGGGTCCGACGAGATCGCAGGTCATCGCGCCGCGCAGGTCCGCCACGACCACCCGGCCGTCCCCGTCCTGTGACCGATCCGGGGCGATGAGCCGCAGTCGGACTGCGCCCGCCGGGGCTGGCACCTCGTCGTACGACGCGATGCCCAGGCCCCCGATCAGGCCGAGGTGGATGTGGACGAACCGCTCGCCGTCGAACTCGATGAAGAGGTGCTTCCCGGCCGAGGTGGCGTCGATCAGGAGATGGCCGTCGAGGGCGGCCGCCTCGGCCCCGAACCGACCCTGCGGCGAGGAGACGCGCGGGCGGGTGCCGGCGTACGCCGCGGTCACCTCGTCGGCGAGGCGCCGCAGCGTGTGGCCCTCAGGCACGCGGGCCGGCGCCGTCCTGAGACTCCGGCAGCGGCGGCAGGTCGCCAGTGGTCTCGTAGTCGGCGAGCATGTCGATGCGGCGCTGGTGCCGCGCGGCGCCGGAGAAGTCGGTGCCGAGGAAGACCTCGACGAAGCGGGTCAGCTCGCCGATGTCGTGCATCCGCCCGCCGACCGAGAGCACGTTGGCGTCGTTGTGCTCGCGGGCCAGGGAGGCCGTCTCCTCCGACCACGCCAGCGCCGAGCGGACGCCCTCGACCTTGTTGGCGGCGATCTGCTCGCCGTTCCCGGAGCCGCCGATCACGACGCCGAGCGCCTCGACGCCGGCGCGCTGGTCCGCCACGACCGCCTCGGCCGCCCGCAGGCAGAAGACCGGGTAGTCGTCCTCGGCGTCGTACACGAACGCCCCATGGTCGACCGGCTCGTGGCCGTGCTCGGTGAGCCAGGCGATCAGGTGGTCCTTCAGGGCGAGGCCGGCGTGGTCGGTGCCGAGGTGTACGCGCATGGCCCGAGTCTGTCAGACCTGCTATCTGCGGGTCGGGGTGACCAGGCCGGACTCGTAGGCCATCACGACCGCCTGGACGCGGTCGCGCGCACCGAGCTTCTGCAGGACGTGGACGACGTGCGTCTTGACCGTGTTCTCGCTGACGAAGAGCTCCGCCGCGATCTCGCAGTTGGTCAGCCCTCGGGCGACCAGCTCCAGCACCTCGGTCTCCCGGGCGGTCAGGATCGACAGGTCGTGGCCCGGGACGGGCGCGGGGCACGGATCGGGCGCCTCGACCACGCGGAGGGCGCTGAGGTGCTGTCGGCCCGCCGTTCCGTTGAGGACGACGCTCCCCGAGCCGGTCAGCAGCGCGTCGTACATCGCCTCGTCGACGTCGAACGACGCCAGCAACAGCACGCGGGACGGCAACCCCGTGGCTGCGCCGACCTGAGCGCCGTTCCGGATCCCCTCGATGCCCCCCACCCCACCGACGATAGGGGCCGCGGCTCCCCGGGGACAGCCAGTTGTCCTTCAGGTGCGTTAGCGGCGCTGGATCACCGGGCCTAGGATGGCCGAGTATGACGGCGCTCGACGGCGACCTGGCGCGCACGGTCGCGGCGGTGGCCGACGCGGGCACCCTCGACGCCGCGGCCGCGCTGCTGAACATCACCCCCTCCGCCGTGAGCCAGCGGATCCGCGCCCTCGAGACGCAGCTCGGGCACGCGGTCCTGCTCCGCACCCGGCCGGTCGTGCTCACCGACGCCGGTGAGACCGTCGTCCGGTTCGCGCGCCAGCTCGATCTCCTGGAGTCCGACCTGCTGGCGGACCTCTCGCCCGGCCGGGCGGGCGACCCGACGCCGCTGGCGATCGTCGTCGACGCGGACTCGCTCCACACCTGGGCGCTCGCGGCGCTGCGCGGGCTCGCCGACCGGGTGGTCTTCGAGGTGCTCCGCGCGGACGCCACCCACTCGCTCGCGCTGCTGCGCAGCGGGCGGGCCGCGGGCGCGGTGACGACCGAGGCCAAGCCGATGCCGGGCTGCGCGGTCGAGACACTGGGCTCGATGCGCTACCTCGCCGTGTGCAGTCCTGGCTTCGCCGAGCGGTGGCTGGGAGCGGGCGCGGACCCGGCCGGCCTCGCGGTCGCCCCGAGCGTCGCCTTCGACCGCACCGACGACCTCCATCTGCGGTGCCTGGAGCGTCTCGGCGCGAGCCCTGCCCCGGCCGCCCCGCGGGCCCACCTGATCCCGAGCGCCGCGGAGTGCACCCGGGCGATCGAGCTCGGCATCGGCTGGGGCGCGGTGCCCGAGCTTGCCTGCGTCGAGCCGGTACGACGAGGCGACCTGGTGCTCATCGACCCGCAGGGCTTCCTCGACGTACCCCTCTACTGGCAGCGGTGGCGGCGGGCCTCCCCCACGTTGCGCGCCGTCTCAGACGCCCTCCGCGAAGCCGCCGCCACCTCCCTGCGCCGTTGACATCACATCAGGTGGACCATCTTGATCATGCCCATGAACGCGTGGGGCATGCCGTCCATCGACGGGTCGGGGATGAAGCAGAGCAGCACGTACTGCCCGGCCGGCAGGTCGTAGTCCACGGTCATCTTCCGCCCGGGGCTGATCACGTCGGCGTAGAGGCTGCCCTCAGTGGCCCACGGCGGCGGGCCGGTCGGCTCCTCGCTCAGGTAGTCCAGGACGTCCTGGGTCGTCGTACCCTCCTCGACGCCCAACATGATCAGGTGGTGCGGCTGGTCGGAGACGTTGTTGAAGGCCAGCGTGCCCGCCGTGGGCAGGTGGTCGTCGCCGGCCCAGACGTTGCCCTTCTTCGCCACGATCTTGCCGTCGGTCTTGGGCGCCTTGGACTTCTTGGGCTTCCCGGCCTTGATCACGGTGGGGTACTGCACCTTCTCGCCGAACCAGAAGACCGTGTACTTCCCCTTCTTCGGCAGCGTGATCGTGCCCGTCGCGCCGGGCTCCAGGCCGCCGAGGAAGTCCGTCTTCGCGAAGATCCTCTTCAGCGCCTTCATGTCGCCGGTGTTGGAGGCGTTGTAGTCCTTGGTGAACTTCTTGAAGTCGTAGCCCTTCGCGAAGCGCACGACCGAGATGCTGGCGTCTCCCTTGCCCTTGACGACGAGGCGGACGTGCCCGGCGCGGAGCTTCTTCGGGGCCGCGACCTTCAGGCCCTTCTTGGTCTTGGTGACGGTGAGCTGCTGCATCCCCTTCTTGGCGACGCTCCCCCCGTTGTCCGCCGCCGACGCGGCGCTGTCGGGGTAGGGGAAGGGCAGTCTCGGGACGGCGCTCGCAGCTGGCGCCATCAGGACGGGGGTCGCCAGGAGCAGCACCCCCACGGTTGCGGATATCCATGATCTCAGGGCGCGCATGGCGACTCCTCGTCTCGGGTGGAATGGTGACTTCCCACTATCGAGACGCGGGTACGGTGTGCGCATCGCTCCCCGGGACGATCCGCCTCATCCCCGCGGCGGACTTCCCCGGCCTTCCGACGGGCGCGCGCCGGGGCCCCGCGGGGAGTTTGCTCCCCTTGGAACAGTCCGCTCCCCCTACAAGGGGGTGCAGACTCTGTGGCGGGCTCAGATCAGGCCGCGGAGGCGGTCGGCGAGCACGACGCCGTCGGGGCCGCGGACGACGGGCACGCCGCCCGCATCGAGTCCTGACCCCGCGCCGCCCTCCGCACAGTCCGGCTGCTCCGCGTCCCGGCGCTCGCCGGGCGTGCCGTGGGCCAAGACCTGCTCGTCGGCGCGCAGCTCGCGGATCGCGATCGCGGCGACCCGGTCGGGGTGCTCGCGCGCGAACTCGGCGTAGATCCCCGGGTCCCGCTGGCCGTCGTCCCCGATCAGCAGCCAGGAGACGCCCGGGAAGTCGGCGGCGAGCTCGCGCAGGCAGGTCCGCTTGTGCTCGGCCCCCGAGCGGAACCAACCGGTGTTGGTCGGCCCCCAGTCGGTGAGGAACATCGGCCCGGCCGGGAAGCCGTGGCCGCGCAGGAAGCGGCGCAGCGTGCCGGCGGTGTTCCAGGCGCCGGTGGACACGTAGAACGTCGGCGCCCCCGGGTGTGCCTGGAGCACCTCGCCGTAGAACAGCGCCATCCCCGGGATCGCGATGCGGGCCTGCTCCGTCGCGACGAAGGAGTTGTACGCCGCCACCAGCGGCCGCGGCAGCCAGGTCTTGATCACCGTGTCGTCGATGTCGGAGACGATGCCGAACTCCGCCGCCGGGTCGACGACGAGCACCTGCGCGACGGCCGGCTCCGCGTCCTCGGCGGTCAGCCGGACCTCCGCCCAGCCAGGCTCGAGTCCCGGGTTGGGCATCCGCACGTCGAGGTTGCCCGAGCGGTCGGTGCGGGCGACGTACTCGTGCCCTGCGACGTCGATGCGCACCTCGACGTCCAGCGCCTCGGCGGTGACGAAGTTGCGCCAGCCGCGCCGCTCGTCGCGGGTGGCGGGGTCGCCGGCGTCGGGCCCCGGCTCCGGCGCCAGCAGCACCCGGGCGAAGACCCGCACGAAGTCGGTGCCCGCGTAGCCGACGTGGGGGACGATCCGGTGCCGGAAGCCGCTCGCGCGCAGCGCCACGCCGAGCGCGCTGTTCCAGGCGTCCTCGACCAGGGCGGCGATGTGCGGGCGGCTCACTGTGCCTCCTGGTGAGCTCGCAGTTCGAGCGCAGCCTCACGGTCTGCTCTCGGCTGCGGGCCGATGCGCTCTCTCGCTTCGCTCACGATGGAAGTCTGCCACGGTTGCGTCAGGCGCCTTACGCAAGTCGGGCGAGCTCCTCGTCGACGACGGAGGGGTCGAGCTTGGTGAAGACGGGCGTCGGCTTGCCGACGGGCGCGCCGACGCGGACCGGCCGCGACTCCCAGGAGGGCGTGGCGGAGTAGTCGCCGGTGATGACGGGGTACGACGAGCCGCAGGCGCCGTGGCCGGGGTCGAGCTCCTCGACGGTGTCGATGCGCGGCATCGGCATGAACTCGCCCTCGCCGCCGAGCACCGCGTGCACCCGGTTGGCGGCGTGCGGCAGGAACGGCGCGAGCAGCGTGTTGCAGTCGCTGACGCACTGGGCGGCGACGTGGAGCACTGTGGCCAGCCGCTCTGCCTGGGACGGGTCCTTCATCTTGTAGGGCTCGGTGACGGTGAGGTACTTGTTGACCTCGCCGACCACCCGCATCGCCGCGGCGATCGCGGCCCGCAGCCGGTGGTGACCGATCAGGTCCCCGACCTCGTCGAAGCCGCGTCGTACCGCCTCCAGCACGGCCTCGTCGACCGGCTCCAGCGGGCCGCAGGGCGGGATCTCGCCGAAGTTGCGGGCGATCATCGAGGCGGTCCGGTTGACCAGGTTGCCCCAGCCGGCGACCAGCTCGGAGTTGTTGCGGGTCACGAACTCGGCCCAGGTGAAGGCCGCGTCGGAGGTCTCGGGGCCGGCCGCGCAGATGAAGTAGCGCAGCGGGTCGGGGCCGTAGCGGGCCAGGAAGTCGCCCACGTAGAGCACGTGCCCCCGGCTGGAGGAGAACTGCTGGTCCCCCATCGTCAGGAACTCGCTCGAGACCACCTCGGTGGGGAGGTTGAGGACGCCGTACCCCCCCGGGCTGCCGCCCTTGTCGCCGCGGCCCGCGTAGGCGAGCAGCTCGGCGGGCCAGATCTGGGAGTGGAAGACGATGTTGTCCTTGCCCATGAAGTAGTAGGCGACCGCCTCGGGATCGTTCCACCACTCGCGCCACGCCTCAGGGTCGCCCGTGCGACGCGCCCACTCGATCGACGCCGACAGGTAGCCGATCACCGCGTCGAACCAGACGTAGAGCCGCTTGGGCTGGTCGCGCCAGCCGTCGAGCGGGATCGGGATCCCCCAGTCGATGTCGCGGGTCATCGCGCGGGGCCGGATCTCCGAGAGGATGTTCTGGGAGAACTTGATGACGTTCGGCCGCCAGGTGCCGCTCGCCTCGCGGCCGTCGAGCCACTCGCTCAGCGCGTCGGCCAGCGCCGGCAGGTCGAGGAAGAAGTGCTGGGTCTCCACGAACTTCGGCGTCTCGCCGTTGATCTTCGACCGCGGGTCGATCAGGTCCGTGGGGTCGAGCTGATTGCCGCAGTTGTCGCACTGGTCGCCGCGCGCCTCGGCGTACTTGCAGATCGGGCAGGTGCCCTCGATGTAGCGGTCCGGGAGGGTGCGGCCGGTCGACGCGCTGATCGCGGAGAGCTGGGTCCGCTCGATCATGTAGCCGTTGGCGTGGACGGTGGTGAACATCTCCTGGACGACGCGGTAGTGATTGCCGGTCGTCGTGCGCGTGAAGAGGTCGTAGGAGAGGCCGAGGTCGCACAGGTCGGTGACGATGACCTGGTTGTTCGCATCGGCCAGCTCGCGGGCGGTGACGCCCTCCTTGTCGGCGGCGACCAGGATCGGGGTGCCGTGCTCGTCGGTGCCGGAGACCATGAGGACGTCGTGGCCGGCCATGCGCATGTAGCGGCTGAAGACGTCGGAGGGCACGCCGAAGCCGGCGACGTGACCGATGTGGCGCGGGCCGTTGGCGTACGGCCAGGCGACCGCGGACAGCACATGACTCATGGGCGCAAGCCTAGAGCCGGAGGGTCAACCGGCGCTCACTGGTTGGGCACGGACCACAGGTGGCCCCGCCGGACCGTGGCCCTCTCCCCGCCGGCCGCCTCGGCGCCGGCGGGCTCGGGCGAGGGCGCGGGCCGGGCCGCCTCGCGCACGGCGTCGGCGAGCGCGAGCAGGTCGTCCTCGGTCGGGCCGAGCGTCGCCGGGTCGGGCGCGAGCCGGAGCACCTCCCAGCCGCGGGGCGCCGAGAGCCGCTCGCTGTGCTGGGCGCACAGGTCGTAGGCGTGCGGCTCGGCGTGCAGCGCGAGCGGGCCGACCACGGCCGTCATGTCGGCGTACACGTAGGTCAGCGTCATCACCGCGGGGCGACCGCAGGCGGTCCGCGAGCAGCGACGGGTGGGGTTCACGCGCCCGTACGCTACCGGCCCCATCGTCGGCATCCGGTTAGGCTCGCCCTCTGCGCCCCGGGTGGGCGGACGACGTGGCCGGAATGTGCGGGGTGGCGGGTGTGAGTCGAGGACTGCGGGACCGGCACGGGCGGGGCATGCGCGGCCCGGGGGTGCACTCGGACGAGGCCGGGCGCCGGCTGCTGCTCGGCGACCGGGAGCGGTTCGACCGGATCGTCCTCGACCTGGTCGAGGACATCGAGCACCGGTGGTCCGACCGGCTGGGCCGGATCGAGTACGCCGTCGAGGACGTGCCCGACCTCGGGCCCGCGTGGGACGGCGACGGGGTGCCGCTGGCGGCGCTGGTGCGCGGCGACAAGCAGAAGCCGAGCCGGCTGGTGCTCTTCCGGCGGCCCATCGAGCTGCGGGTGAGGGACCGGTACGAGCTGCGCGCCGCCGTCCTCACCGTGCTCGCCGAGCAGCTCGGCGACCTCCTCGGCGTCCCCGCCAGCGAGATCCATCCCGGGTACGCCGCCGATTGACCCCCTCCCCGGGGCCCCTTCCTGCTCCCCGGGCGCGCGGCAACCCATCTAGCGCAGGGTGGGGACGAGGGTGTGCTCGGCCGGCGAGACCAGGCCGACCACCCCGGCCAGATCCCGGCCGGCGCCGCTGATCGCGACCGCGGCGCGCAGCCCGGGCGCGGGCGCCTCCAGCCGGACGGCGAGCGTCGCGGGCGGGAGCGCGAGCTC
>JBDHZS010000022.1:0-28837 GCA_039812025.1 Nocardioides sp. | reverse complement strand
CGCGGACGAGGGCACGCCCGCGGTGGACGACGCCGCGCTGGCGCTCGACGAGGCGGCCCAGGCCGCCGCGGCCGACGGCCAGGCGTGCCTCCCGCCGGACGCCGACCCGGACATGACGGTCCTCGCGGAGGGCCACGTCGACTACGCGACGAGGATCGAGAACGGCGCGTTGACCTCCCTGGTCAAGGACGGTACGACGCCCGAGGTGGCCTGGCGCGAGCCCGCCGACACCGCGATCTGGGTGATGAAGGCGGGCGAGGTCGCCGCCCCGGGCGAGCCCTTCGGCTTCCTCGGTGAGAAGGGCGCCCCGGCCTGGCAGATCCCGCAGACCCAGCTGCCCGGCGTCGTCTGGCTGGGCTGGAACACCGAGGAGCTCACCTCCGACCAGGCGGCCGGCCCGATCCGGTGGACGCTCGACGAGGTCGACGGCCCCGGCGAGGTCACCGTCTACACCCTGGATTCGTTCGGCTCGCCCGACGTCGTCCTCATCGAGGGCGGGCGCTACGACATCCCGCTCGGCGTGCACGCGCACGGCAACTGGGGCTTCACCAAGGAGGGCATCTACACCCTCACCTTCACCCAATCCGCGCCGCTGGCCGGCGGCGGGACCGCCTCCGACACCGAGAAGCTGGTGGTCATGGTCGGCGGCGAGCCGGGGGACTGCCCCGAGGGCGCAGCCACCGTCGAGGACGCCCAGGCGGCTGCCGCAGCCGGCGACACCGGAGGCACCGGAGACCCGAGCCTCGCCCTGGTGCTGGCTCTCGTGGCCGCGCTGGTCCTCGGCAACCTGACGCTGCTGGGCGGCGTCGCGGGCACGGCGCTCTACCTGGTGCGACGTCGTACCGGCTCGGCGCCGGTGACCGCATGAGGGCGGCCATAGCGGCGACCCTGGTCCTGGTCCTCGCCGGCTGCGGCCAGTCCCAGCTCAGCGCCGCCGACGACGGCAGGCTCGACGTGGTGACGACGACCGGGATCCTCGCCGACATCGTCCGCAACGTCGCCGGCGACCGGGCGCGCGTGGTGTCGCTGATCCCCGACGGCGCCGACCCGCACTCCTACGAGCCGACGCTGCGCGACATCCGCAACGTGGTCTACGCCGACGTCGCGTTCACCAACTACCTGCTGCTCGAGGAGCACCGGGTGATCAAGGCGCTCGACGCCAACCTGCGTCCCGGCACGCCCAACATCGCGCTCGCCGAGGAGGCGGTCAAGTACGCCGCAGAGGTCATCCCGCTGGTGGAGAATATCTCGCTCGACACCGTCTGGCTCGGGCTGCGGGTGCGCGGCACGGGGGAGGCGTACGGCGCCACGCGCGCCTCGAACGTCTACCTGAGCGCCACCGGGATGCGGGGGCCCGACGGCGGGGACCTCGTCGGCTACCTGACCGGCAGCTTCGGCGACACGGACGTCTACTTCGACTCCCGCGACGGGTTCGACGCCGCCGGCGGCTACCGCGACGACACCACCGTGCTGCCGCCCGACGCGCACACCCACATGAGCTGGGTCTTCACCGAGCCCGGCATCTACGAGCTCGACCTGGCCGCCAAGCTCCAGGTCGCCGAGGACTCCAAGCCGATCCCGGTGGCCGAGGGCACGTTCACGTTCGCGGTCGGGGTCGACCCGGCCGGTGCTGATCTGTCCGGGGCCGGCAAGGAGAACGTCGTCGACGAGGGCCACGCCGACCTGGCCGTCGACGTCGACGCCGGCGAGCTGACCGTCTTCGTCGATCCACACGGCGGCGGCGAGGCCACCCAGGTCGCTCGCCACCCGGCCGAGACGGTCATCGAGGTGCCGAACCGGGCGCTGACCGAGGTGCCCGGCGACCCGTCGTACCGCTTCCTCGGCCGCGCCGGCACCCGGATCTTCCAGCTCCCGCAGGCGGTGCTCGGGCGGCACGTCCACGGCGAGATCGACCCCCACCTGTGGCAGGACGTCGGCAACGTCCAGTCCTACGCCGAGGCGATCCGCGACACCCTGATCGAGCAGGACCCCGAGGGCACGTCGGAGTACCTCGCCAACACCGAGGCCTACCTGGCCGAGCTCGACGAACTCGACGCCCACGTGCGCTCGCGGATCGGCGAGATCCCGGAGTCCCGCCGCCACCTGATCACCACGCACGACGCGTTCGCCTACCTCGGGCGCGCGTACGACGTCACGATCTCCGGCTTCGTCACCCCCAACCCCGCGACCGAGCCGAGCCTGGCCGACCGTCTGCGGCTCGGCGACACGATCCGCAACCTCGACGTGCCCGCGGTCTTCCTCGAGCCCAACCTCGCGGCCCGCTCCACGACCCTCGAGCAGGTGGCGCGCGAGCTGGGGATCGAGGTCTGCCCCATCCATGGCGATGCCTTCACCGGCGAGGTCGACACCTACGTCGAGCTGATGCGCGCCAACGCCGAGTCCCTGAACAGGTGCCTGGGATGAGCCCCCACCGATGAGGAGTCCGATGTTCCGTCGTACCGCCCTGCTGCTGGCGACCCTGTTGCTCGGCGCCGCCGCCGGCATTCCAGGGGCCGCCTTCGCCGACGACTCCGACCTCGACCAGTCGATCGACCGCGGCCAGGAGACCGCGACGGGCCACGCCGTGCTGAGCAGCGGCCACGTCGACATCGGCGGCCGGCTCACCGGTGGCAAGCTGACGCTCCAGGTCCACGACGACACGGTGCGGCCGTCGGTGTGGCGCGACCTCGACGACGTCGTGCTGGCGGTGCCCGACGCGGCGCTGCTGGCCGTACCGGACCGGGCGGACTACGAGTTCCTCGGCCAGGAGCCGGGCACCAAGGTCCACGTGCTGCCGCAGACCCAGGATCCCGGCCTGGTCTGGGTCGGCTGGAACACCCAGGACCCCGAGCTGATGGCGCGCGCCAACCTCGGCGCCACGCTGTCTTTGTACGGCGTGCAGGGGCCCGGCGACCTGATCGTCTACCTGCAGTCCGGCAACCTCACCGCCCCCGAACCGCTGTGGTCCAGCGCTTCCGAGGAGGCCAAGCAGGACCTCTTCGTCGAGGTCAACACCCACACCCACGCCAACTGGGTCTTCAGCGAGCCGGGCGTCTACCTGCTCGACTTCGAGATGTCCGCCGAGCTCAAGGACGGTAGCACGGTCTCCGACCGAGGGGTGCTGCGGTTCGCCGTCGGCGACGGCACCGATCCGGACGACGCGTTCGCCGCGGAGTACGACGCCGCAGCCACCGCCGGCCCAGCGGACCCTCCTGCCGGGGCCGGCTCCGACTCCGCGCCTGAGTCAGCCTCGGGGTCGGTCACCCGTGCGGTCGTGATCGCGACCTCGGCGCTCGTGGTGCTGGTCGCGGTCGCCGCGGCGCTGTCGGTGCGCCGTACCAGGCGGATCCGGACGCTGGCCACCGAGGACGAGGCGTGACCGCGCTGCGGATCGCCGGGCTCGACGTCGACCTCGGCGGCCGGCCGGTGCTGCGCGGCGTCGACCTGAGCGTCGCCGCCGGTGAGCTGGTCGGGCTGCTCGGGCCGAACGGCGCGGGCAAGACCACCCTGCTGCGGTCCGTGCTCGGGCTGATCCCGACCGCGGGCGGCGAGATCAGTGTGGCCGGGGCCGCGCCCCGCCGGGGGCTGGCGCGGATCGGGTACGTCCCGCAGCGGCACGAGTTCGCGTGGGACTTCCCGATCTCGGTCGAGTACGCGGTGCTCTCCGGGCGGGCCCGGCAGATCGGGTGGCTGCGGCGCGCGGGCGTCGAGGACTACCGGGCGGCCAACGCGGCGCTGGAGCGGGTGGGGATGTCTTCCCTGCGCGGCCGGCCCGTGGGTGAGCTCTCCGGCGGCCAGCGGCAGCGGGTGCTGGTGGCCCGGGCGCTGGCGCGGGGCCCCGCCGTACTCCTGCTCGACGAGCCCTTCACCGGGCTCGACCTGCCGACCCAGGACCTGCTCAACACACTCTTCGGCGATCTGGCCGGCGAGGGTCGGGCCGTGCTGATGACCACCCACGACCTGGGTACGGCGCGCTACTCCTGCACCCGGCTGTGCCTGCTCAACCGGACGGTGCTGGCCGACGGCCCACCCGGGGAACTCCTCGATCCGCGGGTGTGGTCGGCGACCTTCGGCATCCCCGCGCACTCGCCGCTGCTCCGGGCGCTCGGGCTCGACCCGGTGCTCGATCCATCTCTCGGCTCTTCCGGGGCGGTGGGCTGATGCTCTCACCGCTGGAGTTCCTCGCCGACCTGTTCAACCCGGACCTGGCCTTCCTGCAGAAGGCGCTGCTGGTCGGGGTGATGAGCAGTGTCGTGTGCGGGGTGATCGGTTGCTACGTCGTGCTGCGCGGGATGGCCTTCATCGGCGACGCTGTCGGCCACGCGGTCTTCCCCGGGCTGGCGGTCGCGTTCGTGATCTCCGGGAACCTGCTGCTCGGCGGGGCGATCGCCGGCGTCCTCACCGCGGTCGTGATCGCGGTGCTGGCGCAGAACCGCCGGCTCAAGGAGGACAGCGTCATCGGCATCCTGTTCGCGGCCGCCTTCGCGCTGGGCATCGTGATCATCTCGTTCGCGCCCGGGTACGCCGGGTCGCTGCAGCAGTTCCTCTTCGGCGCGATCACCGGCATCCGCGACGAGGACCTCGCCGTGGTGGCGATCAGCAGCGTCGTACTGCTCGGCGTGACCTGGGCCTTCCACAAGGAGCTGGTCACCGTGTCGCTCGACCGCGACATGGCGCGCGCGATCGGGCTGCCGGTCTTCCGGCTCGACCTGCTGCTCTACGTCATGGTGACCGTCGCCGTCGTGATCTCGGTGCAGACGATCGGCAACATCCTCGTGCTCGCGCTGCTGATCACGCCCGCCGCGACCGCCCGGCTGCTCACCGACCGGCTCGGCGTGATGATGGCGCTGGCGCCCCTCTTCGGGGCGGGCTCCGCGCTGGTCGGGCTGTACTTGTCGTGGAGCCTCGACCTCCCCGTCGGCGGCACCATCGTGCTGGTCGCGACCGCTGCCTTTGCGCTGGCCTGGGTGGGTGCTCCCCGGCACGGCCTGATCGCGCGCCGCCGGCGCCGCGCCCGCGCTGCCGCCGAGCACCCCGCCCCGGCCGGTACCCCATGACTACCCCCGACCACCCCGCCCCGGCCGGTACCCCATGACTACCCCCGACCACCCCAGCCGCCCCGACCAACCCGGCCGCCCCGGCCTGCCCAGCAGCCCGGGTCCGACCGAATCGCCCGATGGCGGTACGCCGCCGAGCCGCCCGGAACTACGGGACCGGCCGAGCCGCCCCGACCAACCCGGCCGCCCCGAGCCACCGGGCCGGCCGAGCCGCTGGTGGCTGGTTGCGTGCCTGCTTGCCGTCGTACTCGGCCTGCTCACGATCCTCACCGCCGCCGCGGCCCTCTACCTGGCCCTCTGACGCCGAGTCGGCTCAAAGATGCACGCAAATCCCGCCGAGTCGGCGCATCTGTGCACGAGAATCACGCCGAGTCGGCGCATCTTTACGCCGTAGGAACGCCGAGTCGGCTCGAACATGCACGCGGAACCCGTCGATGGCCAGTAACCAACACGCCATGCCGAAGCCGAGGCGGTGTCCCAGTCGAGTGTCCAGGAGCTCCATGGGACGTCTTGGGTGCCGGGTCGTACGCGCGACGCACGCTCGCCGACCTCGGTCTGCATGCTCCTAACCTCGGCACTCCGCTCGATGAGGTCGACCATGTGGTCGTCAACGTCGCGCAGCCGGTCCCTGAGCGGCGCGAGGCCGGAAGCGCAGAGCGCATGTCCGGGCATTGCTCCCTAGCGTGTCATTTGCGACCGTATGTCGGTCGCAAATGACACGCCAAGCGGGGTTCGGTCACTCCGTTACCCGGCGCTGCCAGTAGCCAGGGCGACGCTTCTCGTGGGCATAGGCGACGACGACTCTGCCGTGATTGACGTGGTAGATGACGCGGTACGGGTAGACGTGCGCCTTCCTGCTTCGCAGGAGTGGCTCCTCGTCCCAGTCGGTGATCGGGGGCCATGCGTTGGGTGAGTCGATCGCGTCCTGTACGCCGGCGCGGACCCTGGCCGCCAGGTCGTGACCGAGTCCAGGACGCTGGCCGTGGTAGTAACCGGATGGCGTCCAGATGCTCGAGGGTCGCGTCCGGATGCTCGTCGTACTCGAGGGTCAACGGTGTCACTCGGCCAGGAGGGCGCGGACCCGAGCCTCGGACTCCTCGCCGCTGACGAGCGCCACTCGGCCGCTGTCGGTGTCGTCGAGGCGACGCGGGAACTCTGCGCGCCACGCGGCGTCGACCTCGACCTGGTTTGGTTCGACGCTAGCCTCGTCGAGGCTCAGCAGGCCGCTGTGGATGACATCCGCGCGATCATCCGGAGCGAGCGCGAGCAGCGCCCGCTGAACCTCCGCGACGTCCGGTGCCATGCCGACATGATACGCCCGCATTTGCCAGGAGCTGCTGTCTCGCGAAGATGGCGGGCGAGGCCCGCCGGGTCCCCGGTGCGCCCAGCCAGCAGGGACTCAATGACCGCTCGCCCGACTCTTGCTCGCCTACCGTGTCATTTGCGACCGTATGTCGGTCGCAAATGACACGCCAAGCGGGAACCGCTCTACGTGGGCCCGGTCGGACTGGAACCGGGTCGCCTTGACTGGTGACAGACAGCACTCAGCCGAGGTCGCCTGGCAAGGTGACGTTGAGCGTCTCCGCGTAGAGCCTGAGCCACGTCATGCCACTTCTCCGGCCCTCGGCCGGTGCGTCGTCATCCTCGGTGATCCAGCGACCGTCCGGGCGGTCTTGCCACGTCCAGGTCCACCCGGAGTAGGCACGCGCATCCTGGTAGCCAGCGGCGCGTGCGATCGCCGTACGTTCGCCTGGCGTCGCGCCGCGACCCTGACGGACATTGATCGCGCGCAGCATGCCGAAGAAGATCAGCCCGCACCAATCGGCCTGTTCGCGTGTGCCGCCGGTCGGCATCGGCGCCACCGGTGGAACGCTGGTCTCAGGATCGAAGACCGCTCCACGTGGCGATGGACGGGGTCCAAGCTCGGGCGGCGAAGCGGTCGCGGCAGCCGGATCGTCCAGGAGCGCTTCGAGTCGGTCAGCAAGAGCACGGTATGAGTCGATGATGATCCGAAGCGCGTCAGGATCAACAGGCGCTTCGCTTCGTCCAGTCAACGGTGCCGATCCGTCAGCTTGGCCACTGGCCGAGGCGGTCGACCCTGCCGACATGTCGATCGTGCGTGCGCCGTACGCCCGGAGGAGTTCCGTGCACAGGTGGCTCACGTTGACATGGTCCTCGCCATTGCACCGGGCCTTCGCCTTGTCCCACACGTCCGTGGGAACACGGATGCTTCGACCTGGCGTCACTCCCGTCCCGCGCGGGCGCCGCGGGCGGGAGCTGTTGAGCGAGCCTGAGGACTTCGGGGTGGGCTCGCTCCGGGGATCAGTACCTGCGGCCCCATCGTTGCGACGATCGTTGGACATGGGACGGTCTCCTGGGGCGGATTTGTATCTGACTGGTAACTAGTACCTACTCTATATCTAGATGGTATCTATGGTCCTTGTTCTCCGAATCGCTTGGTCGGGCGTGCGGCCGGGCGATGCGGAGAGGCCACGCGGTGGTCGCCTACCTGCGCCAGGGGGCTGCGCCACGCTCACGGCTGTCGGGGATGCGGAGCCGGTTCGGGCTGCGAGGCTCCTCGAAGGCGTTCGACCGCTCGAGCTGCTTCTTCATGACGGCGTAGTCGCTGAAGTCGATGCGGGCGGTGAAGTCGTGGGCATAGCGCAGCGCCTTGATGAGTACGCCGGGCTCGTCCTGCCGCGACAGCAGACGGAGCCCGTCGAGGTAGTCGTCGCGAAAGACGGTCGGGATGATGATCCGCGACTGCGAGCCGGCCTCGAGCTCGGAGGCCATCATGGCCCGGGCCAGGCGGCCCTTGCCGCCGCCGAACGGATGCACCTCTGCGACCAGGAACGCGACGTACACGGCACGCTCCCAGGGCGAGTCGAGCCGCCCACGGAGGCGCCATCCGGCACGCAGGGTGCCCTCGACATCGTCAGGGCTCACGAAGACGGTGCCGCCGGCGCGATTCGCCTGACGCTTGAAGACGCCGGGAGACGCCTCGGGCCGCCCGGCCATGATCCGCCGATGGCGCCGCTGCAACGCCTCGACGAAAGCGTCCTCGTCGGCGGGAATAGTTGCCAGCTCGACTCGATCGGAGAGGAGTTCGTAGGTGCCGACCACGTCGTGCGCGTCGGCGGGTCGCCCCGCGGGCACCTCCCCGTCGTACACGATCCGGGCCGCCTCGTCGAAGTCGAACTCGGTGCCCTCGATGAAGTTCGAGAAGTACGCCTCCGCGAACGGCTCGAACCTGTCTGCAGGAGACCGGGGCGCAGGCCGGCTTTGTGGCTCGGCGTGACGCAGCGCATCGATGAGGAGTCCGAAGCGTGCGATCCGCGCCTGGTCGACGGGATGACCGGCGTGCCGGTCGGCCAGGTGCCTGCTCTCCGTGGGCGTGTCGCCGGTTCGGAGCGCGATCCCGATCTGAGCGCGAACCCGCTGCAGCCGACTCGGAGGAACGCCAAGCACCGGTCCGAGCGCTTCTGCGCGCCTGCCGTAATCGACAAGGCGCTCAGGCCCTTCGTTTCGGCACAGCCGGTCGACCCAGTCGCCGAGCTCAGCCTCGGACAGCGTGCGGGGTACGGCGTGGCGACGGGCCCGTGACTCGAGGCAGTTCTCCGCGAGACCGCGCGGCCGCGACGCCAGGAAGAGACCGCCCGGCAGGGGGATGTCGTCGGGTTGTGGTCCCGCGCCGGAGCGGACACGGATCAGCAGACCGGGCAAGGCGATGTCGCGCGCAGCACCTTCGCGGGCAAGGTAGAGCGTGCCGTCCACCGGGGCGCCCGTGGGCGCGGACCGGTCCGTGATCACCGAATTCGGGACCAGGTGCGCCGCGACCTCGGCGTACCCGGAGCGCAGGGCCTGCGCCGCGTCGTACCCAGAACGGACGTAGACGCCGCGTGCGACGCGGGCCAGCTCGCCGCGAGCGGCCAGATTGTGGAGGGTCGCTGGCGCGAGATCACCCCGGAAGACGAGTGGTGACTCGCGGTGCATGGCGACCCGTATCCCTCCCTGTGATCCATCTATGCTAGCAAAGCTGGGACTTTGGCAGGGTTAAGGCCCTTAACCTGGGACTTTTCGCAGGTTAAGGGCTCGGCGGCGGCGGAGCCACCAGGCGAGGGCGAGTACGACGAGGGCGAGGACGAGGATCGTCCACGTGGGATGGAACGCCCAGTAGGAGACGGTCTCGGTGGTGGGCTCGGCGAGCGCGCCGAGCTCGTCGCCGGCGCTGGCGAGGGGGGTGACCGTCGCGGACAAGCTCATCCGCACCAGGGGCCACGCGTCGGCTACCTCGGTCGACGCCTCGACGCTGGAGCCGGGCAGCAGTTCGGAGACGCCGGGCGGCCGCGCGCCGGCAGCGAGGAGCCCGAACGGTCCGGAGGCGGTCGCGCGCGAGTCGACGTCCAACCGCAGATTGCCGGTGTTGCGCAGCGTGTAGCTCACGGTGGTGGTGCCCTTGCGGAAGGGGTTCCAGCTGCCGCCGTACGACGCCCGCAGGTCCTCCACCGCGACCTCGGGCGAGATCGGCCCGGCCACGCGCAGGTAGATCCGGGTCCCGGCGCGGCGCTCGACCGCGACCGACGAACCCTTGCCGCCGCGCGTCGTCACGCTTGCCAGCACGCCGGCCGCGTGGTCGCCCGGCTCGGCGTCGGCAGGCACCCCGATCGAGATCGGTACGACGACGCTCGAGCGCGCCGGGACCAGCACCCGGGCCCGGTCGAGCCGCACCCACGACCCGGCGCCAACCGACTTCTCGTCGCGCGCGAGGACCGTGAAGCTGCCGTCGGGCGCGTTCGTGGCGTCGCTCGCGTAGAGCCGGACCCGGAGTGGCTCGGTCCCGAAGTTCCGCACGGCGAGGTGGTCGTCGTACCGCTCGCCCGGCTCGGCGATGTAGGTGAACGCCGGCCGTCCGTCCGGTCCGTCCGCGTCCGACGGCGTGACGCCCCAGGTCGTCGGCGGGGCGTCCGACGCGGCGGCAGTCGGTGTCGACACGGCAGCCGCCGGCAAGAGGAGCAAGAGCACGGCGAGGGTCAGGGCTCGAGGCGACATGACAACGCTCTCTGTATTCACGACCCAGGGGGCGAGCCACAACGGCCCGCCCCCTGGGGTTGGGTGGTGCGATCAGATGACCGTGAGGATCATCATCGCCTGGTAGGTGCCCGGGACCAGGCTGGTCGGAGCGTGGAGCTCCAGCCCGGCGCCGAGGTTGGCGGTGCCGGTGCCCTCACCCGCGGGCGCGGTAGCCAGCGACGACCAGCCGGCGATGCCGGGCCCGTCGGGGTCGAGCCCGGGAGCCACGGCGTCACCCGAGGCCACGGACTGACCGCTGGTGCTGGACAGCACGGTCGGCGACCAGCCGAGGTTCTTGCCCGGCAGTTGGTCCCCATTGACCGTGGTGAAGGCGCGCACACGCGCGGTCGCCGACCACCCGGGGTTGGCGGACCGGGTGTCGGTGACCACGATCGGCTTGAGCTCGCCGGAGGCGACGTACCGATCGGCGGCCGGGTTCAGCTCGAAGTCGCTGAGCTGCACCTCGCGCGAGGACTCCGGCACGCTGAGCACGAGCGTGCCCTGCTCCTCGGTCAGGGTCGCGGTGATCCGCGGCCCGTTCACCGGGTCGTTGCCGTGGTCGTCGATCACGATCGTGGCGGGATCGGACTCGGCCAGGACCGCGTGGTCGTGGTCGTAGAGCACCGCCTTGACCTCCAGGCCGTGGTCGGCGGTGCCGACGACGAAGCCGTAGGTGTCGCTGAGCGCGCCGGAGACGACCTGCCACGGGCCGCCGTCGCGACGGGTGAACCAGTGGTAGTGGTCCTCGTCGGTCGCCGGGGTCTGCACCGCGGTCAGTACGGCGACGCCGCCCGCGTGGTAGTGGTTGGACAGGCCCTGGATCGTCAGCGCGACGTCAGGGTCGGGCTCCGGGTCGGGCCCGGGGTCGCTCGGGAGCTCCTCGCCGATGTAGAACGTGTACGTCGCCGCGGGCAGGGTCTGCGCCGGCTGGCCGGGCTCGGTCACCGTGGGCCGGACCGTGAGCGTGTGCTCACCCTGGGCGGTGAATCCCCAGTTGAGGTGCTCGTGGTTGGCCGTGCTGGTGAAGGACTGCGGCGCGGCGGCGTCGGTCCCGAGGAAGACCGCCGGCCCGTCCTCGCCGTTCTGCCACAGCGCGACCGCGCCGTCACCGGTGTGTCCGGTCAGCTCGTAGGTCACCGAGGTGCCCGCGGGCCGGTTGTGGCCGAAACCGGCGAAGATCTGGCCGGGCTGGCTGGTCTGGGGGAGCAGATAGTACGTCGCTCCCTGGGCCGGCCAGCCGGGCAGCTGCGCGGTGGCCGCGCCGACGGTCCGGGAGGCCACGGACGGCTTGCCGTGGAGCACCAGATCCTCCGGTGCGAGGTTGCCGAACTGGTCGGTGTGTGCGACCAGGGTGTTCTGACCCGCGACGTTCGTGATGTAGAGGACGTCGAGGTGCCCCTGGTCGACGACGCTCTTGCCGTCGTACGGCCCGGCCGCGTGCGCGGGGCCGAGCGTGCCGGCGACGAGAGCCGCCGCCGCGACCGGGACCGCCAGGGCGGCCCGGGCTCGGGTGAGGAGTCTCATGTCGAGGTTTTCGCTTTCTAACTGGACAGGCGGCGGCCGGGCCGGTGGTGCGTCTCGGGGGAGCCCGGCCGCCGGGCCGCAGTGGACTGGCGGCCGAGCCTGACCCTACGCCACGATGAGAATCATTATCAATCAGGGTCTATCGAGCGACCTTCCTGGTCGGCTTCGAGGTCCTGGTGACCTTCGGGTAGCCGGCCTTGGAGCCGGTGACGCGCACCGCGATCTTCTTGCCCTTGTCCGCCTTCACGAGCTTGTAGCTGCGCCCGGTGGCGCCCTTGATCGCCTTCGAGCCGCGGAGCCACTGGAACGCCAGGCTGGTCCCTTCGTCCCAGGTGCCGGGCTTGGCCTTCAGGGTCTTGCCCACTTTGGCCTTCCCGGCGATCGTCGGCGTCGGGGTCTTGGTCAGCTTGAGCTTGCTGACGTGGAAGACGTACGTCGCGGTGCTGGTCTTCGCTGCGCCGCCGATGGTGGCGGTGGCCTTGAAGGTCAGCCGGTATTCGCCCGGCTTCGAGAAGGCCCAGTTGGCGTGGACGTGACGGTTGATCGGCAGCACCCAGGCCGGGCCGCCGACCTCGAGGATCTGGTGCGGGACGGCCTCGACGTCGATGCTGTAGAGGTGGAAGTCGCCCGGCCCGGCGACCTTGGTCAGCTTGAGCCGGACCTCGTCGCGGTCGAGCACGCCGGCCGGCACGGACTCGGTGCTGAATCCCGGCCACAGCGCGGTGGGCGCCGACGACCAGTTCTCCGGGGCGATCCAGACGTCCGCCCCGGCCGGGCCGAGGAACTCATACCCCGGCGTGCCCGGCGCCGTGCGCTTGACGTCGTCCTCGACGTGGAAGAGCACCGCGTCCGCCGAGAACCGCTTCGCGGACTGGTCGTCGACGTCGGCCTTGGTGGCCAGAGCGAGCTTCCGGTTGGACGGCGGACCGTCGACGAACACCGACACCGCGTCGGTGTGGACCCCGGCGAGGATCCGCCGATCGCTCGCCGCTGCCGCCTCGGTCGCGGCGGCCGGCGCAGCCCCCGTCAGCGGTACGACGAGCGCAAGTGCAACCCCGATGGCCAACAGCTTCCCACGCATGACACTCCCAATCCCGGTGCCGAACGCGCACTTTCGTCCGTTCTCAGCCCGAGAGTGGACGGAAGTGCGCGTTTCGGCTAACTTGTAATGGTTCTCAGTATGAACCACGGGAGGTGTGGGCGGGACAGTGCCCTACGGGATGCTCACCAGCACCTCGCAGCGGACCTGGGTGTCCTTGCCGGGCCCACCGTTGCAGTGGTCCCTGCCGGACCCGCCGTCGAGGTGGTCGGCGCCGGCCCGCCCGAACAGCCGGTCCTTCCCAGCTCCGCCGACGAGGCTGTCGCTGCCGTGTCCGCCGTACACGATGTCGTTGCCCTTGCCGCCGCGCACCGCGTCGTCGCCGACCCCGCCGTGCACCACGTCGTCCCCGGCTCCGGCGCAGACGAGGTCGTTGCCGCCGCGCGCATGGATCGCGTCATCGCCCCCGTAGGCGACGATCACGTCGTCGCCGCCCGTGCCGGTGATCGTGTCGTCGCCCCCGGTGCCGACGATGGTGGCGGGCTCGCCCGCGCAGGTCGGCGGGGTGACGGGCCCGACGCGGAGGTTGATGAGCCCGGTCTGCGCGGCGGCGCCGTCGACCTTGAGGTGGTACGTCGTGCCGGCGCTGACGGGGAACGTCACCCGGCTGCGCTTGCCCTGGCCGCCGTTGTCGTCGTACGCCGCGACCTTCAATGTCGGCAGGGTGTCGCCGGTGTAGACCGTGAGCGCGGTGTCGAAGGTCGTCGCCCGGGCGCCGTCGTCGGTCGAGATCGTCGCCGCACCGGTGTCGGAGGGCGTCCACCGCCACCACACGCCGTTGTCGCGGTCCGCGGGACCCGGCTCGCCGGGCTCGGTGTCCGAGCAGACGTTGGCGCCGAAGTCCTCGAACCCGGCCGGGCCCGGGGCAGCCGGGACCGGCTTCGCGCCGGCGAAGTCGTTGTTGCTCACGGTGCTGGTCGCCGCGTCGAGGACGTCGATCCGCTTGCGGGTCACCCCGTTGCGGGTCACGTCGGCTCCCGTCGCGTCGAGCAGCCCGGCGGCGTCGTCCTTCGTGACCGGGGCGCCGTTGTCGTCGACGCACTCACGCAACAGCGCGAAGGCCCCCGCGACGTGCGGGGCGGCCATCGAGGTGCCGTCCTTGGTGGCCTTCGAGCCGCCAGTCGGCACCGGGGCGGTGATCGAGACTCCGGGCGCCCACCACCGCAGGTCGGCGCTGGAGTTGCTGAAGCTCGCCGGAGCGTCGGCGTCATTGGTCGCGCCGATCGCATATGCCCCGGTCGCGCAGCCGGGGAAGCTCATCGCGTCGTCGGTCCAGTTGTTGCCCGCCGCGACGACGACCGCGACCCCGGCCGTCTGGAGCTGGCCCATCAACGAGACCAGGGTCGGATTGAGCGCGTCGCATGCGGCATCGCCCGCGGCGTAGACCTCGCTGGTGCCGACGCTCAGGTTGACCGCCGCCAGCCGCGGCACCGTGCTGTTGCGCAGGGTGAGGGCGTGTTGCAGCGCGCTGTTGATCGAGGAGAACTGCGCCGCCCACCTGGATCCCGGGGCATCCTGCGCCACCTTGAGCGCGACGATCCGGGCGCCGGGCGCGACGCCCTTATGGCCGCCGGAGTACGACGAGCCGGCCGCGATCCCGGCCACGTGGGTGCCGTGGTCGCAGTCGGTGGAGTGCGTGCACTCCTCGCCCGAGCCCTTCGCGGTCGTCGAGTTCACCTTGCCCGGACACGACTTGTCGGTCACCCAGCAGCCCTGCGCCACGACCTTGCCGGCGAGCGCCTTGTGGCCGCTGTCGACGCCCGAGTCGACGACCGCGATCGCGAACCGGCCCTCACCGCCCTCGAAGCCGTTGCCGCGCACGCCTGCCGTGTTGAGCCGGCCGGAGCCGATCACCTTCGTGCTGCTGCCCAGCGTCGCGCGCACCTCGCCGTCGAGGACCACCGAGACGACCTCCGGGTTGTCGAGGAGGGCCTCAAGGCCCTCCTCGGTGACGGAGTACGCCGCGGACGGCACCGATTCGAGGGTCGAGACGAGCCGTGAGTCGGTGCCCGCGAGCGACTCGTCGAGGTCGTCGAGCGAGGCCGCGATGGCGGCGTGTTGCGCGTCGACCTGTTGGGGGCCCAGATCGGCCTCCGGCCGTTGTCGCGCGTCGGTCATCACGATGACGCGGGTGCGGTCGCCTTCGGCCAACTCCTCGCGCACCTCCTCGACCGCCGCGGCGTCCGGGCTCGTCGGTGGGGCGGCCGCCTCCTGTGCCCGGGTCTCGACCCCGCCCGCCGACCGGTCCGCGGCGCGATCGGCCGCCACCGCGCCGGGCGCGAGGGCCGCCGGCCACACGAGCGCGAGCGTCAGGAACGCCGCCGCGATGGCCGCGAACCGTCTCAGCGCTCGGGCATTCGGGTGCTGCATCTCTACCTGTCTCCTCGGGGGGTTGGCCCCATGTTGTCGTGCTCACGCGCTCAGCGCTGCCGTGCCAGACCAAGGTAAACCCGACCGCCGACAGTCTTGACACGGTTGCGCAGATCCTCGGCAGATCCTCAGGAGACCACCCGCCGAGTCGGCGCAAACGTGCACGAAATTCACGCCGAGTCGGCGCAAACGTGCACTCAGATCACGCTGAGTCGGCGCAAAGGTGCATGAGATTCACGCCGAGTCGGCGCAAAGGTGCATGAGATTCACGCCGAGTCGGCGCCAAAGTGCACGGGCTCCCGGATCGGTGAGGGCACGAGTTCGGGCCAATCCGCAGGCCGGCCGACGGCACGGATGCTCCGGCTGGCAGTGAGGTAGATCGCCAGCAGCGCGAGGACGATGACCAGCGCGGCGACGGTCGCCGGCCCGCCGTACCTCTGGAGCAGCACCCCGCCCAGCAGCGGCCCGGCGGGCAGGATCGAGACCGCCAGGAACTGCGACGCCGACGCCACTCGCCCCTGCAGCTCGCGAGGGGTGACGGCCATCCGGTAGGCGCCGACGCCGGCGTTCGCGGCGGGCAGGGGGAGCAGGGTCACGAAGAGGCAGACGGCGGCGGCAGCGGCATTGCCGTCCAGCCAGATCAGCGCGCTGACCGGCACCATGCAGAACCACGAGACCGCGATCGCGAGCCACCCGGCGGGCACGCGCTGGACGACGTACGGCGCCACGAGCGCGCCGAGCAGCCCGCCCGCGCCGGCGGCGGCCGAGACCAGGCCGATCCCGCCGGGGTGGACGCCGGACTGCAGCAGCCGCATCACGATGACGAAGTAGAGCGCGGACCACACGAGATTGGCGAGCGCGCCCCACGTGAGCAGCACCCGGAAGAAGGGGCGCTCCCACACGAACCGCAGCCCGTCGGCCAGGTCGGCCCGCAGCCGGGTGCTCCGGGGACGCGGGGCCGGCGCGAGGTCGGTGCGCAGCGCCAGGACGGCGACCGCCGCGACGACGTACGACGTGGCGTTGGCCGCGAACGGCAGCCACCGCGCCACCGCGAAGAGGACCCCGCCGAGCGGCCCGCCGAGCAGCTCGGCGACCTGGACCCGGGCCTGGTTGGTGGCGAGCGCGGTCGGCAGGTCCGCCGTCGGGACCACGGCGCGGATCGCGGAGGTCTGGGCGGGGTTGTAGAGGCCGGTGGCGGCGCCGACGATGAGCGCGACGGCGAGGATGTGCGGCACGGTCAGGGTCCCGGCGAGGCCCGCGAGACTCAGCGAGGCGAAGGCGAGCGCGCCGATCCCGAGCGCGCCGACCATCACCCGGCGCAGGTCGAGCCGGTCGACGAGCACCCCGGCGGGCAGCAGCGTGACGGCCAGGCCGGTGAGCAGCGCGGCCTCGACCCACGCCGCCCACAGGGTGGAGCCGGAGAGCGAGTAGGTGAGTAGCGGGAAGGCGAACATCGAGACGCGCAGCCCGAGCTCGTTGATCGTGTCGCCGGTCCAGAGCACAGCGAAGTCGCGGTTGCGGGCGAGGGAGCGATAGCCGGTCATATTCGCAACAGTAATTGCGCAAGATGTGGTGCGGGATTGGGCTAGGATGGCGCCCATGGCACACGAGTGGACCGGCGACCCCCGGCTGTTGCGGGCGATCGCCCATCCCGAGCGCGCGCGGCTGCTCGCGGAGGTCGAGGCAGCCGGCACGCTGCGCGCCGCGGATGCGGCCGCGATGCTCGAGATCCCGGCCAACCGGGCGAGCTTCCACCTGCGCCAGCTCGCCAAGTACGGCCTGATCGAGGAGGCGCCCGAGGAGGCGCGCGACCGTCGCGACCGGGTGTGGCGGCTCGCCGGCGACGGGCTGGTCTGGCTGAACATGTCCGAGGTCGAGGCCACCCCGGAGGGTAGGGCGGCGGCGCGGGTGTTCCGCCGTACCGCCGCGGAGCGCGCGCACCACGCGGTCGACGTCGTCTACTCCGCCGAGCGCGTCGAGGGCGTCCACCGCAGCGTCACCGACGCCTCGCTCCGGCTCACCGCCGAGGAGGCCGCGGAGCTCTCCGAGCGGCTCGGCGACCTGATCGAGGAGTGGAGCGCGCGGGTGCGCAGCAAGTCGGTCGAAGCGGCGCCGGACCAGACCTACCAGTTGCTCGCCATCCTCCAGCCGCGGCCGAACTGATGACGGGCAACGACGCGAAGCGGCTCGCGTACGGCGACCACACCGCGCAGTGGGCCGACCTCCGGCGGCCGGATCGAGCGCCCCGCGGCGTGGTGGTCACGATCCACGGGGGCTTCTGGCGGGCGCGGTACGACGCGTCGCTGGCCGAGCCGCTCGCCCGCGACCTGACCCGGCGCGGCTGGGCGACCCTCAACGTCGAGTACCGCCGGGTCGGGGCCGGCGGCGGCGTACCCGCCACCCTGGACGACGTGGCCGCGGCGATCGACCTGCTCGCCGTCGTACCCGACCTGGACCGGACCCGCGTCGTCGCGCTCGGGCACTCCGCCGGCGGCCAGCTCGCGGCGTGGGCGGCCGGCAGGCAGAGGCACGACCGGTGGGCCGGCGGGGTGCCGGTGACCCACGTGATCTCGCAGGCGGGCGTGGTCGATCTGGAGCGGGCCCGCCGCGACCGGCTCGGCGACGGTGCGGTCGACGCGTTCGTGGGGTCGGACCTCGCGCTCGCCGATCCCGGCCAGCTCCCGCAGGTGCCGGTGTGGTGCGTGCATGCCCGCGACGACGAGGACGTCCCGTTCTCCCAGTCCGAGGAGTACGTCGCCCGGTCCGGCGGCGCTGCCGCGCTGGTCGAGGTCGCCGGCGGCCACTTCGGGCTGATCGACCCCGGGCATCCGGCCTGGGCGGCCCAGGTCGCGATCCTGGACGGGATCGGCTGATGGCGCGCCGACTCACCACGCTCTCGTCCGGGGCGCTCGCCGACGCCGAGGCGGCCGGGGACACCCGCGCGCTGGTCAAGCACTGGTTGGCGACGCTCGCCGAGCGGGCGCCGGGACGATCGGTGGAGGTGCGGGTGCCGCCGTACGCCGCTGTGCAGGTCGTCGAGGGCGTCCGCCACACCCGGGGCACCCCGCCGGCCGTGGTCGAGTTGGACGCCGGGACCTGGCTGGCGCTCGCCACCGGGTCCCTGACCTGGGCGGATGCCGAGGCTGCCGGCGCGGTCCGGGCCAGCGGGGAGCGGGCCGATCTGTCGCCGTACCTCCCCCTCCGCTAGCCGCCGAGTCGGCTCAGAGATGCACGTGAAACACGCCGAGTCGGCTCAAAGATGCACGGTTATCCACAGCCAGGCGCCAGATCTCTGTGGATAACGTGTATTTATGCGCCGACTCGGTGCCCTCAGCGTGCACGTTAGCGCCGACTCGGCGGTCAGCCTGCGCAGATCTCCGTGAACGCGTTGATGACCAGGTCGAGGTCGTCGGTGGTGGAGACCAGCGGGGGCGCGAGTCGGACGGTCTGGCCGTGCGCCTCCTTGGCGAGGATGCCGCGGGCGAGGAGCTGCTCGCAGACATCGCGTCCGGTGGTCAGGACCGGGTCGATGTCGATCCCCGCCCACAGCCCCCGGACGCGGATCCCGGCGAGACCCTTGCCGACGAGCGGGGCGAGGCCGCCCTCGAGGTAGGCGCCGAGCGTGGCCGCGCGCTCCTGGAACTCGCCGGTGTTCAGCATCGCGATCACCTCGCGCCCGATCGCGGCCGCCAGCGGGTTGCCGCCGAAGGTCGAGCCGTGCGAGCCGGGCGTGATCACGTCGAGCACGTCGTTGTCCGCAGCGATCGCCGAGACCGGGTAGAGCCCTCCGCCCAGCGCCTTGCCGAGGATGTAGATGTCCGGTACGACGTCCTCGTGGTCGCACGCGAACGTGCGTCCCGTCCGGGCCAGCCCCGACTGGATCTCGTCGGCGACCATGAGCACGCCGCGGCGCGAGCAGACCTCGCGGATCCGGCGCAGGTAGCCCTCCGGCGGGATCACCACGCCGCCCTCGCCCTGGATCGGCTCGAGCAGCACCGCGACGGTGTTGTCCGTGATCGCCTGCTCGACGGCGTCGATGTCGCCGTACTTCACCGAGGTGAAGCCGGGCGTGTACGGCGCGTAGTCGGCGGTCGCGACCGGGTCGTCGGAGAAGGAGACGATCGTCGTCGTACGGCCGTGGAAGTTGCCCTCCATCACCACGATGTGCGCGCGGGCCTCGGGCACCCCCTTGACCTGATAGCCCCACTTGCGGGAGACCTTGATCGCGGTCTCGACGGCCTCGGCGCCGGAGTTCATCGGCAGGATCTTGTCCTTGCCGGTCAGCTCGGCCAGGTCGCGCGCGAACGGCCCGAGCTGGTCGTTGAAGAAGGCACGCGAGGTGAGGGTGAGCCTGGACAGCTGGTCGGCCGCGCGGGCGACCAGCCGCGGGTGCGCGTGGCCGAAGTTGAGGGCCGAATAGCCCGCGAGGCAGTCCAGGTAGCGCCGGCCGTCCACGTCGGTCACCCACGAGCCCTCGCCGCTGCTCAGCACCACCGGCAACGGGTGGTAGTTGTGCGCCGCGTAGGTCTCGGTGAGCTCGATGTGGGCCTGCGTGTTGGTCATGGGCCCATCGTGTCACCGGGCCGCCTTCCGCGCCAATCTTTGTCCGACAATCTCGCCGACTCGGCTCGAAGATGCACGAGAAACACGCCGAGTCGGCGCTTGAGTGCACGGTTATCCACAGGGATCGGCGCGGGGCTGTGGACGGCCGTGCACTTTAGCGCCGACTCGGCGTCTCTGGCGTGCACTTTTGCGCCGACTCGGCGTCGTAGGCGTGCATCTTTGAGCCGACTCGAGGGGAGGTCCCGATTCTGTGGCGGCGGACCGACTCGGGTAGGCTCGGCCCGCTCGCTCACGGGCATCGGGCTGTGGCGCAGTTTGGTAGCGCGCTTCGTTCGGGACGAAGAGGCCGCAGGTTCAAATCCTGTCAGCCCGACAGACAAAGCCCCAGGTCAGAGGCAGTTGCCTCCGGCCTGGGGCTTCTTCGTGCCCACTGCCCGCCCGGATCTCGGCAGCGGCACCGTGCGGTGAGGTGTCACCGGTGGCCACGAAGAAGCCCCAGGAGCGACGCAACCATTGGCGGGCGGACTGCCGCGAAGGGGAGCAGACGAAGGTGAGGTAACCCTAAGATGGCTGGAGGGGCAGAGAGGGCCGAGAAGGAGTACGTCGTGGAGCACTCAGTGATCGCACGAAGCGAGACAGGATCGCGGAGAGGCCGAGGGCCGCAGGGCAGGACGAGCCCGCAGAGCAAGGGAAGGCAACACAGCATCCACGCCGACCTGACCCGCCGCCGCCTCCTGACGGGCGGCCTCGCGGTGACGGCGCTCGTCGCCGCCGGCTGCGGCCAGGAGGAGAGCACGCAGGCGCAGGAGCCGACGACCCACACGGTGGAGGACTTCCTCGGCAAGACGACGATCCCGAAGCGCCCGGAGCGGATCGTCGCGGACTCGGTGAGCGTGTACGCCGCCCTCCACGCGCTCGGCGTCGAACCGGTCGGCGCGGCACTCCCCGAAGGCATCAGCACGGAGTATTTCGCGCCGGCCGACGACGACATCGCCAATGTCGTCGCCGACGACGGCTGGACGATCGGCCTGGAGCGGGCGCTCGCCCTCGACCCGGACCTCATCGTCGCCGTCGGCGCGGACTACAACCGCGACAATTGCAAGCGCTACCGCGACGCGGTCGCCACCTACTGCTTCGTCGAGGGCTGGGAGTCTCCCGAGGAGATCAAGGAGCGGTTCCTGGCCCTCGGCCGGGCGATCGGCCGCGAGGACGAGGCGCGTGAGGCGATCGATGCATACGACGCCAAGGTCGCCGACGCGAAGGAACAGCTCGCCCCGCACCTGGACGAGATCGGCAAGGTCGGCATCGTCCGCTTCGGCGCGCCCGACTTCATCGGCGTCCGCTCCGACGACATCGTGCAGACGGTCTTCGCCTCGCTCGGACTCGACGAGCCCACCTGGCCCAAGCAGGGTCCGAGCGGCTACGTCGAGCTCAGCATGGAGACCCTCTCCGTGCTCGACCGGGTCGACACCCTCTTCGTCACGCTCGACGACGACATCGACCGGGACACGTTCGAGGTCTTCGACTCGCCCCTGTGGCAGTCGCTCGAGGTCGTCTCCGAGGGCCGCGCCCACGTCGTCAGCGCCTGGAACGGCGCCGACCTGCCCCAGCTCGACCGCATCGTCGACGACATCACGGGCGCCGTACTGCCGTGACCGACGTGAACAACCCGTGATCCTCGAGGCGGCCGGACCGGCGGAGTGGGCGGAGCGGCACTTCGGCGCGGTCTTCACCGAGCACCGGCCCGCCGCCGACGGCACGCCCCACGAGCGCTGGACCACCGAGCACCTCCTGGACGTAGGCCTGAGGACGGCGACAGGCAGGCTGATCGCGGACGGCACGCCCCGGGCGGCGACGGGCATGTGGCTCGCCGGCTGGTACGGCGGGGGCGTGGCCTGGTACCTCGGCCACGCCCTGCTCGCCGCCGACGCGGCGCTCCTGCTCGACAGCGTCGACTTCCTCAACGACCCCGACGGCTACCCGGACGCGCTGGTCGTAGGCCCCGGCGTGCGGGCCGCCGTACTCCCCGGCCATCCGTGGGCCGGCCGCCCCGAGGTGGAGGTGGTGCCCGACCGGCGCGCCCGCGCGGAGCGGCTCGCGGCCGGGATGATCGCGACGGTCGCGCCGATCCTGAGCGAGGTGCAGCGGCTCACGCGCGCCGGCCCGGTCGGCATGTGGCACGAGGTCGGCGACGCGTTCGCCTCGGCCGCGGCGTACCAGGAGATCATGCGGGTCGGCGAGCCCGACCTCGATCTGCTGCGCGAGGTCCTCGACCTGCCCGCGATGCCCTGGCGGCGGCGTCCCCGGCTGGCGCTGGTCGAGTACGACGGCGCCCCGGCCTGCGTGATGCACAAGGGCGGCTGCTGCCTGGCCTACACCGTGCCCGCCAACGAGGCCACCGGGGAGCCCGCGGGCGAATACTGCACCACCTGCCGGTTCCGCAGCTTCGAGGACGCGGTCGCCCTGCAGCTGGGGTAAGCGGGGCTCAGCGCAGGAAGGCGAACAGCGGCGACCCGGGCGAGATCGGCTGGATGTCGAGGTGGGAGGCCTCCATCCGCTTGAGCAGCGGCTCCAGCCCGTAGGCGTCGTCGAGGTCGATGCCGATCAGGGCGGGCCCGACCTCGCGGTTGCTCTTCTTGATGTACTCGAAGACCACGATGTCCTCGCCCTCGCCGAGCACCTGGTCGAGGAAGCGGCGCAGCGCCCCGGGCTCCTGGGGGAAGGTGACGATGAAGTAGTGCCGCAGTCCCTCGTGCACCAGCGACCGCTCGATGATCTCGGCGTACCGCGACACGTCGTTGTTGCCGCCCGAGACCACGCAGGCGACGACGGAGGCGTCGCGCAGGTCCAGCGAGCGCAGCGCGGCGGTCGCGAGCGCGCCGGCGGGCTCGGCGATGACGCCGTCGGCCTGGTAGAGCTCGAGCATCTCGGTGCACAGCGCGCCCTCGTCGACGGTGACGACCTCGTCGACCAGGTCCCGCACGATGGGGTAGGTCAGGTCGCCGGCCCGCCCGACGCTGGCGCCGTCGACGAAGGTGTCGGTGATCGGGACGTCGACCGGCCCGCCCGCCGCCAGCGCCGCCGACATGCTCGGGGCGCCCGTCGGCTCCACCCCGACGATCCGCACCCCGGGCAGCCGGCTGCGCAGCCAGGTCGCGCAGCCCGAGATCAGCCCGCCGCCGCCGACCGGCACGATCACGACGTCGGGGCGGCACTGGTCGGTGAGCTCGACGGCGACGCTGCCCTGCCCGGTGATCGTCCGCGGGTCGTCGAAGGGGTGCACGTAGGTGGCCTCGGTCTGGGCGGCGTAGGCCCTCGCGGCGGCGCTCGCCGCGTCGTACGTCCGGCCCACCAGTGACACCGTGACCTGCGGGCCGCCGAGCTCGGCGATCCGGTCGCGCTTCTGCTTGGGAGTGTTGGTCGGCAGGAAGATGTGGCCGGCCGCGCCCAGCCAGGCGCAGCCCAGCGCGACGCCCTGCGCGTGGTTGCCGGCGCTCGCGCAGACCATGCCGCGCGCCAGCTCGGTGGGGGAGAGCATGCTCATCAGGTTGTAGGCGCCACGCACCTTGTAGGAGCGGCCGAGCTGGAGGTCCTCGCGCTTGAGCAGCACCTGCGCGCCGTACCGCTGCGAGAGCCGTGGCGAGGCCTCCACCGGGGTACGACGCGCGACGCCTGCGAGGACTTCGGCGGCGAGGGCGATCTGATCCGGCGTGGTCACGGGGACTAGCGTGCCACGAGCCGCAGCAGCGTTGCCTCGGGGCGGCACGCGATCCGGATCCGGGTGTACGGATTGGTGCCCACCCCGGCCGAGACATGCAGCCACGCCGACCCGGCCTCGCCGGGCGCCGAGCCCGCCGGATGCCGGTGCAGGCCCTTGGCGCGCGCCGGCTCGAGGTCGCAGTTCGTGGTCAGCGCGCCCCGCCCCGGCAGGCACACCTGGCCGCCGTGGGTGTGCCCGGCGATGATCGCGTCGTAGCCGTCGGCCGCCCACTGGTCGAGGACGCGCAGGTACGGCGCATGCACCACCCCGATCCGGGCGTCGGACGCCGGGTCCGCCCGCCCGGCGACATCGTCCAGCCGGTCGTAGCGCACGTGCGGATCGTCCACCCCGGCGAAGGCCAGGTCCAGCCCCTTGACCCGGAGCCTGCCGCGCCGGTTGGACAGGTCCAGCCAGCCCGAGTCGGTGAAGGCGTCGCGCAGCTCGCGCCACGGCAGCGCGGGCCGGTGCGTGTGGCGTCGGCCGCTGTCGGGGAAGAGATAGCCGACCGGGTTGCGCAGCCCCGGGTCGAAGTAGTCGTTGGACCCGAAGACGAAGACCCCGGGCACGTCGAGCAGCCCGGCGTAGGCGTCGAGCACCGGCCCGACCGCGCGTCGATGCGACAGGTTGTCCCCGGTGTTGATCACCAGGTCGGGCTCGAGCCCCGCAAGCCCTGACAGCCACTCCTGCTTGCGGGTCTGCCCGGGCGTCATGTGCACGTCGGAGAGGTGCAGCACCCGCAGCGGGTCCGCGCCCGCCGGCAGCAGCGGCACCGTGACCTCCCGCAGCGTGTACTGCCGGGCCTCCCAGAGCGCGTAGCTGGTCAGCGCGACGCCCGCAGTAGCTGCCGTCCCGAGGAGCGGCGGGAGAATCCGGGTGGGCGCCATGGGACAAGGCTGTCACAATGTCGGCCATGAGCGCTCTCAAAGACCGACTCCGGGCCGACCTGACCGCCGCGATGAAGGCGCGCGAGGAGCTGGTCTCCTCCACGCTGCGCATGGTGCTGACCGCGATCACCAACGCCGAGGTCGCAGGCAAGCAGGCCCGGGAGCTGAGCGACGACGACATCGTCGGCGTGCTCACCTCGGAGGCCAAGAAGCGCCGCGAGGCCTCGACCGCCTTCGCCGACGGCGGTCGCCCCGAGATGGCGGCCAAGGAGCAGGCGGAGGCCGAGGTGATCGCGCGCTACCTGCCCGAGCAGCTGTCGGCCGAGGAGATCAGCGAGCTGGTCGCCGCCGCCGTCGCCGAGACCGGTGCCGCCGGGGAGGGCATGCGCGCGATGGGCAAGGTGATGGGCCGAGTGCAGCCGCAGGTGCGCGGCCGGGCCGACGGCGGCGCTGTCGCCGCGGAGGTCCGGCGCCAGCTCGGCGCCTGAGCGCCGGCGGCGTCGGTCAGTCGTTCTTCTTGTTGTTCTTCTTGTTCTTGGGCTTGTCGTTCTTCTTGTTCGGCTTGTTGGAGCCAGGCGGGGGCGGCGGCGGAGGCGGCGGGGTGTAGTTCGAGTTGCCGCGGAGCAGGACGGCGCCGCCGGACACGATGGAGCTGCCCGAGCTGGGCGAGGTCTCCATCACCGTCTCCGAGAGCGAGTAGCTCTCCGACTTGTCGGTGGCGATCGTCGCCTTCAGCCCGCGTGCGTTGAGGGTCGCGATCGCGGTGGCGAGGCTCTGCCCCTTCAGGGACGGCACGGTCGTGTACTTCGCCGGGGGCAGCGCGCCGGTGTCGGGCCGGACGAAGTCGACGTTGTCGAGCCACTGGGCCACGACGCCCATCGCGCCCTTCCACATCGGCCCGGCGACGGCCGAACCGCTGGCGCTCGCGATGTAGCTGCCGCCGACGGTCTGGTACTGCAGGCTGATCGGCTCGCCCGCGCTGTTGGCCCCGGCGACCATCGACGCGGTCGCGAGTCGCGGCGTGTAGCCGACGAACCACACCGCGCGCTGGCTCTGCGTCGTACCCGTCTTGCCCGCCGAGTAGACCGGCAGCGTCAGCCCGTTGGAGTAGCCGAAGCCGCCCGGCTCCTGGACCCCTCGCAGGATGTCGTTGACCGTGTCGGCGACCGGGGTTGTCAGCACCTGCTCGCAGTCGGGCTTGTAGCGCTTGACCAGCTTGCCCTTGGAGTCGTAGATCGCCTCGACCGGGCGCGCCGCGCAGTGCTTGCCGCGGGCCGCGAACGTCGCGTACGCCTCCGCCATCTCCAGCGGGCTCGCGTCCGCGATGCCGAGGGTGAACGACGGCGTCCGCTCGGCGCCGAGGCCGCCCTGCCCGCCGGTGGGGCTGGTGAGCTCGACCCCCATCCGCTGGGCGAGCCGGTAGGGCGTGCAGATCCCGGTCATCGCGTGGAGCTGGGCGAAGAAGGTGTTCACCGACTCCCGGGTGCCGGTGTACATGTTCTTCATGCCGCTGGTCGTCGAGTTGCCGACCGGCCACGATCCGCCGCCGTACGGCCGCCCGCTGCAGCCCTTGTACTGGCTCTCGGGCATCGAGACCCGCGACGGCGAGTTCACCAGCATCGACGCCGGGAAGCCCTGGCTCAGCGCGTCGGCGACCACGAACGCCTTGAAGGTCGACCCGGCCTGGAAGCCCTTGGCGTCGCCGTACGACGCGGGCACGGTGTAGTTCAGGTAGGTCTGGCCCTTGGCGACCATGTTGCCCATCGGCCGCGACTGCGCGAGCGCCTTGACCGCTCCGGTGCCGGGCACGACCATCGCCAGGCCGCCCAGCGCGGAGTCGGTCGGGTGCACCCGGTCGGCGACCGCCTGGTCCGCGGCGCGCTGGAAGCGCAGGTCGATCGTGGTGCGGATGGTGAGGCCGCCGGACTTCAGCAGCCTGCTGCGCTCGGCGGTGTTCTTGCCGAGGTCCTCGTCCTTGAGCAGGTAGTTCCACACGTAGTCGCAGAACCACGGCGCGGCGGTGCTGACGCAGCCGTTGGCGATCTTCTCCACGCGCAGGCCGAGCCCGCGCTGCTTGATCTTGTCCGCCTTCTTCTCGCTGATCGCCCCGAGCTCGGCCATCCGGTTCAGCACGGTGTCGCGGCGCTCGATCGCGCGGTCCGGGTAGTCGATCGGGTCGTAGTTGCGAGGGTTCTTGACCAGGCCGGCCAGGAGCGCCGCCTGCTGCAGGGTGAGGTCCTTGGCGTTGACGCCGAAGAAGTGGCGGGACGCGGCCTGGATGCCGTGGGCGCCGTCGCCGAAGTAGGCGATGTTGAGATAGCGCTCGAGGATCCAGTCCTTGGAGTGCTGCTTCTCCATCGCGATCGCATACCGCAGCTCGCGCAGCTTGCGGGCGTAGGTGTCGTCCTGGGCGGCGTCGCGCTCCGCCTGGGTCTTCGCCTGGTCGATGAGCGTCAGCTTGACCAGCTGCTGGGTGATCGACGAGCCGCCCTGGACGATGCCCCCGCCGGCCTTGTTGGTGATGAACGCGCGCAGGGTGCCCTTGAGGTCGAGCGCGCCGTGCTCGTAGTAGCGGTAGTCCTCGATCGCGACGATCGCCTTGATCATGTTCGGCGAGATCTGGTCGAGCGGCACGGTGACGCGGTTCTCGTTGAAGTGGGTCGCGATCACGTTGCCCTTGGCGTCGACCATCTGGGTGCGTTGCGCGAGGGCCTGGGTCTCCAGCTCCTCGGGCAGGTCCTCCATGGAGCGGGCCACCTCGCGGGCGCCGATGCCGACCGCGCCGGCGAACGGGATGGCGAGCCCGGCGGTCACCACGCCGAGGACGACCGCCACCGCGGCCATCACGGCCAGGTGGGAGAGCGCCTTCTGCCAGGATAGGCGGGCGCCGGGCTTCGCAGACATGGCCACCAGGGTACGTGAGTGTGACCAAAACCCCGTCTCGTCGGCGCGGCAGCGGGGTCCCTCAGCGTCTAGACTCGAAGGTACTAGTCATAAATGACTATAGAGATGGTTCAAACGGGGAGTACCTGCGCGTGGGGGCGGGCTCTAAGTTTGTGATCGGCTCGAATTGGGGGGCCAGTCGTGTGGTCGGGGGACCACACCTCTCGGAAGATGAATGGGGTCATCACATGTGGGACGAGGATTGGGCGGCGTCTGCCGCCTGCCGTGACAGTCAGCCGGACGCGCTCTTCGTGCGCGGCGCGGCGCAGAACCAGGCCAAGGCCGTGTGTGCCGGGTGCCCGGTGCGCACCGAGTGCCTTGCCGAGGCGCTGGACAACCAGATCGAGTGGGGTGTCTGGGGTGGCATGACGGAGCGTGAGCGCCGTGCGCTGCTGCGCCGCAACCCGAACACGTCCTGGCGCGGGGTGTTGACCACCGCCCGCGCCGAGGCGACGCGCCGGCCCGCGGTCCGCGCCTGATCTCGGTCCGCGCCTGATCTCGGTCCGCCTGGCGCTCAGCCGCGCCAGGCGGCGCCGAAGCACACGAACGGGCTCGGCGTGGGCACCTGATCCGCGACGAGGCACAGCGCCTCGGCGGAGTCGGCGCCGCGCACCAGCTCGGCGTGGTAGCGCTCCATGAGGTCGGCCGCGAGGTCGTCGTCGACTCGGGCGACCCCGGCGACGACGCATGCGGTGCCGACCTGGAGCAGCACGCTGGTCAGGCCGAGCGACTCGTCGCCGGCCCGGGCGGTGCTGCGCCCGGCCTCGCAGGCCGACAGCACGACGTGCTCGGGTACGGCGTCGCCGCGGTCGAGCTCGTAGGCGAAGAGCGGGCCGCCGGTCAGCGACAGCGACGAGAACATCGGGTTCTCGGCCTGATGCACGCCGTGCGCGGCGACGTGGGCGATCCGGCACGTCCCCATCGCCTCGAGCACCTCGCCGGCGCCGGCGTCGCCCAGGTCGCGGGCGTCGGCCCGCGCCGCCCAGGTGCGCGCCACCGCGGCGGCCTCGGACGCCGCACGACGCAGCTTCGGGCCCGCCACCGTGGCCACCGACCACCCGTTCGGGCCCGCCTCGGCCAGGCCCGAACGCGCCCGCTGCCAGCCGCTGAGCGACGGCGTCACCGTCACCGGGCGGCCCGCCGGCCCCTGGACCAGCGGCCAGGGCAGGGAGAGCAGGTGGCCGGGCGGGCTGATCACCACGGGCCTTCGCCCCGGGTGGTCGCACGTGTCGAAGGCCGGGGCCAGCAGCTCGCCGAGGTCCGCGGCCGCGCCGCGCAACGAGGCGGCCACCCTCGCCCGCAGGCTGGCGGGTAGCGAGACGTCCGCCAGCACGTCGAGGTCGGCGGCCAGGCGCCGCTGCCGGCCCCGGACGAGGTCGGGATCGCCCAGGCGCGATCGCCGCATCCGGCCGTCGGCCGTGATCGTCACCGCCCACAGCTCCGAACCGGTCTCGGTGATCGTCACCAGGTCCGCACCGGCGTCGGCGGCCGCGGTTCGCAGCTCCGACACCCCGACGGGCCGCCGCCAGGCCCGGCTGCCCTGATTCAGCCACGACCGCGACCGCAG
>JBDHZS010000021.1:0-29272 GCA_039812025.1 Nocardioides sp. | reverse complement strand
CTCGCCCGGGTCAGTCCTCGTCGGCGGGGTCGTAACCGAGGTTGGCAGACAGCCACCGCTCGGCCTCGGGAAGCGTCCAGCCCTTCCGCTCGGCGTACTCCTCGACCTGGTCGCGCCCGAGCCGACCGACGACGAAATACTGCGAGGAGGGGTGACTGAAGTAGAAGCCCGAGACGCTGGCGCCGGGCCACATGGCCATCGAGTCGGTCAGCTCGATCCCGGTGTGGGCCTCGACGTCGAGGAGCTCCCACAGCGTCCGCTTCTCGGTGTGCTCGGGGCACGCGGGATAGCCGGGCGCGGGCCGGATGCCGTCGTACGCCTCCTTGATCAGCTCCGTGTTGCTGAGGTGCTCGTCGGGCGCGTAGCCCCACAGGTCGCGTCGGACCCGCTCGTGGAGCCGCTCGGCCAGCGCCTCAGCGAGCCGGTCGGCCAGCGACTCGACCAGGATCGCGTTGTAGTCGTCGAGCTGCGCCTTGAACTCCAGCACCTTCTCCTGGCTGCCGAGCCCGGCGGTGACGGCGAAGCCGCCGATCCAGTCCCGCTTGCCCGAGGACAGAGGCGCGACGTAGTCCGAGAGCGCCTTGTTGGAGATCCCGGCCCGGTGCTGACCCTGCTGCCGCAGGTGGTGCAGCCGGGCGCGGACGCTGGTGCGCGACTCGTCGTCGTACACCTCGATGTCGTCGCCGACCGCGTTCGCCGGGAACATCCCGATCACCGCGTTGGCGCGCAGCCAGCCCTCCGCGATCAGCGTGTCGAGCATCTCCTGGGCGTCCTCATAGAGCTTGCGCGCCGCCGGCCCCGAGGCGGGGTTGTTGAGGATGTCGGGGAACGACCCCTTCATCTCCCAGGCGTTGAAGAACGGCTGCCAGTCGATGTAGCGCCGGATCTCCGAGAGGTCCCAGTTGCGGTGCACCCAGACGTGCTGGACTGCCTGCTTGTCGGTCAGCGGCGAGACCGCGTGGTCCTGCTGCAGGAGGAAGTGCGGCTTCGGGGGCTGGTACGACGCCCAGTCCAGCTGCGGCGCATTGGCCCGGGCGGCCTCGAGGCTGATCAGCGGCCGGTCGTTCTTGGCCGCGTGCCGGGCGCGGAGCGCGTCGAAGTCCCGCTTCACGTCGGCCAGCAGCTCCTCGCCGCCGGATTCGCTGAGCAGCGCCGCGGCGACGGGCACCGAGCGCGAGGCGTCCTTCACCCAGACCACCGGCCCGTGGTAGCGCGGGTCGATCTTCACCGCGGTGTGTGCCCGCGAGGTCGTCGCGCCGCCGATCAGCAGCGGGATCTCCAGCCCGAGCCGCTCCATCTCGGCGGCGAAGTTGACCATCTCGTCCAGCGACGGCGTGATCAGGCCGGACAGGCCGATCAGGTCCGCGCCGACCTCGGCGGCGGTGTCCAGGATCCGCTGGGCGGGCACCATCACCCCGAGGTCGACGACCTCGTAGTTGTTGCACTGGAGCACGACGCCCACGATGTTCTTGCCGATGTCGTGGACGTCGCCCTTGACCGTGGCCATCACGATCGTGCCGTTGGTGTCCTTCTGCTTGGCCAGCTCGGGGTCGGCGGCCTTCTCCTCCTCGATGAAGGGGATCAGCCAGGCGACCGCCTTCTTCATCACCCGGGCGCTCTTGACCACCTGCGGCAGGAACATCTTGCCCGCCCCGAAGAGGTCGCCGACGACGTTCATGCCGTCCATCAGCGGCCCTTCGATCACCTCGATCGGGCGCCCGCCGGCGGCGGCGATCTGCAGCCGCAGCTCCTCGGTGTCGGCCTCGACGTGGGCATCGATGCCCTTGACCAGCGAGTGGGTGATCCGCTCGGCGACCGGCAGCCCGCGCCAGTCCTCCTCGGCGGCGTTGGTCTCGCCGGGTACGACGTTGTAGCGCTCGGCGATCTCCAGCAGCCGCTCGGCGGCGTCGGCGCGCCGGTTGAGCACGACGTCCTCGATCCGCTCGCGCAGCTCGGCGTCCACCTCGTCGTACACGGCCAGCGCGCCGGCGTTCACGATTCCCATCGTCAGCCCGGCGGCGATCGCATGGTAGAGGAAGACCGCGTGGATCGCCTCCCGCACGGGGTTGTTGCCGCGGAAGCTGAACGACACGTTCGAGATGCCGCCGCTGACCAGGGCGCCGGGCAGGTTCTGCTTGATCCAGCGGGCGGCCTCGATGAAGTCCAGCCCGTACGACGCGTGCTCCTCGATCCCGGTCGCGACCGCGAACACGTTGGGATCGAAGATGATGTCCTCGGCCGGGAAGCCGACCTCCTCGGTGAGGATCCGGTACGCGCGGGCACAGATCTGCTGCCGCTTCTCGAGCGTGTCGGCCTGCCCTTCCTCGTCGAAGGCCATGACGACCGCGGCGGCGCCGTACTTGCGACACAGCCGGGCGTGCTCGACGAAGCGCTCCTCGCCCTCCTTGAGGCTGATCGAGTTGACGATCGGCTTGCCCTGGATGCACTTCAGGCCCGCCTCGAGGACCTCCCACTTCGAGGAGTCGACCATGATCGGGACCCGGCAGATGTCCGGCTCGGAGGCGATCAGCTTGAGGAACCGGTCCATCGCGGCGACGCCGTCGATCATGCCCTCGTCCATGTTGACGTCGATGACCTGGGCGCCGCTCTCGACCTGCTGCGCGGCGACCGTGAGCCCGGTGTCGTAGTCGCCGTCCTTGATCAGGCGGCGGAACCGGGCCGAGCCGGTGATGTTGGTGCGCTCCCCGACGTTGACGAAGAGGCTCTCCTCGGTGATCGTCACCGGCTCCAGGCCCGAGAGCCGCATCGCGGGGGCGACCTCGGCGGGGCGCCGTACCTTGGCGTCGGCGGCGACCTCGACGAGCGCCGCGATGTGCTCCGGGGTGGTGCCGCAACAGCCGCCGACGAGGTTGACCAGGCCGCTGGTCGCGAACTCCCCCACCAGCTCCCCGAAGACCTCCGGGCTGTCGTCGTACTCCCCGAACGCGTTGGGGAGCCCGTTGTTGGGGTGGGCGGCCACGAAGGTGTCGGCGACCCGGCCGAGCTCGGCGACGTAGGGCCGGAGGTCCTTGGCGCCCAGCGCGCAGTTGAGGCCGACGGCGAGCGGGCGGGCGTGGCGCACGGAGTTCCAGAACGCCTCGGTGACCTGGCCCGACAGGGTGCGGCCCGACGCGTCGGTGATCGTGCCGGAGATGATGACCGGCCAGCGGCGTCCCTCGCGCTCGAAGAGGGTCTCGACCGCGAAGATGGCGGCCTTCGCGTTGAGGGTGTCGAAGATCGTCTCGATCAGCAGCAGGTCCGAGCCCCCGTCGAGGAGCCCGGCGGCCGCCTCGAGGTAGGCCTCGACAAGCTCGTCGTACCCGACGTTGCGGGCGCCCGGGTCGTTGACGTCCGGGCTGATCGACGCGGTCTTCGTGGTCGGCCCGAGCGAGCCGGCGACCCACCGCGGGCGCTCGGGGGTCGAGGCCTCGTCGGCGGCCTCCCGCGCCAGCGCCGCCGAGGCGCGGTTGATCTCGTAGCAGTGGTCCTCCAGCCCGTAGTCGGCCTGGGAGATCCGGGTGGCGTTGAACGTGTTGGTGCACACGAGGTCCGCGCCCGCGGCCAGGTAGTCGCGGTGGATGTCGCGGATCAGCTCGGGGCGGGTGAGGCTGAGCAGGTCGTTGTCGCCCTTGAGGTCGCTGTGATGATCGGCGAAGAGCTCCCCGCGGTAGTCGGCCTCGGTGAGCTGGTGGGCCTGGATCAAGGTCCCCATCGCGCCGTCGATCACCAGCGTGCGCTCGGCGAGGATCGCCGATAGCTGCGGGGTGGCGTCGGGGCGGTGCATGGGGACGTCCTCTCGGCGGGGCTGCGGAGCTGTCAGCCTGTCAGGTCCGCCCGGGTGCCGGACGGGGCTTCCGCAATATGACACCGCGTCGGGACAGCCGCCGAATCCCGGCCCCGGAGACGCCCCAGCCCTGCCAGAGGTGAGTTAGGCAAGGCTATCCTCATTTCATGAGCAACATCGTCGTCACGCACGCCGACTCCGGCGTCGTCAGGGCTGTCGTCGAGCGCACGGAGCGGGTCACGCCGCACATGGTCCGGGTCACGCTGGGCGGCCCGGACCTGCAGCGGTTCCGGCCGGTCGGCTTCGATCAGTGGGTCCGGCTCGCGCTCCCGGTGCGCGACGAGACCCGCTTCGACAACCTCGCGCCGCCCTTCGGGGTCAAGGGCTACCTGAAGTTCCTGACGCTCCCGAAGCAGACCCGCCCGGTGATCCGCAACTACACGATCCGCCAGACCCGGCTCGACCCGGTGGAGGTCGACATCGACTTCGTCGTCCACGGCGACGCCGGGATCGCCGGGCCCTGGGCCGCCTCCGTCGAGGCCGGCACCGAGGTGGCCTTCATCGACCAGGGCTGCGGCTGGCGGCCGGCGCCCGCGGACTGGTTCCTGCTCGCCTGCGACGAGAGCGGGCTGCCGGCCGTCGCCGGGATCCTGCGCGATCTCCCGCGCGACGCGGTGGGCCACGCCTTCGTGGAGCTCTTCGACGACGCCGACCGGCAGGAGACCGGTGCCCCGGACGGGGTCGAGGTGCACTGGCTGACCCGTTCGCCGGACGCCGATCCGGGCGTCGTCCTGCTCCCGGAGGTCGCCTCGTTCGAGGCGCCCGCGGGCACGCCGTACGCCTTCGCTGTCGGGGAGCGCGCCCTCGCCACGGGGGTACGACGCCACCTGGTCGCCGAGCGCGGCGTACCGAAGACGCAGGTCACGTTCTCCGGCTACTGGCGCCTCGGCAAGGCTTCACCCTCCTGAGCGCCGCCTGACCTAGGCTGGAGGTGTGATCGAGATCGAGGACGTCGGCGAACTCGTCGACCCGGTCGTCATCGCGGCGTTCGCCGGGTGGAACGACGCGGGCGACGCCGCCTCGGGGGCCGTCGAGCATCTGATGGAGGCATGGGACGCGCGGATCATCGGCGCCGTGGACCCCGAGGAGTTCTACGACTTCCAGGTCAACCGGCCGACCGTGGGCCACGACGGCAGCGGGCACATGCGGCTCACGTGGCCGACCACCCAGCTCGCGATCGCCTCTCCCCCGGAGCTGGAGCGGGACGTGATCTTCATCAGCGGGATCGAGCCGAGCATGCGGTGGCGCCAGTTCTGCGCCGAGCTGCTGGCGGCGGTCGACGAGCTCGGCGGCACGCTGGTCGTCACGCTCGGGGCGCTGCTCTCCGACACGCCCCACACCCGGCCGATCCCGGTGACCGGCACGGCGACCGAGCCGGACCTGGTCGATCGGCTGACGCTGGAGCACTCGACGTACGAGGGGCCGACCGGGATCGTCGGCGTGCTGCTCGACGCCTGCGGGCGGCTGGACGTGCCGGCGGTCTCCTACTGGTCCGCGGTGCCCCACTACGCCGCGTCGCCGCCGTGCCCGAAGGCCACGCTGGCGCTGATCAACGCGCTGGAGGAGCTGCTCGAGACCAGCCTGCCCCTGGCGGACCTCGGCGAGGACTCGCGCGCCTGGGAGCGCGGCGTCGACGAGCTCGCCGAGGAGGACGAGGACATCGCCGACTACGTGCGCGCGCTCGAGGAGACCCGGGACACCGCCGACCTCCCCGAGGCCTCCGGCGAGGCGATCGCCCGCGAGTTCGAGCGGTTCCTCAAGCGCTCCCGCGGCGCCGACGACTAGATTCGAGCCGAGTCGAATCGCCAGACCCTCCGCGCAACTGGTCTCATTCGACCCACCGCTCACCCGGAACTGGTCTCAAACGGCGCCCCCAACCGCAACTGGTCTTATATGCCGGGTTACTGGCGAGTATTCGCGCCATCCAAGACCAGTTGCGGAACAGACCTGGCAAACAAGACCAGTTCCGAGGAACTCGCGGGAAGAGTCAGAGGGCGAGGCCGAGGGCGGCGTCGGCGAGGTCGCGGACGAGCCTGCCCGCGTCGGGGTCGGAGTCGTCGCCGGCGAGGGTGCGGTCGGCCCAGCCGGCGAGCGCGGCGACGGCCGCGGGCGCGTCGAGGTCGTCGGCGAGAGCGTCGAGTACGGCGCGCAGCACCGGCCCCGCGGGCGCCCCCGCGTCCTGGGCGGCCGCCTTGCGCAGCCGATCCAGCAGGGTGCCGGCCTCGGCGAGCAGCGCGTCGGTCCACTCCCAGTCGCTGCGGTAGTGCTGGCCGAGCAGCGTGAGCCGGATCGCCATCGGATCCACCCCGGCCCGGCGCAGCGCGGAGACGAAGACCAGGTTGCCCTTGGACTTCGACATCTTCTCGCCCTGGTAGCCGACCATCCCCGCGTGCGCGTAGGCCAGCGCGAACGGCACGGCCGGGTCGGCCACCTGCGCCTCGGCGGCACACATCTCGTGGTGCGGGAAGATCAGGTCGCTGCCGCCTCCCTGGACGTCGAACGCCGCGCCCAGGTGCTTGAGCGCGATCGCGGTGCACTCGATGTGCCAGCCCGGGCGGCCCGGGCCGTAGGGGCTCGGCCACGCCGGCTCGCCCGGCCGCTCGGCCCGCCACAGCAGGCAGTCGAGCGGGTCGCGCTTCCCCGGCACGTCCGGGTCCCCGCCGCGATCGCCGAAGACCGCGAGCATCTCGTCTCGACTCCACCCGGAGACCGCGCCAAAGGCCGGGTCCGCGGTGACCGAGAAGTAGAGGTCGCCGCCGACGGAGTAGACCGCGCCCAGCTCGTCGAGCCGCGCGATCAGGTCGAGGACCAGCCCGATCGACTCGACCGCGCCGATGTAGTGCGCCGGCGGCAGCACCCGCAGCGCGACGAGGTCCTCGCGGAGCAGCTCGGTCTCCCGCTCGGCCAGCGCCACCCAGTCCTCGCCGGTCTGCTCCGCGCGCTCGAGCAGCGGGTCGTCGACGTCGGTGACGTTCTGGACGTACCGCACGTCGTACCCGGCGCTGCGCCAGGCGCGGTTGAGCAGGTCGAAGCCGACGAAGGTGGCGGCGTGCCCCATGTGGGTGGCGTCGTACGGCGTGATCCCGCACACGTAGAACCGCGCCGTGCTGTTGCTCGGCCGGGTGGTGACCACGCCGCGGGTCGCGGAGTCGTGCAGCCGGACCTCCGGGCCGGTCACCGGGAGCCGCGGCACCGCGGGCGCCGACCAAGATCGCATGCCAGGAGCCTAACGACCCGACCTCAGAACGGCGGCCACGGGATGGCCGGCCACTCGCCCGACGGCGTCGGCATCATGCCCTCGGCCGCCAGCGCGACGCACCGGCGGGCGAAGGCGTCGACCTCCTCGGGCGCCAGCAAGGACGCCAGCCGGTCGCCGACCAGCCCGGGCAGCCGCGCGAGGATCTCGGCCTCAGCATCGTCGAGTGGCTCCCCCAGCCACCCCCACAAGACGGTCCGCAGCTTGGGGTCGACGTGGAAGGTGAGGCCGTGGTCCACGCCGTACCGGTGCCCGTCGGCCATCGCCAGCACGTGCCCGCCCTTGCGGTCGGCGTTGTTGACGACGACGTCGAAGATCGCCATCCGCCGGAGCGCGGGGGTGTCCTCGTGGACCAGGCTGACCGGCCGGTCGTCGCCGTCGAGGCCGTCGAAGACGTGTCGCCAGCCGGCGGGCAGCTCGTCGGCGGGGACGACGTCGACCGCGCACGACTCCGGGTCGGGCTCGCGCCACTCCTGGAGCATGCCGGCCCCGAGCGGGCCGTCGCCGAGCCAGGTCCGCGGCACGATGTCCCAGCCCAGCGCCTCGCTGACGACGTACGACGCCACCTCGCGCGAGGCCAGCGTACCGTCGGGGAAGTCCCACAGCGGCCGCTCCCCCGCGACCGGCTTGTAGACGACGCGGCGGCCGTCGAGCTCGCCGACGAAGGTAGCGTTGGAGGCGGGCAGCACCCGCGCGTGCAGGATCACTGGCGGCGTCGGAAGCCGTTGGCGCGCACGCACAGGTGCCCGTCCGGATCGACGGGACCGCCGCAGAACGGGCAGTCAGGGCGGCCCGCGCTCACCACCCGCTGGGCGCGCTCGATGAACCCCCGCGCCTGGCCGGTCGGCAGCCGCACGAGCATCAGCTCCTCGGCCTCGGGCTCCTCGAAGCGGAACAGCTCGATCACCACCCGCTCGGCGTCCTGGTCCCACGACAGGGTCATCGTGCCGACCCGGAACTCGGCGTCGATCGGGCTCTCCAGCGGCTCGTTGTCGCCGTTCCCGCTCGCGGCGGGGTCGACCTGCTCGAGCACCTCGCCCATCCGGTCGGCCAGCACCTCGACCTGCTGCTTCTCGACCGTGACGCTGACCAGCCTGTTCCCGGAACGCGCCTGGAGGTAGAAGGTGCGGCTCCCCGGCGGGCCGACGGTGCCCGCGACGAACCGCTCCGGCGGGTCGAACTCGTGGACGACGGGCATGGTTCCCAACCTACGCCGGGCCCCCGCCGCCGCCCACCTCGCCGCCCACCTTGCTGATCGCTGTGCGACCGACCCATCCGAGGTCGCCGGCGTGCGTGTTGAGGCCGAGTACGACGGGGCGCGCGGCCCCGTAGGCGACGATCGAGACCGAGGCCGGGTCGACGTGGATCCGCTGGAAGGAGTCGAAGTGCGTCCCAAGCGCGTCCGCGAGGATCGCCTTGATGACGTCGCCGTGACTGACGGCGACCCACACCGCCCCTGCGTCGAACTCGCGGTTGCGGCGTCGTACCGCCTCCAGCGCGCGATCCTGCATCCCGCGCAGCGACTCGCCGCCGGGGAAGACCGCCGCCGACGGTTGCTCCTGTACGACGCGCCACAACTCGAGCTCGGCCAGTTCCTTGATCGGCCGCCCGGTCCACTCGCCGTAGTCGCACTCGTCGAGCCCGGGGTCGACCTGGACCGGCTGCGAGAGGGCGCGGGCCGTCTCCCGGCACCGGGCCCGCGGGCTGGAGACGACTGCGGCCAGCTCGACCCCGGCGAGCCGCGCCGCGGCGGCGGCGGCCTGTGACCGGCCGGTGGCATCGAGTCGGACCCCCGGGCTCCGACCGGCCAGCAGCCCCGAGGCGTTGGCGGTCGTGCGCCCGTGCCGCACGAGCAGGAGGGTGACCACGCGGCCGACCCTAGCCCCCGACCTGGGGTAGTCCCCAACGTTCTGCAGGGGTTACGCGCGAGTAACCCCTGCGAAACGTTGGGGACTACCCCGCCGGGGGGCGCGAGCGGTGGGCCAGGACCCGCCGGGGGCGCGATCAGGGGGCCAGGACGCCCGCGGCGAGCAGCGTGAGGGTCAGCCCGCCGAGTCCGATCCGGTAGAGCACGAAGGGCAGGTAGGAGTTGGTGGAGACGTAGCGCAGCAGCCAGGCGATGGCGGCGTACCCGACGACGAAGCTGACCACCGTGGCCAGGATGGTCGGCGCCCAGCCGTAGCTGTTCTCGCCGTGCGGGATCTCCTTGAGCTCGAAGAGGCCCGCGCCGACGACGGCCGGGATCGCGAGCAGGAAGGCGTAGCGGGTGGCGGCCTCGCGCTCGTAGCCGAGGAAGCGGCCCATCGAGATCGTGGCGCCCGAGCGGGAGACGCCGGGGATCAGCGCGCACGCCTGCGCCAGTCCCATCAGGATCGCGTCGCGCAGCCCGAGGGAGGTGATCTTCTTGTTCGAGGCGCTGATCCGGTCCGCGACGCCGAGCACGATGCCGAGCACGATGAGCATCGTGCCGACGATCCACAGGTTGCGGAAGTCCTTCTCGATGACGTCCTTCAGCGCGATGCCCAGGATCACGATCGGCAGCGAGCCGATGATGATAAACCAGCCCATCTTCGCGTCGGTGTGGCCGCGCAGCTCGGGCTTGACCAGCGCCCTGACCCAGGCCGAGCCGATCCGCCAGATGTCGTGGCGGAAGTAGATCAGCACGGCGAGCTCGGTGCCGATCTGGATGACGGCGGTGAACGCCGCGCCGGGGTCGCCCCAACCGAAGAGCTCCGGGAAGATCCGCAGGTGCGCGCTGCTGGAGATCGGGAGGAACTCGGTCAGTCCCTGCAGCGTGCCGAGGAACACGGCCTTGAGAAGGTCGATCACGACGCGCCAGCCTAGTGCCGCCCGGCCGTTCGGGCGGCCTTGTCGTCTAGATTGCGCCTATGCAGCGTCGTCGGCTTGGTCACACCGGCCTCCAGGTCTCCCGGCTCGGGCTCGGCACGATGACCTGGGGGCAGGACACCGACGAGCACGAGGCGCGCGAGCAGCTGCGGTCGTTCGTGGAGGCGGGCGGCTCGCTGATCGACACCGCTGCGGGATACGGCGGCGGCTCGTCGGAGGCCCTGATCGGGCGGCTCGTCGCCGAGCTGGGCGGCCGCGACGAGCTGGTGATCGCCACCAAGGCCGGGGTCTCGCGGCGCCGCGGCGGCCGAGTCGTCGACGTCTCCCGCGGCACGATGCTGCGCGAACTGGACGCCTCCCTGGAGCGCCTCGGCCTGGACCACGTCGACCTCTGGCAGGTGCACGTGTGGTCCGACGAGACGCCGCTGGAGGAGACCTTGACGGCGCTGGAGTACGCCGTGAAGAGCGGCCGCGCGTCGTACGTCGGGATCTCGAACTACAGCGGCTGGCAGACCGGGCGGGCGGCGACCTGGCAGCAGGCGGTGGCCGGCCGGACGCCGCTGGCGTCGACGCAGGTGGAGTATTCGCTGCTCAACCGGCGCGTGGAGGCGGAGGTGCTGCCGGCTGCGCGGGCGCTCGGGCTCGGGGTGCTGCCGTGGTCGCCGCTGGGGCGGGGGGCGCTGACGGGCAAGTACCGCGGCGGCACGCCCGCGGACTCCCGGGGCGCGTCGAACGCGCTGGCGGGCTTCGTCAACGCCTACCTCGACGAGCGCGGCCAGCGGGTGACCGAGGCGGTCTGCGCCGCGGCCGAAGGGCTCGGCTGGAAGCCGCTGGAGGTGGCGCTGACCTGGGTGCGCGACCGCGAGGGCGTGACCGCGCCGATCGTGGGGGCGCGTACGGCGGCGCAACTCGCCCCGGCACTGGCCACCGAGGACAAGAGCCTGCCCGCGGAGATCGCGGAGGCACTCGACGACGTGTCGGGGGCGTGAGCGATGCCCCGGGCCGATCGCAGGGCGCCGGGCCGCGGGGTGGAGTGGGAGTTCGAGCGGATCGTGATCCCGCGCGACTTCAGCCGCTCGGTCGTGACCCGGATGCTCACCGACCGCGCCGAGCACGGCGGCTGGGAGCTGGACCGGGTCCGGATCTCCCACGACGGAACGCGCCGCGTCGTACTGCGCCGCAAGATCATCCGGCAGCGGCAGATCTTCTGGAACCTCTAGGCTGCCCTCAGGACAGCCTCTCCAGATCGGCGAAGCGATCGAATCCTCGGTCGAAGGTGAGGATTCGAGAGACCTCGTTCGCGCGCATGGTCGCGACATGGAGTGCGTCTCGCGCCCCCACGCCATCGAGCACCAGCGCCTTCGCCGCCGTGATGGCTGCCATGTCGATCTCGAAGACGTCATCGACGACCCCTGAGAGCGTGGCGAAGGCCGGATCGATGGCTTCCGGCCGGTTGATCGCGGCGTAGCGATGCAGGATCTCTTGGAACACCTCGGCATCCGTCACCAAGCGCGTGTCGCCCAGGATCAGCTGATCGAGGAGCGCCTGGGAGCGGTCGCGATTCGGATGCGGCGCGCCGATCAGGTACATGACCACGTTCGCGTCCACGAAGACCGTCACGACAAGTATCCGCGGGCGGTCTCGTCGAGGAGCTCGTCAATGTCACCGGTAGGAAAGGCGTGGTCGCCGGCCGCGCGCAGGACCGCCAGCTTCCGCGCCTGGTCGGCCTTGGGTTGCTGCAGCCTGGCGTGCCGCAGGGCCTGACGCACCCACTGGGAGACCGTTTCGCCCTCACGCCGGGCAGCCGCCTCGGTCGCGGCGTACTCGGCGTCGTCCATGACGACCTGGAGGCGCTTACTCATGGGGTGAGTATACCTGGCTCACGCCTAGAGCGAGGCTAGACCTCGTCGAGGAAGCGGTCCATCACCCGCGCGCCGAACTCCAGGCTGTCGACCGGGACGCGCTCGTCGACGCCGTGGAAGAGGGCGGTGAAGTTGATGTCCGGCGGCAGCCGCAGCGGGGTGAAGCCGTAGCTGCGCATCCCGAGCTTGCGGAAGTGCTTGGCATCGGTGCCGCCGCTCATCAGGAACGGCGCGACCACCGCGTCGGGGTCCTCCGCGAGCAGCGACCGGGTCATCGCGTCGACGACCTGGCCGTCGTACGGCGTCTCCCAGGCGTCCTGCTTGGACTCGAACTCCACCTCGATGCCGTCGCCGCACAGCTCCCGGATGGTGTCGAAGAACTCGTCCTCGAAGCCCGGGAGTGCGCGCCCGTCGATGCGCGCGGAGGCGGTGGTGGGGATGACGTTGGTCTTGTAGCCGGCGTCGAGCACGGTCGGGTTTGCGGTGTTGCGGATGACGGCACCGAGCATCCGGGCGGCGTCGCCGAACTCCTCGATCAGCGCCTCGGCGTTCTCCGGCGTCGCCTCGGTGCCGGCCATGTCTGCGACCGTCGCGAGCAGCACCTCCATCGCGGGCGTCAGCCGCACCGGCCACCGGTGACTGCCGATCCGCGCGACCGCGGAGGTCAGCCGGGTGACCGCGTTGTCGGGGTTGATCATCGAGCCGTGGCCGGCGGTGCCGCGGGCGGTGAGCCGCATCCACGCCATCGACTTCTCGGCCGCCTGGATCAGGTAGAGCCGCCTGCCGCGCACGGTCGCGCTGAAGCCGCCGACCTCGCCGACCGCGTCGCTGACGCCGTCGAAGAACTCCGGGCGCTGTTCGACCACGTGCTGGGCGCCGTGGTGGCCGCCGGCCTCCTCGTCGGCGGTGAAGCAGAGCGCGATCGGCCGCGCGGGGACTGCCCCGGCCGCGGCCCGGGCCTTGAGGGCCGAGAGCAGGATCGCGTTGAAGTCCTTCATGTCGACCGCGCCGCGGCCCCAGACCATGCCGTCCTGGACCTCGCCGCTGAAGGGGTGCACGGACCAGTCCTCGGCGGCGGCCGGTACGACGTCGAGGTGGGCGTGGATCAGCAGCCCGCTGCCCGTCGTACCGCCCCAGTGCGCGAGCACGTTGGTGCGCCCCGGCTCGGGCTCGAAGATCTCCGGCTCGATGCCCGCGTCGGCGAGCTGGGTGGCGACGTACTCGGCCGTCAGCCGCTCCCCCGGGCCCTCGCCGTCGCCGTAGTTGGAGGAGTCGATCCGGATCAGGTCACGGCACAGTTCGACCACGTCGGCGGCCGGGTCGTAGGCGGTCTGCGTCATGCCGCCATGGTGCCACCCGCCGATGCGGCGGTGTGCGGCGCGCTTTGCTACAGTCCGGATCGCACTCGTCCGGGTGGCGGAATTGGCAGACGCGCTAGCTTGAGGTGCTAGTGCCCTATTAACGGGCGTGGGGGTTCAAGTCCCCCCTCGGACACGCACGCTGACCCCCATCCCTCCCTGCGAGGGATGGGGGTCAGTCGCTTCTGGGAGCAGACGCACGCCGCGGTTGTATGCAGCGTTCCAGTGCGGCAGAATATGCTGCATGGAGATCACTGACCGACCGACCCGGAAGTCGCTGCCGCTGAGCGAGCGCGACCTGCGTGATCTCTCCGTCCTTCGTCGTTCGCCGTCACACCGAGCCGCGCTTGCCGATCTGGCTGGGTCGAGCATCAGCGAGACCAGCAGTGAGGCCGCAGTCCTGCACGCCGTCTGGGAGGCGGGCGTGAAGGCAGTGCTGGAGCGTGTGGAGGAGGCGGGTTACGAGGAGATGGCGGCCGAGCGGGACGTTGCCACTCGGAAGGCCGTTGCGCGGCGCCGCCGTCCCGGATGGGCTGACGAGTCGTGACCTGGCCACTCGCACGGGGTCAGGTCGTGCGCGCAGAGATCGGTCTCGACGAGCCGAAGCTGTTCGTGGTCGTCTCCAACAATCGGCGAAACCGCCGTTTGGGCGATGTGCTCGGGGCGAGGCTGACGACAAGCGCGAAGCCGTCAATCCCCAGCATCGTCGAACTCGAACGCGAAGTGCTTGTTGGACGGGTCGTGTGCGACGACATCCTCCCCCTCTATGAGGACGAGATCGTCAGGGTGATCGGCGGGCTGTCGCCGCGCACCATGAGGTCCGTCGACTTCGCGCTCGCCGCCGCCCTGGGGCTCGATGGGTTGTTCAACTGACTCTGGCCCAGTGACGGGTAGGCTCGGGATATGTCGACGACGGCCCACTACCCCGACCGGCTCCTGGGCCTGTCGGATTGGGAGCGGCTCCCGGTCGACGGGCGTCACCATGTCGAACTCGTCGAGGGAGTGCTCGTCGTGGCCCCCAAGCCGACCCCACGTCACCAGATCGTCATGGGTCGGCTGTTCGGACTGCTCACCCAGCTCGATCTTCCGGGCCTCGTGGTGACCCAGGACGCGGAGGTCGTCCTCAGCGGAGGCCCCTCCGCGACAGTGCGGGCTCCCGATGTCCTGATCGTCGAGCGCGGCGCGGCCGCCACCCAAGCCAGGTTCACCGCGAGCCAGGTGCGGCTCGTCGTCGAGGTCGTCTCCGAGGGCTCGCGAACCGTGGACCATGTGACGAAACTCCACGAGTATGCGCTCGCAGGGATCGGCGAGTACTGGATCCTCGATCACGACGCCCGCCAGCTCACGACGTTCGTGCTCGAGTCTGGGGTCTACCGCGCCACCGGCACCTACACCGAGGGCGTTGTCGAGGTGCGGGCGTGTGGCCGAGCGCTCGTCATCGACCTGGACCTGATCGCCAGCATCTGACATGTTGCTCGAGATGCGCTCGCGGACCGCCGGGTCTTCTTCCTCGATGACGTCGCGTGGGCCGAGTTCCAGGCCTTTCTCGACAGACCGGTCCGGTACAAGCCCGCCTTGGCCAGGTTGCTCGCCGAGCCGTCAATCTTCACCGACGACGAGTGAGAGAAGTGTGGGTCGAGCATCACTCTTCGAGGTGTGTACGCCGGGGAGAGCGCCGCTCCGCCCGCCTACCTCGGCGAAGCCGCGCCGCAGCGGCACGTATCACGCCGCCGGACTGGCTACGCTGGCGACATGACCGACTCGGCTGAGGCAGCACGCATCCGGGCCGTGCTCGACATGTTCGAGTTCGGCCAGCTCATGTACCGCACCAAGCTGCGCCGCGAGAACCCCGACGCCTTAGACGCCGAGATCGAGGCCATGGTCAATACGTGGCGTACCGCCCGCCCAGGCGCCCCGATGGGCGATGCTGTGGGCCAGCCTTCCAAGCGATTCGGCTGAGGCGGCTCAGGCGGACCAGCGGGCGGCGTCACGGAAATGCTCGGCCATCGCGGCGATTCCCTCGAGGTCGCTGCGGGCGTCGAGCAGGACGCCGGCGCGGAGCATGCGCTCGGCCTCAGCGTGGGCCCGGCGCGCGGCCAGGGTGGTGTCGGGATCCTCCATGGTGCCCTCCAAATGCCGACTTGGATCGTTCAAGTCCGAGCATGGCGGGCGAATCTGACGGGCATGTTCACGGCGCGTTACAGCTGTGTCTCATCGCCCCGGGCGGCGAGCAGCGCCACCCACCGGTCGACCTCGGGGCGACTCGTCAGCCGCACGACCGGGAGCCCGGGCCGGGCTGCCTCGATCTGAGCCGGCAGACCGGCGTACCGACGACGCGTCCGCCAGGACCAGCGCAGGATGTGGTCGGAGTCGGAGAGCATGGTGCGCAGCGGCGGCTCGACGTTGCCGTGCCACAGCTGCTCGCGGCGTACTCGGCGCAGGAGCGTCCGTCGCACGAGCTGGGCGAGGGTACGACGGTAGGGCAGATCGAGCCAGACCATCAGGTCCACGCGCTTGAGCACGATCGGGCGCGCGGCCCTGTACTGCCACTCGGTGACCCACCGGTCCCACGCCGCGAGGGCGCGGACGTCGTCGAGGAACTCCTCGCGCGGAGTCCAGCCCGGGCCCCAGTGCAGCCCGTCGATCTCGACGTGCGGCACATCGAGGGCCTGCGCGATCCGACCGGCGAGGGTCGTCTTGCCGGACCCGGTGACGCCCGCGATCGCCACCCGCCGCGGCCGGGCCGGGAGCGGATCGTCAGGCCCCAGCAGCACCAGGGGACTCTAACCGGAGGTCGGAGGACGGCGCAGCGCGCGGAAGCCCTCGACGTACGACGCGGAGGTGAGGCCGCCGAGCATCAACCGCTGGATCACGAAGCCGGGCATCAGCCCGGCCAGCACCGCGGCGACGGCAGCCGGATCGGCGGTGGGGTCGAGCGTGCCGTCGCGCTGGCACCGCCGCAGGGCGACCTGCCACCGCTCCCGGACCCCGCCGAGCTCGCGCTCGACCAACGCGCGCACGTCCTCGTCGCGGAGCGCTTCCGCCCACGCCTGGACGGCGATCCGGGTGACGTCGACGTCGTACGTCGTCGCGAGCCGCTCGATGTGCAAGACGAGCAACTCCAGGATGTCGGCGGGATCGATCGGCTCCTCCCCCTGCGTCCGCTCGTCGAGCAGGGCCGCGAAGCCTGAGACCGCCGTGTGCGCGATCGTCCTGATCAGCTCCGCCTTGTTGGCGAAGTGGCCGTAGACGGCGCCCGCGGAGGCGCCCGACTCGGCGATCACGTCCGCCATGGTCGTCTTGTGGAAGCCGTCCCGGGCGACGCACCGCATCGCGGCGGACAGGATCTGGTCGCGGCGGGCGGCACGGTGCGCTTCGGAGACGCGGGGCATGACCCCAGACTCTAAAACGAACATTCCTTCTTGACAACGGGTACGGCGAGCGCGCAGGCTGGACCTATACAGAACGAACGTTCCTTTTAGGAGGGATCATGGCCACCACCGCCCACCAGCCCACCGGTTCCTGGGCCCGCGTCGCCGGCTTGGCGCTGGGGCTCACCGCGCTGCTCAGCCTGCTGCTCGTCGCCTTCGCCTGGCCTTCGTCGCAGCTGGCGCCCCGCGACGTCCCCATCGCGCTGGTCGGGCCCGAGCAGGCGACCGCGGCCATCGAGACCCGGCTCACCGCCGACGACGCCTTCGACGTCACGGTCCTCGACTCCCGCGAGGCCGCGGTGGCGGCGATCGAGGACAGGGAGGTGTACGGCGCCCTCGTGCTCGCTCCCGAGGGCACCGAGCTGCTCACCGCGCCGGCCGCCAGCCCTCTCGTCGCCCAGCTCCTGACGCAGGGCGTGTCGGCCATGCCGGTCGAGGCCAACACGGCGCCGCCGACCGTGACCGAGGTCGTCCCGCTGCCGGACGGCGACCCGCGGGGAGCCGTGTTCGGGGCCGGCGCGCTGCCCCTGGTGCTGGGCGGCATCGCGACCGCCGCGCTCGTGTCGCTCGGCATCGCGGGGAGGGGCCGGCAACTGACCGCCGTCTTCGCTGTCGCCGTCCTGGCCGGACTGGCCCTGACCTCCGTGCTCCAGCTCTGGCTCGAGGCGCTGGAGGGTTCGTTCCTCGTGAACGCCTCCGTCGTCGCCCTGGGCATCGCCGCGATCGCGCTGCCCCTGATCGGCCTGCGGAACGTGTTGGGGATGCCTGGACTCGGCCTGGGCGTGGCGGTGATGCTGCTGCTCGGCAACCCGTTCTCAGCGATCGGCTCCGCGCCCGAGCTGCTGCCCGAGGGGTGGAGCACGCTCGGCCAGTGGCTGCCTCCGGGCGCCATCGGCCAGGCGCTGCGCTCGACCGCCTACTTCGACGGCGCCGCGGCCGCCCAGCCGCTGCTCATCCTCGTCGGCTGGGCGTGCCTCGGGGCGCTGCTGCTCGCCGTACCTCGACGCACCGCGGTGCATTCCTGAGCGGACCCGGCCGCCTGCCCGCGCGTCGTACGATCCGCAACTGGTGGCAAATGCCCCGCCACATCCGCAACTGGTCTTATATGGGCAGGTTACTCGCCAGTATTCCTGCCATATAAGACCAGTTGCGGAACAGAACTGCCAAATGAGACCAGTTGCGGTACGACGGGCGCCCTGCTGCCCGCCGTCAGCCGGCGGAGTCGGGGTTCTGAGCCCACAGGTCCGGGCCGAACACCTCGTAGTGGATCCGCTCGCTGGAGATGCCCTTGTCGATCAGCGAGAGCCGGGCGTCGCGCATGAACTCCAGGGGGCCGCACATGAAGACCACCGCATCGGCGGGCACCTCGATGTCGGAGAGGTCCATGAAGCCCTCGCGGGCGGGATGAAGCGTGGGTGCGGAGTCGGCGTCGGACTCGTACCAGTTCTGCGCCTTGGCGTCCGACATCGCGAGCACCTGGCGGCGCAGGCTGGCGTAGAGCGCGTGGTGCTCGTGGGACTTGTCGGCGTGGAAGAGCCGGACCTTCCGGTCGGGCTGGCGCCTCGAAAGGTCCTCCATGATCGCGGCGATCGGGGTGATGCCGATGCCCGCGGAGACCAGGACCAGCGGCGCGTCGGACTCGTCCAGCACCAGGTCGCCGCAGGGCTGGGAGACGTCCAGCGTCGTACCCGGGCGAGCGTTCTCGTGCAGCCAGGTCGACACCTGCCCGTCGGGCGCGCCGTCCATGCCGGCCACCCGCTTGATCGTGACGCGGAGCGTGTCCCCGCGCGGGCCGGAGGAGATCGTGTACTGCCTTGGCTGCCGCTCACCGCTCGGGAGATCGACGGCGATGGCGACGTACTGCCCCGTCGCGTGCGCCGGCACCTCGCCGCCGACCGGCGCCAGCAGCAGGGAGAAGACATCCTCGGACTCCTCGAACCGCTCGACCACGCGGTACTTGCGCCACGGGTGCTCCGGGTCGGTGCCCGCCAGCGCGTAGAGCTTCGCCTCCTCGGCGATCAGCGCGCAGCCGAAGAGCCAGTAGACCTCGTCCCAGGCGGCCGCCACCTCGGGCGTGACCGCATCGCCGAGCACCGTGCCGACGGCCTTCATCAGGTGGTGGCCGACGATCGTGTATTCCTGCGCGCGGATCCCGAGCGACACGTGCTTGTGGGCGATCCGCTGCATGATCGGGTCGAAGTCCGGCGCGTCCGGGTCGATCAGCGACACCGCATAGGCGACCACCGAGGCGGCCAGCGCCTTCGGCTGCTCGCCGATGGCCTGATTGGCCTTGTTGAAGACCCGCATCAGCTCGGGATGCGCGCCGAACATGTCCGGATAGAACGTGCTCGTGATCTGCTCTGCATGCTCTGCGACGACCCCCGCCGTCGCCGCCACAATCTCCTCGGACTGCTTGCTGAGTTTCATTCCTGCTGCCTCCTGCCACCGGATTCGCGGACGTGTACGACGACAGGGAGGGGCCCCGAAGCCGGACTCGGGCAACGTATCGACTCCCCCGTCCGGCGATGCGTGAGTTCCCACGATGTGGGCGGGCCGGTCACCAGGATTGGGCGAGCGGGCGCCCCTCGTGGAAGCCCGCGGCGCTCTGGATGCCGACCACGGCGCGGTCGGCGAGCTCCGCGAGGGAGCGGGCGCCGGCGTACGTGCAGGCGGAGCGCAGGCCCGAGCAGATCTGATCGATCAGGTCCTCGACGCCGGGCCGGGCGGGGTCGAGGTACATCCGCGAGGACGAGATGCCCTCCTCGTAGAGGCCCTTCTTCGCGCGGTCGTACGACGACTCCGACGACGTGCGCCCGGCGACCGCCCGGGCCGACGCCATCCCGAAGGACTGCTTGAACGGCCTGCCGTCCGCATCGGCCAGCAGGTCGCCCGGGGACTCGTGGGTGCCGGCGAACCAGGAGCCGATCATCACCGCCGACGCCCCCGCAGCCAGGGTGAGCGCGACGTCGCGGGGGTGGCGCACTCCCCCGTCGGCCCACACGTGTTTGCCCTGGTCACGCGCGGCCTCGGCGCACTCGAGGACCGCCGAGAACTGCGGTCGTCCGACGCCGGTCATCATGCGCGTCGTACACATCGCGCCGGGGCCGACCCCGACCTTGACGATGTCCGCGCCGGCGGCGATCAGGTCCCTGGTGCCCTCGGCGGAGACGACGTTGCCTGCCGCGACCAGCGCCGTCGACGACACCGAGCGGACCGCGCGCAGCGCCTCGACCATCCGGTCCTGGTGGCCGTGGGCGGTGTCGACCACCAGGCAGTCGACGCCCGCCTCGAGCAGCGCGGCCGACTTGGCCGCGACGTCGCCGTTGACGCCGATCGCGGCCGCCACGAGCAGCCGGCCCTCGGGGTCGACGGCGGGCCGGTAGAGGGTCGCCCGCAGCGCGCCGAGCCTCGTCAGGACACCGACCATCCGGCCGTCCGCGTCGACCGCCACGGCGAGCGGGGCGTGCGCGGTCGCGTCCAGCCGGTCGAAGACCTCGCGCGGGTCCGCGGTCTCGGAGACCTGGACCGCGATGGGGCCCATCACCCGCCTGACCTGGGCGAACCGATCCACTTCGCGGCAGTCCCGCTCCGCGACGACCCCGACCGGACGACCGTCCTCGACGACGACCGCGGCCCGGTGCGCGCGCTTGGGGATCAGCGCCAGCGCCTCCGCCACCGTCTGGTCCGGGCGCAGCTCGATCGGGGTGTCGAAGCGCAGGTGGCGCCGCTTGAGGAAGGCGACCACATCGCCCACCACCGAGACCGGGATGTCCTGCGGGATCACCGTCAGCCCGCCCCGGCGCGCGACTGTCTCGGCCATCCGCTTGCCCGCGATCGCGGTCATGTTGGCGACCACCAGCGGGATCGTGGCGCCCGTCCCGTCGCTGGTCGCGAGGTCCACGTCGTACCGGCTGGCGACGCTCGACTGCCGCGGGACCATGAACACGTCGTCGTAGGTCAGGTCGTGGGCGGGCTGGGCGTCGTGGAGGAAGCGCACGGCTGCAACCTATCCAGCTCCGCGCCTACACGCGGCGCGTGCCAGCGTATTTTAGAGCCGACTCGGCGTGATTTTCGTGCATGTTTGCGCCGACTCGGCGTGATTCTCGTGCACTTTTGAGCCGACTCGGCGTCGTACCGCGGGCGCACTAGGCTTGCCCGATGATCAATCCGGGCCCGAGGCCGACCGGGCGCGTCGTGGGCTGGGCGCCGGGCAGGGTCAACCTGATCGGGGAGCACACCGACTACAACGGCGGCCTGTGCCTGCCGATGGCGCTCCCCCACCGCACCTGGGCGACGCTCGCGCCAGTTAAGAACGACAACACGATTGTGCTGACGAGCGCCCAGGACCCCGGCGGCAAGCAAACAACAGTTCACCTGGACGACGTCGCCCCCGGCGCACCCGCGGGCTGGACCGGGTACGTCGCGGGCACCGCCTGGGCGCTGCGCGAGGCGGGCTGGGACGTCCCGGGCTTCCGGGTCCATATCGACTCCGACGTGCCGCTCGGCGCGGGGCTCTCGAGCTCGGCCGCTCTGGAGTGCTCGGTCGGCGCCGCGATCGCCGCGCTGATCGGCAAGGACCTCACCGACGAGGTACGACGCGAAGTCCTGGCTGCCGGCATCCGAGCCGAGACCGAGATCGTCGGCGCCCCGACCGGCGGGCTCGACCAGACGGCGGTGACGCTCGCCGTACCGGAGACGGCGCTGCGGCTCGACTTCGCCGACGAGTCGGTCGAGGTCGAGGTCGTCCCGCTGCCCCTCGCCCGCGACGGCTACCAGGTGCTCGTCGCCGACACCAGGGTCGAGCACGCTCACGCGGACGGCGGCTACGCGACCCGCCGCGCGGAGTGCCGGGAGGCCGCGGAAACGCTCGGCGTCGCCAGCCTCAGGGAGGCGACCGAGCAAGACCTGGCCAGGCTCCCCGCGGGCACGCTGCGGAACAGGGTGCGCCACGTCCTCACCGAGAACGACCGGGTGGACGAGGTCGTCCGGGCGATGGCGGTCGGAGACTGGGCCGGGGTCGGGGATGCCTGGGTCCGCTCGCACGAGTCGCTGCGCGACGACTACGAGGTCTCCTGCGCCGAGCTGGACACGGTTGTCGAGGCGGCGCTCGATGCCGGGGCGCTCGGCGCCCGGATGACCGGCGGCGGCTTCGGGGGTTCCGCGATCGCGCTGGTGCGCGAGGCGGACGCCGCGCGGGTCGCCGACCGGATCAGGGCCGCGCTCCCCGCCGTACAGCTCCTCGGCGCGACCCCCTCAGCGGGCGCCGGAGCCGTCGTGCTCTGAGGAGGCGGGGGCGTTTGAGCACCCGTACTCAGGGGCACTCAGGTAGAACGACGGAGTCGCCACCGCCCGCGGTCGCGCAGGATTGATCCCAACGACGCGGGGTCTTGCGTCAGGGAGCCAACCCGACGGCCCTGTCCTCCACGGGGGTAGGACAGGGCCGTCGTGGTGTGCGCCGGGCGTGTCAAAGTGTGAGCCGGCGATCCGCTTCCGAGCATACGACCTGCCGCGGGGCTTGTCAGTGCTTCGCGGGACGCGATCGGCGACTACAGTTCCGGGCGTGACCGACTCCGAGGGCCTCACCGGCACCGTCCGCCCGATCACCCGCTGGGGATCCCCCGTCATGCACCGGCCGGCGCGCCCCGTGACCGCCTGGGACGACGAGCTCCACCAGCTGATCGCCGACATGTGGGTGACGATGTACGCCGCGGACGGCGTCGGGCTCGCGGCCTGCCAGATCGGGGTCGACCTGGCGCTCTTCGTCTACGACTGCCCGGACGACTCCGGGGAACGGCACACGGGCGTGGTGTGCAACCCCGCGGTCGTCGTACCGGAGGGACGCGACCGGCGGCTCGACGACACCGACGAGGGCTGCCTCTCCTTCCCCGGCGCCTACGCGCCGCTGGCGCGGCCCGACACGGCGACCGTCACCGGCACCGACGAGCACGGCAACCCGGTCACCGTCACCGGCGACGGACTGCTCGCCCGCTGCCTGCAGCACGAGACCGACCACACGCTGGGCCGGGTCTTCGGCGACCGGCTGCCGACCAGGCAACGCAAGAAGCTCACCAAGGCGCACGACGGCGCCGCGGCGAACTACCCCGAGGGCTGGCCGGCGGCCTGACGCCTCAGGCGACCGGCTCCCCGAGCAGGGTCCGCCAGCTCCAGCCCAGCATCAGCACGCTGAGCGGCACGGCCACGAGCAGGCCCACGCCGCACAGGCACGCGCCGACGAGAACGACTACGAAGGCCAAGATGGCGGCGATGATGCTCTCGCCCGCCCGCTGCTTGACCAGGTTGAAGCTCGACTTCAGCGCCGTGATCGCGTCCTCGCCGCGCCCGACGATGAAGTAGTTCACCCACATGCAGAACAGCAGCACGATGAAGCCGGGCAGGACGCAGAGGAAGAAGCCGATCGTCGAGGCGATCGACACGATGATGCCCGCCAGGATCACGTGCAGCCATGGCAGACCCTCGAACATCGTCCCGAGCGTCACCTGCGCGCCCCGGGTGGTGTCGAGGGCGCCCTTGATCAGCGCCGCGGAGAAGATCATGCTGACCAGGGAGGACAGCATCTGGCCGATCGTCTGGGTGAGAGAGAAGCCCACCGTGGTGAACGCGGAGGTGATGTCGATCGAGTTGGGATCCTGCGTGTCGACCATGGCCGGGTTGAAGGCGTTCAGCACGCCGAAGGGCAGGGACACCGCGACGCTGACGACGAACATCAGCAGGCCCAGGAGCACGAACGGCAGCGGGTTGGCCCGGAACCGGTCCCAGGCCCAGGACAGGGCGGTGCCGACCGAGTACGGCGGTTGGCCTGGCGTCTCGTAGGGGTTCTGGTCGTATGGGGTGGACATGGGTTCCTTCCCGAGGATCGTGGGCCGACTGGCGAAAACAAGCCTAAACGGCGCCACCGACAAAGACGCCGACGCGTCAGCGGCGCGCCGCGATGTAGGCCGCCACCGCGCTGGCGGCGGCGACGTTGAGGGAATCAATCGCCGAGTTGTGGCGGGCCCGCATCGGGATGATCGCCCGCCGGTCCGCCGCCTGCTGCCAGCGCTCGGAGAGGCCGTGGCCCTCGGTGCCGAGGATCAGCGCGAGCCGGTCGACGCCCGCCACCGCCTGCTCCACCTCGACCGCGTCGTCGGCGAGCGTCAGCGCCACGGTCGTGAAGCCGAGTCCAGAGAGGGTCGGGAGCGCGTCGTACCAGTCGGGGAGCCTGGTCCACGGCACCGCGAAGACCGCCCCCATCGCCACCTTGACCGCGCGCCGGTAGAGGGGGTCGGCGCACCGCGGCGAGAGCAGGACGGCGTCGCAGCCCAGCGCCGCACCGCTGCGGAAGATCGCGCCCACGTTGGTGTGGTCGACGATGTCCTCGAGCACCAGGACGGTGCGGGCGCCCGCGAGCACGTCGCCCAGCGCCGGCAGCGGCCGCCGTACCAGCGAGGCCAGCGCGCCCCGGTGCACGTGGAAGCCGGTCACCTGCTCGGCGAGCCGCTCGGTGACGACGTAGCAGGGCGCGTTTGCGGCGGCCAGCACGTCGCCCAGCGAGTCCAGCCAGCGCTCGGCCATCAGGAAGGACCGCGGCGCGTAGCCCGCCTCGAGCGCGCGGCGCACCACCTTCTCCCCCTCGGCCAGGAAGAGCCCGTGCTCGGCCTCGAGGTGCGTGCGCAGCTGGGTGTCGCGCAGGTCGCGGTAGTCGGCCAGCCGCGGGTCGGCCGGGTCAACGACGTGGATCAGCTCAGCCACGCGCGAGCTCGGGATGGGCGACCCCCACGACGTCCCCGATGACGATGATCGCGGGCGGGCGGACCCCGTCGGCGCGGATCCGCTCCCCCAGCTCGTCGAGCCGGCACAGCAGCAGCCGCTCGGTCGGCATGGTGCCGTCGGCGATCACCGCGGCGGGCGTGGCGGGCGGGCGGCCGTGGGTGATCAGCGCGGCGGCGATCACGCCGGCATTCTCCACGGCCATCATCAGCACGACGGTCCCCCGCATCCGGCCGAGCCCGGGCCAATCCACCAGCGAGTCGGGATGGTCGGGCGGGATATGCCCCGAGACGACCGTGAACTCGTGCGCGACGCCCCGGTGGGTCACGGGGATCCCAGCCCGGCCGGGGACGGAGATCGCCGAGGTCAGCCCCGGTACGACGGTCACCGGGACGCCCGCCGCCGCGCACGCCTCGATCTCCTCGTACCCGCGGCCGAAGACGAAGTTGTCGCCGCCCTTGAACCTCACCACCCGCTTGCCGGCCTGCGCCCGCTCGACCAGGATCCGGTTGATCTCGTCCTGGTGCGCGGAGCGGCCGCGGGGCAGCTTGGCGACGTCGACCAGCTCGACGTCCGGGCCGAGCTCGGTGAGCAGGTCGCGCGGCGCCAGCCGGTCCGCGACCACCACGTCCGCCGAGGCGAGCGCGTGGCGGGCGGCCACGGTCGCGAGATCGGGGTCGCCCGGGCCGCCGCCGACCAGCACCACGCCGGGGCTGCGGTCGTGGGCGTCGCGCGCGGTGAGCTGGCCGTCGCGGAGGGCGGTCATGATGTCGTCGCGCAGCGCGGCCGACTGCAGCGGCTCGCGGTTGCCGAGCACCGCGACGGTGATGCTGCCGTGGCGCCCGACCGCGGGGGTCCAGGCGGTGGCGGCCGTGCCGTCGTCGGAGCGGACGCAGAAGATCCGGCGCTCCTCCGCGGCCGCCGAGACCCGCTCGTTGACCTCGCGGACGTCGGTGGCTGCGACGACGTACCAGGTGTCGTCCAGGTCCTCCTCCTCGAACCTGCGCCGGTGCCAGGTGAGCTCACCTGTCAGCCCCTCGAGCTGGGGCGTGACCGACGGCGAGACCAGATGGACGTCCGCCCCGGCCGCGAGCAGCTGTGGGATCCGGCGCTGCGCGACCTGGCCGCCGCCGACCACGACGACCCGTCGGCCGTCGAGGAGAAGTCCGGCGGGGTACGGCGCGGAGAGGGGTTCGGCGGGCACCGGAGGATCCTCCCACGGGTTTGCGGTATCTGATCCGTCGTACCCCCCTCTTGTGGTGCAATGAGGGAGGGGGTTCAGGCGATGATCTGGAGACATGGGACACGCCTCGCGGTGGCGATGGCGATCGAGGGGGCGGCCGTCGCGTTGTGGGCGTGGCGGGCGGAGAAGGTCACGGACCGGCTCGAAGTGCAGGCCCGTCGCGCATGCGAGGATGCCGCTCATGACCGGTCAGCCGCCCCCCGTGATCGGGATCTCGGCCTACCGCGAGGACGCGGCCTGGGGCCTCTGGCGGCAGCGAGCTGACCTGCTGCACGTGGAGTACGCCGACTGGGTCACCGAGGTCGGCGGCGCGCCGGTGCTGCTGCCCGCGGCCGCCCCGGGATCGGTCGGCGTGTTGGAGCGCGCCCGCGCGATCGTCGAACGCCTCGACGGGCTGGTCATCGCGGGCGGGGCGGACGTGGAGCCGGCGCGGTACGGCGCCGAGGCCGGCCCGCTGGCGCGCGGCGGGCAGCCCGGCCGCGACGAGTGGGAGCTGGCGCTGCTCGCGGCCGCCGACGAGCGCGGGCTGCCGACGCTCGGGGTGTGCCGGGGCATGCAGCTGATGGCGGTGGCCGGCGGCGGCGCGCTCGAGCAGCACGTCCCCGACCGGGTCGGCCACGCCGGCCACAACCCGGCGCCGGGCACGTTCGGGGAGGTCGTCGTCGCCACCGAACCCGGCACGCGGGCGCGCGCGATCCTCGGCAAGCGGGTGTCGGTGCCGTGCCACCACCACCAGGCGGTCGCCGCCCACCCGGGCTTCCGTCGTACCGCCGCGGCCGGCGACGGCACCCCCGAGGCGATCGAGGCGCCCGGGGACCGCTTCTATGTGGGCGTCCAGTGGCACCCGGAGAAGGGCACCGACCCGGCGCTGGTGCGGGCCCTCGTCGAGGCGGCGGGTGCCCGATGATCCGCACCGACATCCTGGGCGCGCCGTACACCGCCGAGACGATCAAGCTCGGCGACGCCGACGACGGCCCCGTGGTCACCACGCTCGTGCACCGGCCCGCGGACTCGCTGATCGGCCGCCGCAAGGCTGTCCTCTACGTCCACGGCTTCAACGACTACTTCTTCAACACCGAGTACGCCGAGTGGTGGACCGGGCGCGGCTACGACTTCTATGCGGTGGATCTGCGCCGCTACGGCCGGAGCCTGCTCAGCCACCAGACGCCGTGCTACACCACGAACCTGCGGGAGTACTTCGACGACCTCGACGCCGTGTGGGGCCGGCTCACCCACCGCGACGGCCACACCGAGGTGGTCGCGACCGCGCACTCCACCGGCGGGCTGGTGATGTCGCTCTACGCCGACGAGCAGCCCGAGGGCCTCGCCGCGCTGATCCTCAACGCGCCGTGGGTGGACATGCACGCCTCCGTGCTGATGCGCACCGCCGGGGACGCCGTAGTCAGGCGGGTCGGTGCCCGCCGCGCGATCCCCCGGCCGGTCACCAGCGTCTACGGCCGCAGCCTGCACAAGGACCACGCCGGCGAGTGGGACTACCGGCTGGACTGGAAGGCCCTGGACTCCTGGCCGATCTACGCCGGCTGGCTCAACGCGATCCGGGTCGGGCATGCCGAGCTCCAGGCCGGCCTCGACGTCAACGTCCCCGTGCTCGTGCTCTCCTCGGCCAGCTCGCTGCTGCCGATGTCGATGACCGACGAGGTGCACCACCACGACATCGTCCTCGACGTCGAGCAGATCCGCCGCTGGAGCACCCAGATCGGGCACCACGTCACCTACGCCGCCGTCCCCGGCGCGCGGCACGACATCTTCCTGTCCCTCGCCGGGCCCCGCAAGCAGTCGTACGCCGAAGTCGACCGCTGGCTCGGTGCCTACGGCCCCTGAGCACTTGCCGCCCCTCGCCCTCGCCCCTCGCCCCTCGCCCCTCGCCCCTCGCCCGAGTTTGCTCCTCTGGGCCGGCGGTTGCTCACTCGGGTTGCCGCTTCGTCTAGGTAGCTGGGTGGAGCGGCACTTCTCGGGGTGGGTACGCCGCGCGAAGTGCCGCCCGGCCTGCATAACTTGATGAAGCTGCGGCGAATGGGGCGGGTGGGGCGGGTGGGCCGGGCGAGTACGGCGCGGAGCCCGGGCTCAGGTGGGGTCAGGGTAGGTGGAGTCGTCGACGAGGGGCACGCGGAGCCAGGAGACCATGGCGCGGAGCTGGTGGTACGCCGCGAGCCGGGCCTCGTCGGTGTCGGCCTCCTCGGCGGCGGCGATGGGCTCCCAGAGCCGGTGCACCATCACCGGCCCGATCTCGAGCAGGCCGCCGCTCCCGGAGGTGGCGAACTTGGCCAGCACGTAGCGAGCCAGCGCGCCGACCGGCACCCCGGTGCTCGCGCTCAGCCCGCGCAGGGTGTGCAGCGGGTCGAGGTGGGCGTAGAGCGCGACGTCGGACTTGAAGTTGGCGTCCTTGTCATCCGCGGGCCACGGCCCGGTCCACGCGGTCAGCTCGATGATCGGGTCCATCACACCGGCGGGCTCGGGGTGACGATGCCGACCTCGGCGTCGGCGGCCTCGATCTGTTCGCGGCTGATCCCGAGCAGGTAGAGGATGGCGTCGAGGTAGGGCACGTTGACGGCGGCGTCGGCGGACTCCCGGACGACCGGCTTGGCGTTGTAGGCGATGCCCAGCCCGGCGGCGTTGAGCATGTCGAGGTCGTTGGCGCCGTCGCCGATCGCGACGACGGAGGTGAGCGGTACGCCGACGGCATCCGCGAACTCGATGAGCGCCGTCGCCTTGCCCTTGCGGTCGATCACCGGGCCGACGATCCGCCCGGTGAGCTTGCCGTCAACGATCTCCAGCTCATTGGCCCGCGAGTAGTGGATCCCCAGATCCGCGGCCAGCCGGGTCGTGATCTGGCTGAACCCCCCGGAGACCAGCGCGAACCGGTAGCCGAGCCGCCGCAGGATCCGGACCAGGGTGCGCGCGCCGCGGGTGAGGGTGATCTCGTCGTACACCTCGTCGATCACCGAGGCGTCCAGGCCGGCGAGGGCGGCGACCCGGGCGTGCAGCGAGGCCTCGAAGTCGAGCTCGCCGCGCATCGCCCGCTCCGTGACCTCGGCGACGTCGGCCTCACGCCCGGCGTGGGCGGCGAGCATCTCGATCACCTCGCCCTGGATGAAGGTCGAGTCGACGTCCATCACGATCAGGCGGGCGGAGGTGCGCAGGAGCCCGGCCGGCTGGACGGCCAGGTCGAGGCCGAGCCGGGCCGCCTCCGCGGTCAAGGTGGGCCGGAGCCGGTCGGGGTCGACGCCGGAGACGTGCAGCTCGATCGCGGTGACCGGGTAGCGCGCCATCCGCTCGATGCGGTCGATGTTGGCACCGGTGTCGGCGATCCGGCCGGTGATCGCCGCGAAGCCCGCCGCGCGCAGCGGCTGGCCGATCACGGTGACGTGGCTGCGGCCCGCCTGCCGGGGCCGGTTGTCGCCCTGGCCGGCCTCGAACTGCATCTCCAGCCCGAGCGAGCGGGCGGCCTCCAGGATCTGCCGGTGCAGCTTCTTCCACTCCCGCGGCGCCGTCACGAGCACGCCGAGGATGATCTGGCCGCGCAGCACGATCTGCTCGATGTCCAGGATCCGCACGCCGGGGAAGCTGCTCATCGTCTCGAAGACGAGCGAGTTCACGCCCGCCCGGTCCGGCCCGAACAGCGTGACGAGCAGGGTCTCCGGAT
>JBDHZS010000020.1:0-29718 GCA_039812025.1 Nocardioides sp. | reverse complement strand
CGCTCGGCCTGGTCGAGGACTACCGGCGGCTCAAGCGCGAGCTCGGCCTGATGGACTTCTCCGACCAGATCTCGCTGGCCGCCAGGCTCGCCGACGCCCACCCGGCGGTCGGCGCGCTCGAACGGGAGAAGGCGCGCGTCGTGCTGCTGGACGAATACCAGGACACCTCGGTCGCCCAGGCGCGCATGCTCAGCAGGCTCTTCTCCGGGTCGGGCGTGTCGGGTGGGCTCGGCCATCCGGTCACCGCGGTGGGCGACCCCAACCAGGCGATCTACGGTTGGCGCGGCGCGTCGGTCTCCAACATCCTGCACTTCGGCGCCGACTTCCCCGCTGCCCACGGTGAGCCACGCACCTACGACCTCACCGTCAACCGCCGCTCCGACACCCGCATCCTCGAGGTCGCGAACCGGCTGGCCCGGCCGCTCTACGAGCAGTTCCCGCTCGTGCGCCCGCTCGAGCCCGGCGGCCACCGGCCCGGCGTCGTCCAGGCGATCGTGCACGAGACGTACGCCGAGGAGCTGGCCTGGCTGGCCCGCGAGGTGCGGCAGGCGCACGACACCGGCCGCGCCGAGTCCTGGCGCGAGGTCGGCGTCCTGACCAGGGACAACGCGCACGCCGCCGACGTCTTCGACGCGCTGACCGCGGCCGACATCCCCGTCGAGATCGTGGGCCTCAAGGGCCTGCTGCGGCTGCCGGAGGTCGCCGAGGTGCTTGCGATGCTCACCCTGGTCGGCGACCTGACCGCCAACGCCGAGCTGCTCGCGCTGCTGACCGGCCCGCGGTGGGCGATCGGGCCGCGCGACCTGGCGCTGCTGGGCCGCCGCGCCCGCGAGCTGGCCGACGCCCGGACCGGGCGCGTCACCGGCGTGAGCCTCGGCGAGGAGCTGCAGGCGGCCGTCGCCGGCGCGGACCCCGCCGAGCTCGCGGTGCTCGGGGACGCGCTCGCGGATCCGGGCGACCTGCCCTACTCGGCCGCGGCCCGCGAGCGGTTCGCGCTCCTGGCCGCCGAGCTGCGGCAGCTGCGGTCCCACGCCTCCGAGCCGTTGCTGGAGCTGGTGCGCCGCATCATCGACAGCTGCGGGATCGACGTCGAGCTCGCCTCGTCGGTCAGCGACGCCGCCAGGGCCCGCCGGGAGAACCTCGACCTCTTCGTGAAGGCGGTCGCTGACTTCCAGGCGATCGACGGCGCCGTCACCCTGCCCGCGCTCCTGGCGTGGCTCGACGCCGAGGAGGACGGCGAGGGCCTCGACGTGGCGACGCCGACCGCCTCGGACTCGGTCAAGCTGCTCACGGTGCACCGCGCGAAGGGGCTGGAGTGGGACGTGGTCTTCCTCGTGGGCGTGTGCGAGGAGAAGTTCCCGGTGACCCGGAGCCGGGGCCTGTGGCCCAAGCGCGTGGAGCTGCTGCCGACGCCCCTGCGCGGCGATCGCCGCGACCTCCCCGCGCTGCCGGGCCACGACAAGGACGCGCTCACTCGGTACGGCGCGCTCACCAAGGAGCACGAGGCGACCGAGGAGCTGCGCTTGGGGTACGTCGCCTTCACCCGCGCGCGGCACGAGCTGTTCGCCTCCTGCTACCTGTGGTCCGCCTCCCGCAAGACACCGCTCGGGCCCTCGCCGTACCTCGAGGCGGTCCGCGCCCAGCTTGCCGAGTGGGGCGAGGAGCCGCTGTCGTGGCTCGACAAGCCGGAGCGCGGCGCGGTGAACCCGCTCCACGCCGAGGTGCGCGAGGTGCCGTGGCCCGTCACCGAGCAGACCGCCGAGGCGCTGCGCCGGCTGGATGCCGCTGAGCGGGTGTCCGCGGCGCTCGACGATCTCGACGCGGGGCCCGATGCGGCGTCTCGACGCGGCCGTGACCGGCGCGCTCGACCCGCTCCGGGTCCCGGGCCCGGGCTGGAGGAGGAGCAGGCCGGGCTCGTCGCGACCTGGGACGAGGAGCTGGAGCGGCTGCTGGAGGAGGCCCGCGCCGAGCGGAGCGACGTCATCGAGGTGTCCCTGCCCTCCAGCCTGTCCGCGACCTCCCTCGCCCGGCTGCGCGACGACCCGGAGGCGCTGGCCGCCGACCTGGCCCGCCCGATGCCGCGGCCGCCGTCACGGGCGGCCAGGATGGGCACCAGGTTCCACGCGTGGGTCGAGACGCGGCTCGGCCAGCAGGACCTGATCGACCCGGACGAGCTGCCGGGCCGCGCCGACGCGGGCATCGAGGACCTGCCGGACCTCGCCGAGGTGATGGCCGCCTTCGAGGCCGGGCCGTTCGCCGACCGTCAGCCGCACCGGGTCGAGGCGCCCTTCGCCCTCGTGCTCGCCGGCCAGGTGGTCCGCGGCCGGATCGACGCCGTCTACGCCGAACCCGACGGTTCGTTCCTGGTCGTGGACTGGAAGACCGGCCGCGCCGGGACCGCCGATCCCCTGCAACTGGCGATCTACCGCCTCGCGTGGGCGGAGCTGCACGGCCTTCCGCCTGAGCGGGTGCGCGCCGCGTTCCACCACGTGCGGTCCGGCGAGACCGTCGTACACGACGATCTCCCCGACCGCCCCGCCCTCGAGCGCCTCATCGCCCCCTGACCGCGAGGTCCCCTGACGGCGCCGCCTCGAGGGTCCCGGTACGACGTGGCGCGCATTCGCCCAGCCGCCACTTCCCACCCGCAACATCCACCCCAGCCGCCGCTGCTTCATCAAGTTATGCAGGCGAGGCGGCACTTCTCGCGGCGTACCGGCCCTGAAGAGTGCGAGTCCGTCTGGATAACTTGATGAAGCTGTGGCGCCTGGGACGGGGCCGTGCGCGGCGTCTGGTTATCTAGATCGAGTCGCGCTCTGCGCGGTGTACCGGCCCTGAAGAGTGCGAGTCCGCCTGGATAACTTGATGAAGCGGTGGCGCGTGGGACGGGGCCGTGCGTTCCGGCTGGTTATCTAGACCGAGTCGCACTCTGCGCGGCGTACCCACCCTGAAGAGTGCGGCTCCGCCTGCATAACTTGATGAAGCAGTGAGGCATGGGGCAGGTGCGACGGGCTGGTTTGGGGGAGCGGGATCGACGATGCGGTCAGCCGTTGCCCCCACGGTGCTCCGGCGACAGGAGAAGGTCGATGAACTCGGTCATCCAGGCGTGGGCGACGTCGGCGGTGAGGCCGCGGGCCTGCTGCAGGCGTTGGGCGCCGAGGCCGTCGGCGTACGCCGCGAGCTTGAGCGCACCCCGGCGAGGATCGACCGGCCGGAAGGCTCCGGACTCGACGCCGCGGGCGATGACCCGGACGCAGCAGTTCTCCCAGTAGCGGATCCGCTCGGCGTAGGCCTGGGCCATGAGGTCGGCGCCCGCACCCTCCTGGGCAGCGGCGTTTCCGTTCGCGCGAGCCTCGCTGCGGGCGCGCTCGGTGGACCGCCGTCCGACAGCCGCCCAGTAGTCCGACCAGATCCGCCAGTGGGCGCGCACGTCCGGGGTGTCCCGGAACAGCGGATCGACCAGCAACCGCAGCGCCCGCCAGGGATCCGGCTCGGCATCCGCGGCCTCCACCACGTCGGCGTAGAAGCTCTCCGCCTCGGCGACCGCCACCTCGCCGAGGATCTCGTCCACCCCGGAGAAGTGGTAGGTGACCGTGCCCATCGACACCTTCGCCTCGGCGGCGATGTCCCGCAGCGAGGTGCCCGCCAGGCCGCGGCGGACGATCACCGACCGGGCCGCCCCGACGATCTGCTGACGCCTCTCCTGGGGCGGTAGACGCCGTCGCATCACCCGGGTCGTTGCATCACGCGGGCCGCCGGATCGCACCGGCCTATCGTCACACGGATCACGCGGACGTCCTGGGCCTGGTGTCGTGGAAGGTCCGGTCGAACACGGTCTCGCGGACGCCGTCCCGCTCGGCCACCGCCCGCACGGTGTTCTCGAAGTAGAAGGTGTCCCCGTCGCAGCCGATCACCGACCGGGTCTCGATCTCCGCCGACCAGCTGCCGTTGGCGAGCAGCAACTGCCAGTGCGACTCCGTCCGTGGCGAGCTCGGCTCGCTCTCACTGATCGTGTAGCACTCGCGAGTGGACTCGAGGAACCTCAGGCCGTCCGGGTACTGACGGGTGCCGCCGTATCCCGGGTCGACGTCGATCCGGGTCACCCCGTGCTCCACGTCGTGGCTGACGACGCGCGCCGGTCGCGACGGTGCCGCGCCCTCGGGCTCGGTGATCTCGATCGGACGGGCGTGCGACGGCGGTGCGAAATCGACCGCGCAGGCATCGTCCGCCACCAGGGGCAGCGTGATCGAGCTGCCGGCCAGGTCGACGTCGAGCGTGTCGTCGACCGCGTGCGGCCAGACCCACGGCCAGTAGTGGTTGCTGAGCGCGATCCGGAGCCGATGCCCGGGCGCGAACCGGTAGCCGGCGCTGACGAGCGGCACCTCCACCTCGAGGTCCTCACCCGGTACGACGGGCGTCGAGCGGTCCATCCCGTCGCGCTTGACGAGGTTGAGCACACCCCGGCTGACCAGGGTCGACGCGCCATCGGGCGCCACATCGCAGAGCCGCACGATCACGTGTCCGCGGTCATGGGTCGAGCGGAGCCGCAGCCGCGCGACCGCGCGGCCGAGCAGGTCCAAAGGAGCCTCGCCGACCGGCAGGTCGACGCACACCGAGCGGCCGTCCTCGGCTCGCTGATCCGGGGGCAGGTCGGCGGGATTGCCGAACGGGAAGAAGCGCCCGGCGTCCTGACCGGTCGCCCACGGCGAGCGCACCAGGACCCGCCCGGCACCCAGATCGAGCCGGCGCCGCGGCGGCTCGACGCCGGAGCGGACGCCGACCCAGCGCCCGGCCTGGGCCTCGACGTACGGCACGGGCGGCGCCGACTCGGTGATCCAGGCGCGCAGGTCCGGGTCGTCCTCCACACCGGTCTCGACACCCTTGAGCCACCGGTCCCACCAGCGCAGCGTCTCGCCGAGGAAGTCGATGCCGGGCCCGGGTGCGCGCCCGCGGTCGGGGTAGTGGTGGGACCAGGGACCGACGATGCCCTTGACCGGTGCGTCCAGGGTGTCGACCAGCCGGAGAACGGTGTCCCGGTATGGGTCGGCCCAGCCGCCGACCGCGAGCACCGCGGCGCGGACACCTGCCGGGTTCTCGCAGATGCTGCCCCGGCGCCAGTAGTCGTCGCGCTCCTGATGCCCGAGCCAGACCGGCGCCAGCGGGCGCTGATGCTCCAGCCGTCGGCGCCACTGCTCCACCCAGCCGTCGCCGACGACCTCGGGGCGCGGCGGGCGCGAGGCGAAGGCGAGCATGGTGGCCGCCCACGCGGCCATGTCGATCGCGAGCGCGGCGCCGCCGATGTAGTGCACGTCGTTGTCGTACCGGTCGTCGCTGGAGCAGACCGTGACGATCGCCTTCAGCGCCGCCGGCGCGCGTTCGGCCAGCTGCAGCGCGTTGAACCCGCCCCAGGAGATGCCGAACATGCCGACCGCCCCGGTGCACCACGGCTGGTCGGCCAGCCAGGCGATCACCGCCTCGCCGTCGTCGAGCTCGGCGACGGAGTACTCGTCGTCGAAGAGCCCCTCGGAGCTGCCGGTGCCGCGGATGTCCACCCGGACCGAGGCGTAGCCGTTGGCCGCGTAGTACGGATGGCGCTCGCTGTCCCGGACCGAGGTCCAGTCGTCGAGCCGGTACGGCAGATACTCCAACAACGCCGGCACCGGCCGGGTGTCGGCGTCGGACGGCAACCAGGCCCGGGCATGCAGGCGCGCCCCGTCTGGCATTGGAATCCACAAGTCGCGGACCTGGATCGTCGCGGCGTCGATCTCGACGATGTCGACGTTGCTCATTAGGTGAGGAAGGCTCCTTCGTCACTGCGGACGCGATGCCCGCCACCAACGTCAACCAGTGTGGCGGACGGATCCAACGTGGTGAGATGCGCGTCGGCGTCGCTGCTCGGGAGGTCGGCGTGCCCCGGCTCGACGACGGCGTCCAGCAGGGTCCGGGTGTACGGGTGCCGTGGGTTGTCGAAGAGCGCCGCGGTGGGCGCGGTCTCGACCATCAGGCCGTCCTTCATCACGACGATCCGGTCCGCGATGCTGCGCACCACTGCCAGGTCGTGGCTGATGAACATGCAGGCGAGCGCGTGCTGGTCGCGCAGCTCCTCCAGCAGCTCGAGCACCGAGGCCTGCACGGAGACGTCGAGCGCGGTGGTGATCTCGTCCGCGATCAGCAGGCTCGGTCCGGCCGCGAGCGCCCGCGCGATGCCGACCCGCTGGCGTTGGCCGCCGGACAACTGAGCGGGCACCCGGTCGGCGAACTCCGGGCCGAGGCCGACCTCGGTGAGCAGCTTGGCGACCCGCTCCCTGCTGTCGGCGCGGCCCTTCGTGCGCCCGAAGACCGTCAACGGGCGGGCGACCGAGTCGCCGATGCTGCGTCGCGGGTTGAGCGCGAGATCCGCGTTCTGGAAGATCATCTGCACCGAGCGGCGGACGTCCACCGGTCGTTTGGCGGCCGGCCCGAGCAGGTCGTGTCGGGCGCCGTCGGACGACCACAGCGCCGCCTCGCCGTTCTCCACCAGCGCGAGGCCGGCCAGTGCGGTCGCCACCGTCGACTTCCCGCTGCCGGACTCGCCGACGATCGCGACCGTCTCGCCGCGCCGGATCTCCAGGTTGAAGCCGGTCACCGCCAGGCGGGGCGCGTGGGGGTAGCGGATGTCCACGTCGCGGCAGCGCAGCACGGTGTCGGCGTCGGCGTCGCGTGCCTCGGGCACGTCCACGCCCTCGATGCGCGGCGCGGCCTCGATCAGCTCGCGGGTGTACTGCTCGGTCGGCGAGCTCAGGACGGCCATGGTCGGGCCGTGCTCGACCTCGCGTCCGTCGCGCATCACCAGGACGTCGTCGGCCACGGCCGACACCACGCCGAGGTCGTGGCTCACGATCAGGACGGCCATCCCGAGCTGCGCGCGCAGGTCGTTGACGAGCGCGAGCACGGCGGCCTGGGTGATCACGTCGAGGGCGGTCGTGGGCTCGTCGAGGACCAGGATCCTCGGGTTGGTCGCCACCGCCATCGCGATCGCCACCCGCTGCTGCTGGCCGCCGGAGAGCTGGTGCGGGTAGCGTCCCCCGATCGTGTCGGGGAAGGGGAGCCGGACGAGCCTGAACAGCTCGACGATCCGGTCGGCGCCCGCGGGCAGGCCGTGCACCTCGAGCGCCTCGCGGATCTGGTCGCCGATCCGCATGGACGGGGTGAGCGCGTGGCCGGCGTTCTGGGCGACCATCGCCACGGTGCCGCCGCGCAGTTGCCTGAGCTGCTCCGGCGGCAGGTCGAAGACGTCCTGGTCGAAGACACGCACCTGGCCGGCGTCGACGCGGGAACCGTCCCGCAGGTGCCCGAGCAGGGTGCGAGCGACGGTGGACTTGCCGCTTCCGGACTCGCCGACCAGGCCGAGGGTGCGGCCGCGGCGCAGGGTGAAGCCCATGCCCTCCGCGACGGTGACCCGGCTGTCGCCGGCCGCATAGGAGATCGCCAGATCGCTGACCTCGGCGACCTTCTCGCTCGTGGGTGCGGTGCTGGTCATCAGAGCACTCCTCGCCGGGCGCGGTCGACGCCGAGGTATTTGCCGAGGCCGTCGGCGGCCAGGTTGAGGCCGACGACGAGCAGCGACAGCGCCACGATCGGCGCGAGCGTGCCGGCCGGGGCGACGGTCAGCGCGGTGCGGTTCTCCTGGATCATCAGGCCCCAGTCCGGCGCCGGCGGGTTCACCCCGAAGCCGAGGAAGGACAGTGTCGAGACCAGCAGCACGACCCAGGAGGCGCGCATCGCGAACTCGACCAGGATCGTGTCCAGGATGTTCGGCATCACCTCGCGGGTGATCACCGACAGCGATCGTTCGCCGCGGGCCCGGGCGGCCGTGACGTAGCCGGCGGACAGCACGCCGAAGGTGGCGCCGCGCACCACCCGGGCGACCGCCGGCACGTAGACCACCGAGATCGCGAGCACCAGCACCCACATGCCGTTGCCGAAGACCGACACGATCAGCAGCAGGGCGAGCACGGCCGGCACGGCCAGCACGGCGTCGAGCACGCGGGTGATGCTGCCGTCGACCCAGCGGCCGTAGTAGGCGGCGACGGCGCCGATCAGCGAGCCGACGGCGACCGCCACGGTGGTCGCGAGCAGTGAGATCAACAGTGCGAACCGGCCGCCCTCGATGGTCCGGGAGAGGATGTCGCGGCCGTACTGGTCGGTGCCGAGCCAGTGGCTCCAGCTCGCGCCGGCGAGCGCGTTGTCCGCGTCGGTGGCGATCGGATCGTACGGCGACAGCAGCGGCGCCAGGATCGCCACGACGACGGTCACGCCGACGAGGGCGAGGCCGACCTTGGTGCTTGCGGTGAGGTCGCGGAAGCGGATCATGAGCGTGCCTCCTTGGCCTTGGCCTTGGCTGGGCGGCGGGATTGATGCAGGGAGCGTTGTCGCGGATCGAGGGCGAGCGCCAGCAGGTCGGCGGCCAGGTTGACGGTCACGTAGACCAGCGCGCTGAGCACCGCGATCGCCTGGAGGACCGGCAGGTCGCGGGTCGACACCGAGTCGAGCATCAGCTTGCCCAGACCCGGATAGTTGAAGACCGACTCGACCACGACCACGCCGCCGAGCAGCCAGGCCACGTTGATCGAGATCACCGGCAACACCGGCAGCAGGGCGCTCGGGGTGACGTGCCGCCACAGCACGCGCTTGCGCGGCACGCCCTTCAGCGTGGCGGCGGTCGCGTACTCGGTGGCCAGACCGTCGATCGTCGAGGAGCGCATCGCCCGGATGATGTAGGCGGCCATCGCCGCGATCAGCGTGACCGCCGGCAGCACGACCGCCGGCAGCAGGTCGCCCAGGGTGGCGTCGGGGCCCTCGAGGACGACGGCCGGGAAGATCGGCACCATGATCGCCAGGAGGAGGATCAGCAGGGTCGCGATGACGAACTCGGGGATGCTCATCAGGATCAGCGCGAGCACCGAGATGCTCGAGTCGATGCCGGTGCCGCGCCGGGCGCCGGCGAGGATGCCGTGGGCCAGGGCCAGGCCGATGCCGACGACGATGGCCGGTACGGCGATCAGCAGGGTGTGGGAGAACGCGGTCCAGATCGACGCGGAGACGGACTCCCCGGAGACCAGCGAGGTGCCGAAGTCGCCGGTGACCGCTCCGCCGAGCCAGTCGACGAAGCGGACCCAGACGCTGGCGTCCAGGCCGAGCTGTTCGCGCAGGGTCGCGACCGCCTCCGGTGTGGCGTTCTGGCCGAGCAACTGCTCGGCCACGTCGCCGGGTAGGGCTTGGACCGCGAAGAAGACGAAGAAGGCCGCCAGGAACAAGGTGATGAGGCCGGTCCCCAGTCGGATGCCGATCAGGCGCCACACGGCTCAGCCCTCCTTCAGGCCGATGGCCAGATAGTCGAATTCGAAGCCGTACTCGTCGTAGTTGACGACGTCCTCGGAGAGGCCGACGAGCCGGTCGCCGAAGACCGGCGTCATGTCGGCGGCATCGGTCTGGATCAGCCGTTGCGCGTCTTGGTACTTCTGCAGCCGAGTGGCGTCGTTGGTGTCTGCGCGGGCCTGGTCCAGCAGCTTGTCGAACTGCGGGTTCGACCAGGCCGACTCGTTGTAGGACGAGCCGGACCGGAAGATCTGGTTGAGCAGCTGGTCGACCGGCCGTCCGGTGAACCAGTAGCTGACCATCAGCGGCTTGGACATCCAGATCTGGGAATAGTAGGAGTCCGCCGCCGCGTTGGTGATCTGGAGCGTGATGCCGGCCTGTTTGACCTGGTCGGCGTAGGCGGTGGCTATCGCGGTCAGGTTCGGCTCGTACGCGGAGGTGTAGATCCGCGTGCTGAAGTCCTCCCGGCCGATCCGGCGGAGGATGTCCTTGGCCTTGTCCGGGTCGTACTCGCGCTCCTCGCCCAGCCAGGCCTTCAGCTGGGGCGGCACCGGGTTGTCCCAGCCCGGGGAGCCGGTGCCTTGCAGTGCCGTGGACAGGATCTCCCGCGGGTCGTAGGCGAGCTTCATCGCCTGCCGCATCTGCGGGTCGGCGAACTCCTTGCTGGTGAACAGCATCGGGATCGTGTACCACTGCGCGTTCTCGACCCGGGCGACCGTGGTGCCCGGGGAGTTGGCGACGACCCGGGCGGTCGGGTTGTCGAGGTTGGTCTGCGAGAGGAGGTCGACCTGCCGGGACAGCAGCGCGTTGACCCGGGCGGAGGTGTCCTGGATCGAGTAGAACTCGATCCGGTCCAGGGTCGCCCGGCCGTCGAAGTAGTCCTCGTTGGCGAGGACGACGCCCGCCCCGGCCGGGGTGTAGCTCTGCAGGACGAACGGGCCGGTGCCGATGCCGGTGCGGCCGATCTCGGCGGCCGAGCCGTCCGGGATCACGTAGCACTGGTAGGCGGTGAGGAGCGAGGGGAACTCGGCGTTCGGCGAGCCGAGGTTGAAGCGCACCGTGGTCGCGTCGACCGCATCGATCGAGGAGATCAGCTCGAGCGGGCCGGCCTGCGGCGAGGCGGTGTCCGGGTCGAGGATGTGCCGGAACGTGTAGCGGACGTCGCGGGAGGTCAGCTCGCGGCCGTCGTGGAAGCGGACGCCGCGGCGGAGCTTGAAGTCCCACACGGTCGCGTCGGCGTTGGTCGACCAGTCGACGGCCAGGTCGGGGACGGTCTTGCCGTCCCGATCCAGCTTGACCACGCGGTTGTAGAGCGCGCCGAGGTACTCGTAGGCGGAGAGCGAACTCGCCGGGTCGAGGGTCTCGGCGGCGGTCGCGGCCGGGCGGGCGATGCGCATCGTGGCATGGCGGCGCGCGGTGCCGGTGGCAGCAGTCTCCGGCACGGTCAAGGCTGGTGCGCCGCAGGCGGACAGGCCGAGTGCCGTGGCACCGCCCAGCATGCCTCCGAGCAGCTGACGGCGATTGATCGAACGGGTCACACGAGCCTCCAGGTGTGCTCATGGTGATAATCGTTCAGGCGCACGATACGCGCGTCCGCGGTCCCTGTGAAGGCCCCCTTGCTGGGAAAATGGCAGAGGCTGCCCGGTGCTCGGCGAGCATGCCGGGCGAACGCGGCTGAGCCGAACGTCGTACGGACTCCCGATCCGCGCCTGGCTCGACCCCGAGCGCTACCAGCTCCCGGGAAGCCGTTCGCCGGCCCACGCCTCGATCAGCGACCGGCTGATCGAGACCCCTTGGGGCAGCTTGACCTCGCCGGACGCCGCGCACGCGAGCAGCTCCGCCCGCGTGAACCAGCGGGACTCGGCGATCTCGTCCTCGACCTCGAGCGTGGCCGGCTCGCGGGCCAGTGCGCGGGCGGTGCAGCCGAGCATCAGGCTCTGCGGGAACGGCCACGACTGGTTGCCGAAGTAGGCGACCTCGCCGACCCGGATGCCGACCTCCTCGAGCACCTCGCGGCGTACGGCGTCCTCCACGGACTCGCCCGGCTCGCAGAAGCCGGCGAGCGTCGAGAACCGGCCGAGCGGCCACTCGCGGCGCCGCCCCAGCAGGCAGGCCTCCTCGGCGCTGCCCGGCTCGCCGTGGACGACGGTCATGATCACCGCCGGATCCGTGCGCGGGAAGGTCGGTGCGCCGCACTCGGTGCAGCGCAGCTCGTGGCCGGCGGCGTACGACGCGAGTCGGCCCCCGCAGCGCGCGCAGAAGCGGGTCGTCCGGTGCCACTCGGCCATCCCGATCGCGTGGAAGAGCAGCGGCGCCTGGTCGCCGCCGGCGGCGAGGAGCGCGGGCAGGAGCGCACGCAGCCCGAGCCAGCCGTCCTCGCCGAGCCGCGGCTCGACCAGCACCGCCCAGCGGGTCGCGCCGTCGTACTCGCCCAGGAGCACCCTCGTGCCCTCCGGCGCCCGGCTCGTCGGCAGCCAGTCCAGCCGGCCGGACACCGGTCGCACGCGGGCGCCGCCGATGACGATCGCGCGCGCCGCGGGGCTCCCCCATCGGGCCGCCAGCCAGGACTCGTCGGTGCGGTACACCGAGGCCCGGTGGTGCGGGCTCGCGGCGAGCGCCTCGTGAGGATGCGGCACAGCAACCGAGGCTACCGCGGCACGCTCCGCGTGGCTTCCGGGTGGCTCCCGACCGCCCACCCGCGGTAGTCCCCAACGTTTCGCAGGGGTTACTGGTGGGTAACCCCGCAGAACGTTGGGGACTACCCCGCGGAGGGGCTCAGGCCAGGTCGGCCAGCTTGGCCTTGATCTGGGCGACGGACGGGTTGGTCAGCGTGGAGCCGTCGGAGAAGAGCAGGGTTGGGACGGTCTGGTTGCCGCCGTTCACCTCGGCGACCTTCTCGGCCGCGGACGGGTCCTGCTCGATGTCGACCAGGGAGAACTCGATGCCCTCGTGGTTGAGCTGCGACTTGAGCCGGTGGCAGTAGCCGCACCAGGGCGTGGTGTACATGACGAACGACATGCGGCCGAGACTACCGGCGCAGGCAGGTTGTCGGCGGGCGCGTCTAGGGTGAGGAAGCCGAACCAGCACGACGACGAGGAGGCCCCACACGTGTCGACCGCCGAGCGGCTCCTCGACGCCCTCGACCCGGAGCAACGCCAGGTCGCCGAGGCGCTCCGGGGCCCGGTGCGCGTCCTGGCCGGCGCCGGCACCGGCAAGACCAGGGCGATCACCCACCGGATGGCGTACGGCGTGGCGCAGGGCGTCTACGCCCCCCAGGAGGTGCTCGCGGTGACGTTCACCACGCGCGCGGCGGGGGAGATGCGGGAGCGGCTGCGCCGGCTGGGCGCCGGCGGGGTGCAGGCCCGCACGTTCCACTCCGCGGCGCTGCGGCAGTTGCGGTATTTCTGGCCCCACGTCTACGGCACCGAGCTGCCCCGGCTGATCGAGTCCAAGCTCGGTCTGGTCGCCACGGCCGCGCGCCGCCACCGGCTGGCGCCGGACCAGGCCCAGCTGCGCGACCTGGCCAGCGAGGTGGAGTGGGCCAAGGTCTCCAACGTCACCCCCGAGCGCTACCCGGAGATCGCGCGCGCCCGCGATCGGGGGGTCGGCGGCGTCGATCCGGAGACCGTCGCGCGCGTCCTGTCGTCGTACGAGGACGTCAAGCGCGAGGCCGGCCGGATGGACATGGAGGACGTGCTGCTGCTCACCGTCGGGATGCTGTCGGAGGACGAGCGGGTCGCGGCGCAGGTCCGCAGGCAGTACAAGTGGTTCGTCGTCGACGAGTTCCAGGACGTCTCGCCGCTGCAGCACGCGCTGCTCGACCTGTGGCTCGGCGGGCGCGACGAGATCTGCGTGGTCGGCGACCCGGCGCAGACGATCTACTCCTTCGCGGGCGCCAACGCCGACTACCTGCGCGACTTCGGCCAGCGCCACGAGGGCACGACGAGTATCGAGCTCGTCCGCAACTACCGCTCCACGCCGCAGATCGTCGAGGCCGCCAACAAGCTGCTCGCCGGGACCGCGAGCGCCGGGGTGGCGCTGCGGTCGCAGTCGGAGTCCGGGCCGACGGTCTCGCTCACGTCGTACGCCGACGAGGTGGCCGAGGCCACGGGGGCAGCCGACCGGCTCAGGGACCTCCATCGGCGGGGCACCCCCTGGGCCGAGATGGCGGTGCTGTTCCGCATCAACGCGCAGTCGGAGGCGTTCGAGGAGGCGTTGAGCTCGGCCGGGGTGCCCTACCAGGTGCGCGGCGCGGCGCGGTTCTTCGACCGGCCCGAGGTGCGGGAGGCGATCACCAGGCTCCGCGGGGCGGCCCGGGCCGGCGAGGCGACCGATGACCTCGTCGCCGACGTCGGCGCGGTGCTGACGGGGATCGGCTGGAGCGAGGCGCCGCCGCCCGGTCGCGGCCAGCAGCGCGACCGCTGGGAGTCCTGGCAGGCGCTGGTGGACCAGGCCCGCGAGTTCGACGGCGGGTTCGACGCGTTCGTCGATCACCTGGACCGCCGGGCCGCCGAGCAGCACGCGCCCTCGGCCAACGGGGTCACGCTGGCGACCGTCCACGCGGCGAAGGGCCTGGAGTGGGACGCGGTCCTCGTCTGCGGCCTGGTCGACGGCACCTTCCCGATCGTGCACGCGGAGTCCGCCGCGGAGATCGAGGAGGAGCGGCGGCTGCTGTACGTCGCCATGACCCGCGCGCGGCGCGAGCTGGAGTGTTCCTGGGCGCGGGCCCGCAACCCGGGCGGCCGGGCGTCGCGGAACGCCTCACGGTTCCTCGACCCGCTGTGGCCGCCCACGCAGCGAGACGATCCCGGCGCGCGACGACAGAGCCGGAACAGGCGGGCCGCCAACTGTCGCGAGTGCGGCCGACCGCTGCTGACCGGACCGGAGAAGAAGCGCCAGCGCTGCTCCGACTGCCCGGCGAGCTACGACGAGGAGCTCTTCGAGCGGCTGCGCGAGTGGCGCAAGGAGCGCGCGGCCACCGAGAGCGTGCCGGCGTTCGTCGTCTTCACCGACGCGACGCTGCAACTGCTCGCCGAGCACCGGCCGACCACCCGGCCCGGGCTGCTGCGGATCAACGGCATCGGGGCGGCCAAGGTCGACCGGTACGGCGAGGACCTGATGGAGATTCTGGCCTGAATCCGGACCCTCTCGCACCCCCTCTGACCTGCGCAGACGGCAAGTGTGGGACGCCCCGGGCGCGGCCTGGTGAAAAGAATCTCGTTAATTCGTTTGCCCCCGCCCGAGGACGGGGGTACCTTGCCAGGGTTAGCTTTGTCACCCGCGCACACACGAGCCTGACAACCTCGGCGCCCGAATCGCACTAAGGAGGTGCACCCCATGAGCAACTGGAACTTCACCAGCACGACCCAGCGGTCGCGTATCGCCATGCCCATCGGGGGCGTCTTCCTCACAGGCGATCGCGACCGGACGGCCGCGTGCGGCTTTGCTGCCCTGCCGGGCCTCGGCAAGGGCACCAGCCTGCCCGCCGTCACGGGAGTAGTGGGTCCGCAGCACGCCTGGAGTCCGCCGAACTGACACCATCCATGTCACCGGCAGACCTCTAGGCCGCGGAACCCACACCCGGGATCCGCGGCCTTTCTGTTTCTCACAAGGAATTCAGGTCAGTCAGGAGGTGACACACATGACCATCAGCGTTCTCGACCGCGCACCTGCGCCCGGTCGGGTTGACGAGGAACTGCCGTGCCGGGCTGAAGACCCGGAGCTGTGGTTCGCTGAGTCACCCGCCGACGTGGAGTTCGCCAAGGCGCTGTGCGGGTCCTGCCCCCTCGTGGAGGCATGCCTCGCCGGCGCGCTGGAGCGGCGCGAGCCCTGGGGCGTCTGGGGCGGCCAGCTCTTCCAGCACGGCGTCGTCATACCGCGCAAGCGTCCGCGCGGGCGCCCGCGCAAGAACCCGGCCCCCGAGGCCGCGTGATCGCGCACAACGACAACGACAACTTCTCAAGACCAAGGAAACGACATGTCCAACCGTAAGAACATCAGCAACGAGCTGATCGAGACCGACCTCGCGCGGGCACAGATGTCCGCGCGCCTGGGAGAGGCGCGTCCGTCCCGCCGGGAGCACCCGCAGGACCGTGCCCGGCGCTTGAGCCACAGGGCTCAGCAGGAGGCATTCGCGGCACGCCTCAACCTCGCCAGGATGCTGTGAGCGAAGCGTGAGAGCGCGGCGACCACCAAGGATGCTGTGAGTCCGGTCCGGCACGACCGGGCTCACAGCGCACCACACAGGGCCGGGTACGACGATTCGAATCGTCGTACCCGGCCCTTCGACGTCCCCAGGGGTCAGGCCTTGAGGGGCAACTGGTCCCAGGCACAGCCGCAGTGGGGGTGCCGCAGCCACAGCCGCCGCTCGGGGATCAGGTCGGGGCCGACCGTCACGGTCGCCGACCACGTGGCGGGCGTCTCCCCGCCGGCCCAGCGGCGGACGTCCTGGGCCGCCCAACCGAGCGCGATCGCGGCGAGGGCAGGGAGCCGGGGCTCGTCGATGGCGGTACGACGACCCAGCTGCCGCGCGCGCAGCGCGTGGCCGGGGTCCTCCTCGCAGCGGGCGGCGTCCACACACAGCAGGCAGCCGGTCCGGCCCGGCTCCACGAACGGCCCGATCTCGACCGACGTCGGCTTGAGGGTCACCCACAGGTGGGCGGTGCCGTCCACGACGAGCCGCTCGGCCCTCCCGCGGTCCGGCTCGCCCAGCCCGACATGGATCTCAGCGGCCGGGTCGCCGTCGAGGCCGACGCCGCCCGCGCGCAGCAACGACTCGAGGTCGCCTCGCCACGGCGGGTCGGCGACCACCCGGACGGGATGTGCGCCACGCAGCCGCCGAGCCTCCGCGGACCGGTCGCCGTACGCGGTGAGATCCGCGGTCAGCGCCAGATAGTCGGCGTCGGCGGGCGGCGGCAACGAGCGCAGCATGCCGGCGGGGACCAGCCAGCCTCCGGCGCGGAGGGTCGCTTGGGCGCGTCGTACCTCCGCGTCGGCGACCGGGGGCTCGACCCCCGCGCTCCACGCCGCGAGCGCGCTGCGCACGGCGGGCGTGCCGGGCAGCGCGCAGCTCTCCCGGCCGAGGACGACCTCGTGGCCGCCGGTGGCCGTGGTGACCACCTGGACGCCGGGGCGCAGGGCGAGGGGCATGGAAGAAACCCTGCCACGAACCGGCCCGAACCGGTTGTGGCTATCCACAGCCCGCCGAGTCGGCCCGTGGGTGCGCTCAGGTCACGCCGAGTCGGCTCGAAGACGCACGGATCGCGCGCCGAGCCGGCTCATCCGTGCGCTCGGTCAGGCGCGGCCGAGGATCCGGTTGAGGTTCGTGCCGCACACCGGGCAGACGCCCTTGGCCATCTTCGTGCCCTTCTCGTTGACACGGATCTCGCCCTCGGCCTCGCGCTTCTCCTTGCACTTCACGCAGTAGAACTCGCCGCTCCAGGTTTCGGCCATGGGGGACTCCTGTACTCGTTGATCTCGGACGGTGAGGGGCCGCACCGGCGCCGGTCGAGCTGTGACGCCACGGTGGAACCCCAAGACACTTGGCACCATACGTTATGGCGCAGGTTGGGGGCGTCAGCGCGCCGACCGGCGCGCCTCGGCCGGCAAGGGACGAGGGCTCCCGCCGCATCGATGCGACATTTGCCTTCCCCTTGCGAATGTCGATCAGCCGCGGCCGGAGCCCTCGGGGTCGAACCTAGGGAGGTTGGGCGCCCACGTCAATGCGCGGGGGCACCCCGCTGCTCGCCGGATTCTCCACAGAGTTCTCCACAGCACTGTGGATAACCCCGCACACCACCAGGCCAAGCCTGTGGATAACCGCCCGGGTCGGGCACTCGAGGGCGCCGAGATCGCCGGGAATCCGTGCGCGGGCGGTCTCAGCCTCGCGGTGCCACCTCGAGCACGGTGACCCGGTCGCCCCGCTGGACGACGCCCTCGCCGTCGGGGATCAGGTGCGCGCAGAACCAGGTCTTGCCGTCCCAGCGCCGGTGCCGTGCCAGCGTCCTGATCGGCTCCTTGCCCGCGGAGAGCAGCGCCGGGTCGACGGTGGTCATCGAGCATCGGGCGACGCCGCGGGCGACGCGGAACTCCACCGCCCCGATCCGGATCCGGCGCCAGCCGTCCTCCGCGAACGGCTCCCGGCCGTCGATCACCAGGTTGGGGCGGAACCGGGCCATCGGGAGCGGCTGCGGCTCCTCGCCGCGCTCCAGCGCCGTCTCGGTCATCCAGTCGTTGAGCCGGCGCAGCGACGCCTCGGAGCCGAGCGTCACCGGGGAGGCGTCCTGGAACGCGGCGTGGTCGTCGGTGCGGCTGTAGTCCGGGTTGAGCGAGCGCGCGGCGGGCCGGTGGCACCACATCAGGCGGACGTCGGGGAGGCCGAGCACGCGTCGTACCCACTCGTCGGCCGCGGGTTCGGCAGGCAGGACCGGCAGCGGTTCGCCCCCGAAGATGGTCGCCCGCGCCTCGGCGTCGGGCACGGGCCGGGACAGCTCCAGGTCGTCGTGTCCCGGCGCGGAGAGCCGCAGGTCGACGGCGCATCCGGGGGTCGTGTCGGCGTTGCTGGCGACGATCCGGAAGAGCCCACGGCACTCCCGCGCGGTCAGCGCCTCGCCGGTGGCGTCGACGACCATCCACTCGCGGTCGCCGCGCAGGCCGACCCGGGCGACGTACGCCGAGGCCACCGGGCGGATCGCGGTGCTCTTGACCGGATGCAGGTTCAACCCGGTGAGGATCACGCCCCAAGGTTAGGCTGGCACGGTGTCCCAGGCCCCTTCGCCGGTCGCGGCGCTGCGCCGCATCGCCTTCCTGATGGAGCGCGCCCGCGAGGACACCCGCCGGATCCAGGCGTTCCGCAACGCCGCGGCGACGATCCTGCCGCTGCCCGCCGACGAGGTCGCGCGCCGCGTCGCCGAGGGCGCGCTGACCGAGCTGCCAGGGATCGGACCGAGCACGGCGGCGGTCATCGCCGAGGCGGCGGCCGGCAAGGTCCCCGAGCGGCTCGCCCGGCTCGAGGCCGAGCACGCCGGCCCGCTCGCCGCGGGCGGGCGCGAGCTGCGGGCGGCGCTGCGTGGTGACCTGCACTCGCACTCGGACTGGTCGGACGGCGGCAGCCCGATCGAGGAGATGGCCTTCACCGCGATCGAGCTCGGCCACGAGTACCTGGTCCTCACCGACCACTCGCCCCGGCTCCGGGTGGCGCGCGGACTGAGCCCCGAGCGGCTGGCCCGCCAGCTCGAGGTGATCGACGCGGTGAACGAGCACCTGGGCGGGGGGTTCACGCTGCTCAAGGGCATCGAGGTCGACATCCTCGACGACGGCGGGCTCGATCAGACGCCCGAGCTGCTCGCGCGGCTGCAGGTGCGGGTGGCGAGCGTGCACTCCAAGCTGGCGATGGAGCCCGAGCCGATGACCCGCCGGATGCTCGGCGCGATCCGCAACCCGTTCACCAACGTGCTCGGCCACTGCACCGGCCGGCTGGTCACGGGCAACCGAGGCACGCGCGGCCAGAGCCGGTTCGACGCGCGGGCGGTCTTCACCGCCTGCGTCGAGAACGACGTCGCCGTCGAGATCAACTCGCGCCCCGAGCGGCGCGACCCGCCGACCGCGCTGCTGGAGCTCGCGCGGGACCTCGGCTGCCTCTTCGCGATCGACTCCGACTCCCACGCGCCCGGGCAGCTCGACATGCTCGACTACGGCTGCGAGCGCGCCGAGGCGGCCGGCATCGAGCCCGCGCGGATCGTCAACACCTGGCCCCAGGAGCGTCTGCTCGGCTGGGCCGCCGGCAAGCTCGCCTGACGTCGTACTGCCGCCGCGCCCGGGACGTCATACGAACCGGGGGTTATCGACCACCGTCCGTATGACGTCTGCCGAGGGTGGCCTGGGACGTCATACGAACCCGAGGTCATAGGCCGCCGTTCGTATGACGTCCGCCGGGGATCAGGGGTACGACGCCAGCGCGGCCGCGACCAGCTCCGTCAGCTCGTCGTCGGGCAGAGCGTCGACGGGGAACCAGCGCACGTCGAGCGACTCGTCGCTGACTGCGTGGGCGGCGTCGGCGGGCGCGATGGCGAGGAACCGCACGTCGAGGTGGTGTACGACGTCGCGCGGGCCGCAGAAGGGCACCACATGCTCGTCCAGGTGCACCGGCCGCGGCAGCAACCGCAACCCGGAGATGCCGGACTCCTCCGAGGCCTCCCGCAGCGCGGCCGCCGTCAACGAGGCATCCGCGGCCTCGCAATGCCCCCCGAACTGGAACCAGCGCCGCGCCTTCGCGTGCAGCGTCAGCAGCACCTGCGAGGAGTCGGCGGAGAGCACCAGCGCGGAGGCGGTCAGGTGGTCGGGGTGGCACGTGCGCGAGAGCCCGTCCGGGTGGGCGAGCAGGTGCGCGACGTACCGGTCCCGCAGCGCCGCCTGGGCCGCGGACGGCGGCACGAACGTCGCCAACTCCTCAAGCGCCGACGCGTGCAGCGCCGACGAGGGCAGCGCGGGGGAAGAGGCGGTCACGACTCCGAGGACGACCCGGAGTCGAGCCCGCCGTCGAGCATCGCCCGCAGCTCGGCGTCGAACTGGTCCTCGCTGAGCTCGGCGGGGGCGGCGGCGTCCTCGCGGAAGCCGAGCGGGTCGTCGAGGTCGGCGTCGGTGGGCAGCAGGTCGGGGTGCATCCAGACGCCGTCGCGGGCCTCGGCACCCTGCCGGGTCCGCAGCGATCCCCACAGCGTGGCCGCGTCGCGCAGCCGGCGGGGGCGCAGCTCGAGCCCGACCAGCGAGGCGAAGGTCTGCTCGGCGGGGCCGCCGGCGGCGCGGCGGCGTCGTACCGCCTCGGCGAGCTTGACCGCCGCCGGCATCCGCTTGTCGGTCGCCTGGGTGACCACCTCGTCGACCCAGCCCTCGACCAGCGCGAGCGCGATCTCGAGCCGCGAGAGCGCGGCCTTCTGCTGCGGCGAGTTGGGGATGTCGAAGAGCCCGCGCTCCAGCGCCTCGGAGAACGACGCCGGGTTGGTGGGATCGATGTCGCGCAGCTTCTCCTCGATCCCGGCGGTGTTGATCTCGACGCCGGAGGCGTAGTCGGCGACGGCGGAGAAGAGGTGGTCGCGCAGCCAGCCGACGTTTGCGAAGAGCCGCTGGTGGGCGGCCTCGCGCAGCGCCAGATAGAGGAGCACGTCGTCGGGGGAGACGCCGTCGAGGCCCTCGCTGAAGGTCGCGATGTTCGACGGCACCAGCGCCGCCACGCCGCGCGGTCCGAGCGGCAGGCCGATGTCGGAGGCGGTCAGCACCTCGCCGGCCAGCCCGCCGATCGCCTGCCCGACCTGGGTGCCGACCATCGCGCCGGTGGCCTGGCCGAGCAGCCCGAGCAGCGGCCCGGCCATCGCCTTGGCCTCCTCGGGCAGCGCGCCGGCGAGCCCGGTCGTGGCCTGTGCGGCGACGGGCTCGACGAGCACCTTCCAGGTGTCGGAGGTGCCGACGATCCACTCGGCGCGGCTCCAGGCGGCGCTGGAGGTGACGCCGGACGGGAAGGCGGTGGTGTCGTCGAGCCAGTGGTCGGCCAGGCGCACGGCGTCGGCGACCGCGTCCTTCTGACGCTGGGTGGTCGAGGGGTCGGGCGTCGCGGCCACCGTCTTGCGGGCCAGGTCGACCGCGTAGGGCCAGTTGATCGGGCCGTCGTGGGGCTGCATCAGGCTCTGCAGTTGGGCGAAGACCTGGGAGAGGTCGGGCATCTGGCCGCCAGGCCCGAATCCAGACCCAGAGCCGGGGCCAGCGCTGCCGGGACCGCCAGGCCCGCCGGCACCGCCGAACATCTGCCCGAAGATCTGCTCGAAGGGCGTCCCGCGGAAGGGGTTCTGGTCGTCGCGGTCACCGTCACCGGGGGAGTCGCCAGGGAGGTCGGGAGTGTTGCTCATGGCTCCCACCGTACTGGCCCGCACCGCATCCGCCGCGACTCCGCGACCGGCGCGCGGACCGCGTACGCTCACGCCCATGCCCACCCCGATCCGCCTCGCCGAGCTCACTGAGGAGCCGCTCGACCTCGGCGAGCTCGTCGCGGTGCTGGACGACGACGGCAGCGGCGGGGTCGCGTGGTTCGTCGGGCGGGTCCGCGACCACGACCACGGCCACGAGGTGAGCGCCCTGGAATACTCCGCCCACCCCACCGCCACCGCGCGGCTGCGGGAGGTCTGCGAGCAGATCGCCGGGGGGTACGACGTGCGCGCACTGCTCGCCGTACACCGCATCGGGACCCTGCGGATCGGGGACGTCGCCGTGGTCGTCGGCGTCGCGGCCGCGCACCGGGACGCCGCCTTCGGCGCCTCGCGCGCCCTGATCGACACGCTCAAGGCCGAGGTCCCGATCTGGAAGCACCAGCGCTTCGCCGACGGCACCGACGAGTGGGTCGCCGCGTGTCTCCCGGCGGGCGACCGGCCGGCTTCGTAGGCTACGAGGCGTGGAGATCCTGCTCTGGCTCGTGCCCGCCGCGCTCGTGACGTTGGTCGCGATGGTCTGGGTGACCTGGGCCGGCCGGGAGTCGCGGCGCGAGATCGACCGCGACGAGGCGGTCGCCAAGATGGCGAAGGCGCTCTCGAAGGACCTCCCGCCGAAGGTGGCGCGGAGCGTGCCGGCACCCCCGAGGGACCGCAGCACCGGCGTGGCCGTGCGCCCATCGCGCGCCACGTAATGTGTCGAGCATGACGAAGCGGGTCCGAGCCACCCTGCTGGCGCTGCCCCTGCTCGCCAGCCTGCTGCTGCTCGCCGCGTTCATCCCGGCGCCGTACGTGATCTTCTCCCCGGGGATGACCGTCGACATCCTCGGCAAGAACGGCGGCAAGGAGGTCGTCCAGGTCGAGGGTCACAAGACCTTCCGGGACGACGGGCAGCTGCGGATGACGACCGTCTACGTCACGCAGCCCGACTCGCGCGTGAACATCTACGAGGCCGTCGTCGCCTGGCTGGACCCGGACCGCGCGCTCTATCCGCGCAACACGGTCTACAGCGAGGACGTCACCACCGAGCAGAACCGCGAGGAGGGCGCCGTCCAGATGGTCTCCTCCCAGGATGCCGCGACGGCCAACGCGCTGCGGGAGCTCGGCTACGAGATCCCCGAGGTGATCGAGGTCCTCGGCGTCTCCAAGGGGATGCCCGCCGACGGCAAGCTGGAGACCCGCGACATCCTCACCAAGATCGGCGACGTCGAGATCGAGGAGTCCCAGGACGTCGTCGACGCGGTGACGGGCGCGCCGAAGGGGGAGCCGCTGAGGTTCGAGGTACGGCGCGACGGCAAGCCGGTCAGCGTCGACATCACGCCGAAGGTCGTGGACGGCGCCAACCGCGTCGGGATCTTCCCCGGGGTCGGCTTCGAGTTCCCCTTCGAGGTCACCGTCAACATCGATGACGCGATCGGCGGGCCGAGCGCGGGCCTGATGTTCTCCCTCGCGATCTACGACACGCTGACCCCCGGATCGCTGACCGGCGGGGAGATCGTCGCCGGCACCGGGAGCATCGACGCGGTCGGCGGCGTCGGCCCGATCGGCGGCATCGGGCAGAAGATCGCCGCGGCCCGGGACGCCGACGCCGGGCTCTTCCTGGTGCCCGCCGATAACTGCGCCGCGGCGCTCAGCGCGGACCCGGGGGACATGCGACTTGTGCGCACTGGGACGATGGGGGCGGCGCTTGACGCCATCGAGACCTGGACCGACGACCCCGAGGCGCCGCTGCCCACGTGCGAGGAGAAGTCATGACGCCTGAGGCCGAAGCGCCGCTGGCGCGCGCCGTGCGCGAGATCGAGGGTCACGCCGCGGGGGCCGGCTGGGACCAGCCCGCGCGCCTCTTCGCGCTGGTGGAGACCGAGCGGCTGGTGGCCGCGTCGCCCGAGCTGGCCGAGCAGTTGGGCGTGGGCGGCGACGCCGCGCCGGGGGAGCTGACCGCCGTCGAGCAGGAGGGTCTCGAGCCCGGCGAACAGCTGGAGGCGCTGCTGCAGCGCATCGAGTGGCCCGAGGCGGTCAGCGGCTGCGCCGCGTCGGTCGAGCGGCTGGTGCTCCCGCCCGAGGCCGACGACGAGCTGCCCGAGGACCCGGACGCCGCCGACGCCTTCGCCCGCGCGCACCCCCTGCGCCAGGAGGTCCGGATCGTCGCCGGCGCGCTGCGCGGCGGGACGACGTACGCCGCGTTGCGGATGCGCGCGCACGACGACGAGGAGTCCGTCGTCGGGGCGCCCGACCTGGTGCCGCAGCTGACCGAGTTGTTGCTGGACACGTTGAGGCAAGGAGCCTGATAGCCCGTGAGCGAGATGTTCGAACGACAGGCCTTCGCGGCGCCGTCCCGGCGCTCCAAGGCCCTGCCGATCGCGGCCCTGGCCGTGGTGCTGCTGATCGCCGGGGTGTCCGTGCTGGCCAGCTTCTGGACCGAGCGGCTGTGGTTCCTCAACACCGGCTACTCGCGGGTGTTCAACACCCTGATCCTGACCCGGATCGGCCTGTTCGTCGTGTTCGGCCTAGCGATGGCGCTTGCGGTCGGGGTCAACATCTGGATCGCCTACCGGCTGCGGCCGTTCATGGCGATGCTGGACCAGTCCGGGCTGGAGCGCTATCGCGACGTCGTACTCCCGATGCGCAGGTGGCTCCTGATCGGCGTCTCGCTCGTCGTGGGCGCCTTCTCGGGGGCCTCGGCGTCCGGGCAGTGGCGCACCTTCTTGATGTGGCGCAACGAGACCGAGTTCGGCACGACGGATCCCTACTTCAAGATCGACCTGGGCTTCTTCATCTTCTCGATGCCCTGGTGGCAGTTCCTCGTCGACTTCGCGATGGCCGCGACCCTGATCTGCGCCGGCATCGCCGCGCTGATCCACTACCTCTTCGGCGGGATCTCGCTGCAGAGTCGGACGCCTTTCTCCCGGGGCGCCCAGATCCAGCTGTCGATCCTGGTCGGCCTGTTCGTGCTCGCGAAGGCCGCCGACTACTGGCTGAGCCGCTACGACCTGCTCACCGACTCGGGCGGGCTCTTCACCGGCATGACCTTCACCAACCACAACGCGATGCTGCCCGCCCGCAACATCATGGCCGGCATCGCGGTGGTCTGCGCGATCCTCTTCTTCGTCAACGTGTGGCGACGCACCTGGATGCTGCCCGCGACCGGGCTGGCGCTGATGGTGGTCTCCGCGCTGCTGCTGGGGCTGCTGTGGCCGACGCTGATCCAGCGGTTCCAGGTGCTGCCCTCGCAGGCGGACAAGGAGGCGCCGTACCTGCAACGCAACATCGACGCGACCCGGGACGCCTATGACCTCGAGGGAGCGACCGAAACGGTCTATCCCGGGTCGGTCTCTGTGGAGGGCGACCAGCTGCGCGAGAAGGCGTTCGCGAACGGCATCCGGCTGGTCGACCCCGCGCTGGTGGCGGCGACCTTCGAGCAGCGGCAGCAGATCAAGGGCTACTACTCGGTGCCCGAGGTGCTCGACGTGGACCGCTACGAGGTCGAGGACCGCATGCGGGACCTGGTGGTCTCGGTGCGCGAGGTGGACCAGTCCGGCATCCCCGCCGACGCGCGGAACTGGAATAACCTGCACACCGTCTACACCCACGGCTACGGCATGATCGCGGCGTTCGGCAACCAGCGCACGGTCGACGACAAGGCCCTGCCGCCCGACGGCGAGCTCGCCTGGGCGGAGCGGGACCTGCCGCCGGAGGGCGTGCTGACCGACATGGGGCCCTATGAGCCGCGGATCTACTTCGGCGAACAGAGCCCGACGTACTCGATCGTCGGCAAGACCGAGGGCGGCCCCGACATCGAGCTGGACCTGCCCGAGGACGCGACCGGCGAGGGCGACTTCACCAGCACGTACGACGGCCAGGCCGGCGTGCCCGTCGGCAGCCTCTTCAACAAGGTGCTCTACGCGGTGAAGTTCGGCGAGCCCAACATCCTGCTGTCCAGCCGCGTGCACGGCGACTCGAAGATCATCTACGACCGCAACCCGCGCGAGCGCGTGGAGAAGGTCGCGCCGTGGCTGACCGTGGACCGGGACCCGTTCCCGGCGATGGTCGACGGCCGGATCGTGTGGATCCTGGACGGCTACACCGCCACCGACCGCTACCCGCTGTCGGAGAAGGAGTCGTTCGAGGCGATGACCGACGACGCCCTCGACGACGGCACGCAGTTCCGGACGCTGCCCACCGACGAGATCAACTACATGCGCAACGCGGTCAAGGCGACCGTCGACGCGTACGACGGCACCGTCACCCTCTACGCCTGGGACGAGTCCGACCCGATGCTGGCCGCCTGGCGGGAGGCGTTCCCGGGCACGGTGACGGATCGCTCCGAGATCCCCGAGTCGCTCATGCAGCACCTGCGCTACCCGGAGGACATGTTCAAGGTGCAGCGCTTCCAGCTCGCGGCCTACCACGTGGAGAGGGCGCCGGAGTTCTACGCGGCGAGCGACAAGTGGCGGGTGCCGACGGACCCCAACGTCAGCGGCAAGCTGCAGCCGCCGTACCGGCTCTCGGTCGTGACCCCGGACTCGGAGGACAACGACGAGCCTGTCTTCTCGCTGACCAGCGTCTACACGCCGCACAACCGCGACAACCTGGCCGCGTTCGTGTCGGTCAACGCCGACGCCTCGGACGAGAACTACGGCAAGATCGACATCCTCGCGCTGCGCGGCGGTGAACAGGTGCCGGGGCCGAACCAGATCGCCAACGCGTTCGCCAACGACCAGGCGCTCCGTGACGCGCTGCTGCCCTTCACCCAGCAGCAGTCCGCGAAGGTGATCTGGGGCAACCTCCTGACGCTGCCCGTCGACGAGGGTCTGATGTACGTCCAGCCGATCTACACCCAGCGCAGCGAGGGCGAGGGCACCTATCCCGTTGCCCGGTTCGTCGCGGTGTCCTTCGGCGACGAGGTCGGCTTCGGGCGTAACCTCGACCAGGCGATCTCCGACATCCTCGGGGAGCCGATGAGCCTGGATCCCGACGAGGGCTCCGGGTCCGGCTCGGGCTCCGGCTCGGGGTCCGAGGAGTTCACCGGCGAGGTGAACGCCGAGGTCTCGCGGCTGTTGAGCGAGGCGCAGACGGCGTACCTCGCCGCCGACCGTGCCCAGCGCGAGGGCGACCTCGTCACCTGGGCCGAGCAGATCGAGAAGGCGCGCGATCTCATCGAGCGGGCCATCGAGCTCTCCCAGAACGCCGGGTCCGGTGACGGTGGCTCCGGCGGTGGTGGCTCGGGCGACGGCGACGGGTAGCTCGCTCCTGTCCCACCCGTCCCACCTGCCGCTCCTGTCCCACCCGCCCCATCCGTCCCGCCCGTCACCCCTTCATCAAGTTATGCAGGCGGAGCGGCACTCTTCACGGCGTACACACCCTGAAGAGTGCCGCTTCACCCAGCTAACTGGATGAAGCGGCGAGTCCGGCCGCTGCGGATGTGCCGGTAGGCACCTCAGGACCCCGCGGCTCTCTTGATGAGCGCCGCCCGGGCGTCCATGACGACGTGCAGGAGCATGCCCGGAAGCAGGGAGCCGGTCCCGACGTACAGCGCGATGAAGACCAACGCCAGCGCGCCGGTCGCCGCCATGCCGACCCAGCGCTGGTACGCATGACCGAGCGCGAAGCCGATCGCCGCCGCGATCCACAGGACAGGCTCGGGGGCGCCCGGCATTAGCAGCGCCAGCACCAGCAGGAGCAACCCGCGGTACATGACCTCCTCCGTGACGCCGGCGGTCACCGAGAGAAGGAGCCAGGCATTGCGGTCCCGGCGTCCGGTGGGCAGCATCGGCTCGACACTCCGGTTCACCACCGCGGCGGCTTGGACTTTGTCAGCGGTTTCGTGGGCGCCCGCGTCGGATGCTGAACCTTCCTCCCGGCGACGCCGTGCCGCGAGCCCGGCCAGCATGGGTACGGCGAGCAGCACCGCCACAGCGCCGATGAGCGTGCCGCGGGCAAAGCTGTTGTCCCCGAACCACGTGCCGAGCACGGAGAAGTCCGGCCAGGCGAGCCCGAGATGGCCCGGGCCGATGTCGGGCGTGGCGGCGACGAACATCAGTGTCGTCAGCGTGAGCACCCACGGCTGCCAGGCCCACCTCAGCAGGAACCGAGCCCGGACGTCCTCGGTCTCGTCAGGACTCGCCTCCGCCATCGCCTTCATGAAGGCGCGATGATCACGTACACCCCAGACCGCGTCGTACGCCACCAGCGCCACCGATATGAGAGCGAGGACCGCAGTCACCCGAACGGGGAGATCCAGCGCCTGCAGGCCGTCGATCACGTCCATCGGCCCAAGGTTACGACCCGATGTGTCCTTCGGCCGCGCTCAAAGCGAGGGTCGTTTCGGGGGCATTCCCGATGCACCGGGCCCCTGCGCCTCGCCACGATGGGAGCATGAACCTCAAACGCGCCGGCTGGCTCGCGATGACCGTGCTGGCGCTGACGATTGTCGCGGTGTCCGCGCGGTATCTGACGTTCGACCCGGCTACGTACTTCCCGGAACAGCGCGCCATTTATGTGAGCCGCGAGGTCGTCCTGGGGTTGCACATCGGTGGCGCGATGGTGGCGCTGGCGGTCGGTCCGTGGCAGTTCCTCGCCCGGTTGCGCAGACGCCGGCCGCGGCTGCACCGGATCATCGGAGTGAGCTACGTCGCAGGCGTCCTGGTCGGCGCGATCGGGGGACTGGCGCTGGCGACCACGGCGCACGGAGGAGTCGTGGCGGGCCTGGGCTTCGCCGGCCTCGGACTCGCCTGGCTCGTCACCACCGCGATGGGCTTGCGGTACGCACTCGCGCGCGACTTCTCGGCCCACCGGCGCTGGATGATCCGCAGCTTCGCCCTCACATTCGCGGCCGTCACCCTGCGCTGCTACCTGGCCGTGGTGGCCGTGCTCGGGCTGGACTTCACCACGTCGTACGTCGTCATCGCCTGGCTCTGCTGGCTGCCCAACCTCGCCGTGGCCGTGTGGTTCACCCGCCCCGCCGCGCCCGGCGGCCGGCCTTCGTCGGCCGGTGCGGGCTCGGCCGTCGGAGGCCGCCCGGCTCGCACGTTCTCGCGTGCGTAGTCGCGACTGGATCCCGATGTGGAAACCTCCTTGATCCTCCCTATAACTAGGATGTATCTTCCAGGTATGCGTAGCGATGGTCCAGCACTGCTTCCGGTGTTCCGGTCGCAGCATCAGGCGGAGCTGCTGATGTGGCTCTACCTGCATCCTGACACCGAGTACGGCGTGAGCGACCTTGCCAGCGGACTGGGTGTGCCGCTGTCGACCCTGCACCGCGAGGTCGTGCGCCTCGATGAGGCTGGCCTGATCAGCAGCCGAACCCTCGGCCGCAACCGGCTGATCCGTGCCAACACCGCTCACCCTGCAGCGAAGGCGCTGACCCAACTCCTTGAGGTCACTTTCGGGCCGCGCGTCGTCGTTGCCGAGGAGTTTGCCGTCCCCGGCGCGAAGCAGGTCGTCATCTTCGGCTCGTGGGCTGCCCGCTACGCAGGCGAGGTCGGCGCACCTCCGAACGACATCGACGTGCTAGTCATCGGCAAGGTGGATCGCGCAGACGTCTACGAGGCCGCCGACCGTGCGTCGGCCCGCCTCGGCATCGAGGTCAACCCGGTCGTCCGGTCTGCGAAGCAGTGGGCAGACCCGGAGGATGCGCTCGTGAAGCAGATCAACGCGTCGGCCCACCTCGATGTGCTCGATGCGCGTGAGCTGGCGGGTGCGTGATGGCCCGCTGGAAGATCGGCGAGGCCGAGGTCGAAGCGCTCGTCACTGGCCTCGACCTACAGAAGCTGACGGGGGAGGCCGCCAACGGCGAGCTGTTGCTGGCTAAGGCATCTACGACATTGGGAACCGCCCGGGGTGCGATCAGGACCGACCCGGACTCGGCCTTCGTTCTCGCGTACGACGCAGCTCGTCAAGCACTCACCGCGCTGCTCGCCCACCAGGGGCTGAGACCGACCACCAAGGGCGGCCACTACGCAGTCGAGCAGGCAGTCCGGGCTCAGTTCGGTCAGGGCTTCCGTCAGTTCGGTGCGCTGCGTCGCCGCCGGAACGAGCTGGAGTATCCCGAACGCCCCGGTGACAACGCGGACGCAGATGAGGCGACCGAGGCGGTCGAGAACGCCCAGGCGATCATCAGCGCCGCCGAGAAGCTGCTTGATCAGCTCGGCCTGTTCTGACACTCGGCGACGCTCCGATACGCGGAGCGCCCGCCTGCTGCAGGGGTTCGGTGGTCGCGGCATTCCTCCTGGTCAGAGTGCAGGGTGGTGCCGAGCGCCGTGACCTCGCCCCGATTTGGGTGCCCGGTCGCGACCGGGTAGAGTCGGGTTCGCCGACGCGGGGTGGAGCAGCTCGGTAGCTCGCTGGGCTCATAACCCAGAGGTCGCAGGTTCAAATCCTGCCCCCGCTACAA
>JBDHZS010000019.1:0-30121 GCA_039812025.1 Nocardioides sp. | reverse complement strand
CGTGTCTCAGTCCCAGTGTGACCGGTCACCCTCTCAGGCCGGCTACCCGTCAAAGCCTTGGTAGGCCATTACCCCACCAACAAGCTGATAGGCCGCGAGCACATCCCCCACCACAACCCCAAAGAGGCTGCTTTCCACCCACACCCATGCAGGCGCAGGTCCTATCCAGTATTAGACACCGTTTCCGGCGCTTATCCCAAAGTGAAGGGCAGATCACTCACGTGTTACTCACCCGTTCGCCGCTCTCACCACCCAACCAAAGATTGAATGGCTACCGCTCGACTTGCATGTGTTAAGCACGCCGCCAGCGTTCGTCCTGAGCCAGGATCAAACTCTCCATCGAAAACCAATGAAAACCTAAACATCCTGGCAAACCAAAACTGGCTACAAAATAAAACTCATATCCAGAATCAATGTTCACCCAAAACACAAACAAAAATCCATCGACATGACACACTGTTGAGTTCTCAAACACCACACACACTCCACGCGGGGACCCTCGGGACCCGCGTGGGGGCAACCTGAGAGAACTTACCGGTTGGGAGCCACCTCGTCAACTCGGCGCTGTCCCTCAGGGGCGGCTGCCCTCGGCTTCCCGATCTGAACCGGCTGGGCCGGGTTCGGTATCGCCCTGGGCAACGAAGAAGAACACTACCACCCGCTCAGGGGCTACACAACTCGGGGTGGCCGCGGCGTGGCGGGCCGGTACGGCGACACGGTGGGGTCGCCGTCGACCCAGTAGCGCCACGGCCGCTCGGCCGCCCGCCGCAGCCCCACGCGGGGCCCGGTGGCGATGCTCCGCTGCGGCAGCATCCGGCTCCTGGGGGTGAGGGTCACCGGCCCGGCGACCAGGTCCGCGCCGTCGTACTCGCCGTCGAGGCCGAGCGCCCGGGCGAGCCGCGCCGGCCCCCGCGCCAGGTCACTCGGACGAACGCCGGGGCGGGCGGCGCGCACCAGCTCGAGCCCCTCGACCACCTCCCCGGCGCGCATCAGCACCGCGGACGCGGCGCCGTCGACCCCGCAGACCACGTTGGCGCACCAGTGCATCCCGTAGACGAAGTAGCAGTACAGGTGGCCGGGCGGCCCGAACATCACGCGGTTGCGCGCGGTCGGCCCGGAGTAGGCGTGGGAGCCGGGGTCGTTGGCGCCGTCGTACGCCTCGACCTCCGTCAGCCGGATGGCGACCTCGCCGTGGCGGATCACGGCGCCGAGCAGCCGCGGCGCGACCTCGAGGACGGGTCGCGCGAGGAGTTCGCGCAGGTCAGGCGAGCCGGCCACGGATCGAGCCGAGTCGTTCGCCCAGCTCGGCCAGCTGCTCGCGGACCCGTTCGGGGGCCGTGCCGCCGCGCCCCTGGCGGGAGCCGACGGACCCCTCGGCGGTGAGGACGGCGCGCACGCCCGGCCTCAGGTGGGGGCTGATCTCGGCGAAGTCGGCGTCGGTCAGGTCGGCGAGCTCGATGCCGGCGGCCTCGCAGCGCCGGACGCAGGCGCCGGCGAGCTCGTGCGCCTCCCGAAACGGCACGCCCTCCCGCACCAGCCACTCGGCGACGTCGGTGGCGAGCGAGAACCCCCGCGGCGCCAGCTCCGTCATCCGCGCGGCGTTGAAGGTGAGGGTCCGGATCATCCCGGTCACCGCGGGCAGCAGCACCTCGAGGGTGTCGACGGCGTCGAAGACCGGCTCCTTGTCCTCCTGCAGGTCGCGGTTGTAGGCCAGCGGCAGGCCCTTGAGCGTCGCGAGCAGCCCGGCCAGGTCCCCGATCAGGCGGCCGGCCTTGCCGCGGGCGAGCTCGGCGATATCGGGGTTCTTCTTCTGCGGCATGATGCTCGACCCGGTCGACCAGGAGTCGTGGAGCGTGACGAAGTCGAACTCCTTGGTCGCCCACAGGATCACCTCCTCGGCGAGCCTGCTCACGTCGACGCCGATCATCGCGGCGACGAAGCCGAACTCGGCGACGAAGTCCCTCGATGCGGTGCCGTCGATCGAGTTCGGGACCGAGCCGGTGAAGCCGAGCTCGGCGGCCACTCCCTGCGGGTCGAGGTCGAGCGAGGAGCCCGCCAGCGCCCCGGAGCCGTACGCCGACTCCGGCGCCACCCGGGCGTCCCAGTCAGCGAGCCGGTCGAGGTTGCGGGTCAGCGCCCAGGCGTGGGCGAGCAGGTGGTGGGCCAGCAGCACCGGCTGCGCGTGCTGCAGGTGCGTCCGGCCGGGCATGACCACGTCAAGGTGGGCGCCGGCCTGCCCGGCGAGAGCCTCGACGAGGTCGGTGAGCGCGGCGGCGACCACGCGGGCGTGGTCGCGCAGGAACGCCTTGAAGAGCGTCGCGATCTGGTCGTTGCGGGAGCGCCCGGCGCGGAGCCGGCCGCCGACGTCGGGCCCGACCTCGACGAGCAGCAGCCGCTCCAGCGCGCCGTGCACGTCCTCGTCGCTCGGGTCGGGGAGGAGCTCGCCCGCGTCGTACCGCTCCCCCAGCGCCACCAAGCCCCGCAGCAGCTCCGCGTAGTCGGCGTCGGTGAGCAGCCCGGCGCGGTGCAGCGCGTTGGCGTGCGCGCGCGAGCCGGCGAGGTCGTAGGGCGTCAGCCGCCAGTCGAAATGCGTCGACCTCGACAGCGCGTCCAGCTCCGGGCTGGGGCCGTCGGCGAACCGCCCACCCCACAGCTTGCCGGTGTTGGTGCCGCCCCCCGCGTTGTCCTCAGTCACGGGGGTCATCGAATCACGTGCCCGCGGGGTCGTGTGCGGCGAGGGCGAGCAGCCGCTCGGTGACCTCGGCGCCGGCGGCCTTGTTGCGGCACACCACCAGCAGGGTGTCGTCGCCCGCGATCGTGCCGACGATGCCGGGGAGCTCGGCCTTGTCCAGCGCGGAGGCCAGGAACTGCGCGGCCCCCGGCGGCGTGCGCAGCAGCACCAGCTTGCCCGCCGGCACGGCGCTGACCAGCAGCTCCCCCGCGAGCCGGGCGAGCCGATGGCTGGCGGCCGCGGTCTCCTGCGGCGGCGTCGGGGTCCGGTCGCCGCCCTCGCTCGGTACGGCGTACACCAAGGCCCCCGAGCGGGCCCGGACCTTCACCGCGTCGAGCTCGACCAGGTCGCGGGAGAGGGTCGCCTGGGTGACGCTGACGCCGCGCTCGGCGAGCAGCTCGGCCAGCTCGGTCTGCGAACGGACCTCGTGCTGACCCACCAGATCGACGATCAGCTGGTGGCGGGCCGACTTGGTCGCTGGCGTGCTCACGGACATCTCCCCTGCTCAGCCCTGCTCCGCGAGCCAGGTCAGGATGGCCTTCTGGGCGTGGCGTCGGTTCTCCGCCTCGTCCCACACCACGCTCTGCGGCCCGTCGATCACGGCCGTGGCAACCTCCTTCTCGCGGTAGGCGGGCAGGCAGTGCATGAAGATCGCGTCCGGCGCGGCCAGCGCCATCAGCTCGGGCGTGACGGCGTACGGCGCGAAGGTCGCGAGCCGGGCCTTCGCCTCGTCCTCCTTGCCCATCGACACCCAGGTGTCGGTGACGACGACGTCGACGCCGGCGACCGCCTCCCGCGGGTCGGCGACCAGGCCGATCGAGCCGCCGGCGCCCTCCGCGATCGCCCGGGCGCGGGCCACCATCGCCTGGCTCGGGTTGTGCTCGGCGGGGGCGCTCACCCGCACGTGCATCCCGGCGGTGGCCCCGGCGATCATCCAGGAGTTGCCCATGTTGCACGCGCCGTCGCCGACGAAGGCGACGCTCACGCCGGCGAGCGCGCCCTTGTGCTCGCCCACCGTCTGCAGGTCGGCCAGCAGCTGGCAGGGGTGGAAGTCGTCGGTGAGCGCGTTGACGACCGGCACCTGCGCGTAGGCGGCCATCTCCTCGATCGCGTCCTGGCCGTAGGTGCGCCACACGATCAGCGACGCCTGCCGGCCCAGCACCCGCGCGACGTCGCGGACCGACTCGCGGACCCCGATCTCGGCGAGGTTCCCGTCGACCTGGAGCGGGTAGCCGCCCAGCTCCGCGACCGCGGCCGCGAACGACGCCTGCGTGCGCAGCGTGTGCTTGTCGTAGATGCAGGCGACGGTGCGCGGGCCCTGCAGCGGCTTCACGTCGTACGGCGTCGCCTTGAGCTGCGCGGCCAGCGCCAGCACCTCGGCCTGCTCGGCCGGGCTCAGGTCGTCGTCGGCGAGGAAGTGCCTCATGATGCCTGCCCTCCTGCTACGGCCGCGTGGATCCCCGGCCAGGCCGCCACCAGCGCGGCGATGTCGTCCTCGGTGACCACCAGCGGCGGCGCGAGCCGGATCCGGGCGGGGCCGGTGGCGTTGAGCAGGAAGCCCGCGTCCTGGGCGGCGGCGACGAACGCGGGCGCATACTCCCCGTCGAGGCCGATGCCGATCAGGAGCCCGGCGCCGCTCACCGAGGCGACGCCCGGCAGCGTGGCGAGCTCCTCGCGCAGCGCCGCGCCCACCTTGTCGGTGCGCTCGACCAGCCCCTCGGACTCGAGCGTGTCGAGCACGGCGAGCCCCGCGGCGCACGCGACCGGGTTGCCCCCGAACGTCGTGCCGTGCATCCCCGGCTGCAGCATCGCGCCCGCCTCGCCCAGCGCGATGCAGGCGCCGATCGGGATCCCGCCGCCGAGGCCCTTGGCCACGGTCACCACATCGGGAATCAGGTCCGTGTTCTGGTGGGCGAACCAGCGCCCCGTCCGGCCGATCCCGGTCTGCACCTCGTCGAGCCACAGCAGCGCGCCGTGCTCGGCGGTGATCCTGCGGGCCTCGGCGAGATACCCGGGGTCGGGTACGACGACGCCCGACTCGCCCTGGATCGGCTCCAGCACGACGGCGGCGGTCTCGTCGTCAACGGCCTCCGCGAGGGCCGCGGGATCGTCGTACGGGACGAAGACCACGTCGCCCGGGAGCGGGCCGAAGGGTTCGCGATAGGCGAGCTTGGAGGTGATCGCGAGCGCGCCCATCGTGCGGCCGTGGAAGCCGCCCTCGGCGGCGACGATCTTGGTGCGGCCGGTGCGGCGTGTGAGCTTGAACGCAGCCTCGTTGGCCTCGGTGCCCGAATTGGTGAAGAACACCCGGCCCGGCGCGCCGAGCAGGCTCAGCAGCCGCTCGGCGAGCGCGATCTGGGGCTCGCTGGCGAAGAAGTTGGAGATGTGGCCGAGCTTCCCCAGTTGCTCGGTGACCGCCGCGATCAGCGCCGGATGCGCATGGCCGAGCGCATTGACCGCGATCCCGCCGAGGAAATCGCGGTATTCGCGGCCGTCGGCGTCCCACACCCGCGCACCCTCGCCCTTGGCCAGGACCAGCTTGGGCGGGCCGAAGGTGTTCATCAGCGCGGCGGCGTACCGCTGCGTCCATTCCTGGCCCGAATCATTCATTGGGAAGACCTCACCTTCGTCTGGACGCCGGGGAGCACCTGGGTGCCGATCCCCTCGTCGGTGAACAGCTCGAGAAGGACGGCGTGCTCCTCGCGGCCGTCGACGACGGTGGCGCGGGAGACGCCGTTCTGTACGGCGGTCAGGCACGCGCCCATCTTGGGAACCATGCCGCTGGCGAGGCTCGGCATCAATTGCGCGAGGGATTCGGGGCTGATCTCCTTGACGACGTCGCTGGAATTCGGCCAATCGAGATAAAGCCCGTCGATATCGGTGAGCACCAGCAGCTTCTCGGCGCCCAGCGCGACCGCGAGCGCCGCGGCGGCGGTGTCGGCGTTGACGTTGTGGACCCGCCCGGCCGCGTCCGGCGCGACGCTGGAGACCACCGGGATCCGCCCCGCCTCGATGAGGTCGATGACCGCCTCGGGTCGCACCCTCGCGACCTCGCCGACCAGGCCGAGGTCGACCTCCTCGCCGTCGACGACCGCCGTGGTGGTGACCGCCGTGAAGAGTCCGGCGTCCTCGCCGGAAAGGCCGACCGCCAGCGGGCCGTGCTCGTTGATCAGGCCGACCAGCTCGCGCTGCACCTGGCCGACCAGGACCATGCGGACGACGTCCATCGCCTCGGGGGTGGTCACCCGCAGCCCGCCCCGGAACTCCGAGGCGATGCCCAGCTTGTCGAGCATGATCGAGATCTGCGGGCCGCCCCCGTGGACGACGACCGGCTTGAAGCCGGCGAACCGCAGGAAGGCGATGTCCTCGGCGAACGCCTCCTTGAGGCGCTCGTCGGTCATCGCGTTGCCGCCGTACTTGATGACGAGGATTTTGTCGTGGTAGGCCTTCAGCCAGGGCAGCGCGCCGGCGAGCGTCGCGGCCTTCGCAGGTCCGGTGGGGTTGGCGGTCATGAGGAGTAGGCGCTGTTCTCGTGGACGTAGGCGTGGGTCAGGTCATTGGTCCAGACGGTCGCGCGGTGCGCCCCGGACTTGAGGTCGACGGTGACGGTGACCTCGCGGCGGGTCAGGTCGACGGCCGCGGGGTCCTCGGCGGGCGTGGAGGCGCGGCAGACCCACACGCCGTTCATCGCGACGTCGAGGTCAAGGGGGTCGAACGCCGCCTGCGTCGTACCGATCGAGGCGAGCACCCGGCCCCAGTTGGGGTCGTTGCCGAAGACCGCGGCCTTGAAGAGGTTGCTGCGCGCGATGCTGCGGCCGACGTCGACCGCCTCCTCCTCCGTCGCCGCGCCGAGCACCGTGATCGAGATCTCGTGGTCGGAGCCCTCGGCGTCCCGGAGCAGCTGCATCGCGAGGTCGGTGCACGCCTGGGTGAGCGCGGCCGCGAAGTCGTCGTACGCCGGGGTGATGCCGCTGGCGCCGCTGGCCATCAGGGTGACGGTGTCGTTGGTCGACATGCAACCGTCGGAGTCGAGCCGGTCGAAGCTGACCCGGGTCGCCTCGCGCAGGGCGCGGTCGAGCTCCGCGGCGGGGACGATCGCGTCGGTGGTGAGGACGACCAGCATCGTCGCCAGCTGCGGGGCGAGCATCCCGGCGCCCTTGGCCATGCCGCCGATGGACCAGCCGGCGCCCTCGACGACGACCTGCTTGGCGACGGTGTCGGTGGTCATGATCGCGTGCGCGGCGGCGCTCCCGCCGTCGGCGTCAAGTTGCGCGTGGGCGTCGTCGACGCCCTGGAGCAGGTGCTCGCGGGGGTTGGTGAGGCCGATCAGGCCGGTGGAGCAGACGACGACGTCGATCGCCCCGATCCCGAGGTGCGCCGCGGCCCGCTCGGCGACCGCGTGGGTGGTCTGGAAGCCCTCGGCGCCGGTGTAGCAGTTCGCCCCACCGGAGTTGAGGACGACCGCGCGGACCACGCCGTCCTTGACCACTTCGCGGCTCCAGATCACCGGGTTGGCCTGGCAGCGGTTGGCCGTGAAGACGCTGGCCGAGTCGTGGCGCGGGCCGTCGTTGACGACCAGCGCGACGTCCTTCGCGCCGGTGGACTTCAGGCCTGCCGCGACGCCCGCGGCCCGGAATCCCTGGGGCTGGGTGACGCTCATGGGGCGACTCCTACTGTGGTCAGTCCGAGTGTTTCGTCGAGTCCGAAGGCGAGGTTGAGGCACTGTACGGCGGCGCCGGCGGTTCCCTTCGCCAGGTTGTCCATGGCCCCGATCGCCACCACCCGGCCCGCCGCCTCGTCGACGGCGACCTGCAGGTGGGCGGTGTTCGCGCCGGCGACGGCCTTGGTCTGCGGCCACTCGCCCTCGGGGACCAGGTGGATGAACGGCTCCGCGTCGTACGCCGCCTGGTAGGCCTCGCGCACCGCCTCGACTCCGCTGCTGTCTGCCAGGGGCGCCGAGCAGGTGGCGAGGATGCCGCGGGGCATCGGGGCGAGGATCGGGGTGAAGGAGACCCGGACCTCGTGCTCGGTGAGCGCCTGGAGGTTCTGCGTCATCTCGGGGGTGTGCCGGTGGACGCCACCCACGCCGTACGCCGACGCGTTGCCCATCACCTCGCTGCCGAGCAGGTGGGGCTTGGCGGCCTTGCCCGCGCCCGAGGTGCCGCTGGCGGCGACCACGACGACGTCGGGCGTCGCGAGGCCCGACGCGATCGCGGGCGCGATCGCCAGCGTCGCGATCGTCGGGTAGCAGCCCGGGACCGCGATCCGGGTGGCGCCGCGCAGCTTGTCGCGCTGGCCTGGCAGTTCGGGGAGGCCGTAGGGCCAGGTGCCGGCGTGGCTGCCGCCGTAGAACTTCGTCCAGGCTTGGGGGTCGGCGAGCCGGAAGTCGGCGCCGCAGTCGACGACCACGGTCTCCTCGCCGAGCGCCTCGGCGATCGGGCCGGACTCGCCGTGCGGGAGGGCGAGGACGACGGCGTCGTGGCCGTGGAGGGTCTCGGGGCTCGTCGGCTCGAGCACCCTCTCCGCCAGCGGCATCAGGTGGGGCTGGAGCGCGCCGAGTCGCTGCCCCGCGTTGCTCGCGCCCGTCAGCGCCCCGATCTCGACCCCCGGGTGGCCGAGCAGCAGGCGCAGCACCTCACCGCCGGCGTACCCGCTGGCTCCCGCGACCGCGACCCTCATCGTCATATGCATGACTATACACGCTCACGCATGCCTACCCGAACCGGCCCGCGGCTTGCGTCTTGAGGCACTGGATCGGCGGGCGCGGCGGGCATAGCGTGACCTCATGACGATGGAGGCCGACGAGTACTTGTCCCATCTGGTCGCGGAGTCCGCACGGTTCCGCGACGTGCTGGCCGGGTGTGCGCCCGACGCGCTCGTGCCCTCCTGTCCGGACTGGCGCGCCGCCGACCTGCTCTGGCACCTGACCGAGGTCCACGACTTCTGGACCCACGTCGTGGCGACCCGGCCGGCGCCGCCCGAGACCTACGAGGATCCGACCAGGCCCGAGGGGTACGACGCGCTGCTGGAGCAGTTCGACGCCGCCTCGGCCAAGCTCGCCGAGGCACTGGCCGGCGCCGACCCGTCCGACGCCGCGTGGACCTGGTCCGACGACCAGACGGTCGGCTTCGTCGTACGGCGGATGGCGCTCGAGGCGCTCGTGCACCGGGTCGACGCCGAGGGGGCCGCCGGCCTCGACCCGTCGATCGATCCGGCGCTGGCCGCCGACGGGGTCGAGGAGATCCTGCGGCACTTCTTCGGCGGCGCGCCGCCGTGGGGCGAGTTCGCGCCGCTGCCGCACCTGGTGAAGGTCGAGTTCACCGACGCGCCGGACGTGGTGTGGGTGCGGCTCGGGCAGGTCTCCGGCACCGACCCGGACGGGGTCGAGCACCACGAGGACGGCATCGACGTCGTGACCGATCCGGAGGCCGAGGCGGACGCGGTGATCAGCTCGCCCGCAGCGCCGCTCCTCCTGCGGCTGTGGCGGCGCGGCGACGGATCCGAGGTGCACCTCGCCGGAGACCTCGCCATCGTCGATCACTTCCGGCGGGCGGTCCACCACCCGATCCAATAGCCGCGTCAGGTGCGCTGGACGGCCCCGCAGGAGGTGGCGGCCGAGGCGACGGCGGCGTCGCGGGCGGCGGCGGCCTCGCCCTCCTTGAGGGTCCGGTCGGGTGCGCGGAACCGCAGCGCGAAGGCGAGCGACTTCCTGCCCTCGCCGACCTGGTCGCCGGTGTAGACGTCGAAGAGCCGGAGCGACTCGAGCAGCTCCCCGGCGCCGGAGCGCAGTGCCGCCTCGACCTCGGCCGCGGGCACCGAGTCGTCGACGACGAGCGCGACGTCCTCCTTCGCTAGCGGGTAGGAGGAGAACGACGGCGCCGCGATCGCGGACGCCGCGGCGGCCAGCAGCGCGTCCAGGTCGACCTCGGCCGCGCAGGTCCGCGGCACCAGCCCCAACTCGGCGCAGACCCGCGGGTGCAGCTCGCCGGCGTGGCCGACCGCGACCTCGCCGAGCAGGAACTCCGCGCACCGGCCCGGGTGCCACGGCGCCACGGAGGCGGCGCGCACCGAGAGGGTCACGCCAAGCGCACCGGCGACCGCGCGCACCGCATCGACGGCGTCCGACCAGTCGGCCGCGCGGCCCTCGCCCCACCAACCGGAGCGCTCCCGCTCACCGCTCAGCGTGAGCGCGAGGTGCAGCGGCTGGTCGGGCAGCGCCTTGAGCAGGTCGTCGTACTCGCCCTCGGTCGGGCGCCGGTCCACCCCGTAGACCGGGGCGGGCTGCGAGCCGCGCGGCCGGGTCACCGACGCGATCTCGAACAGCGCCGTGCTGGTGAGCCCGTGGCCGGCGTTGCGCGCCGACGCCTTGAGCAGGCCGGGCAGCAGCGTCGAGGTCATCGACGGCTGCTCGGTCGAGAGCGGGTTGGCGAGCCGCAGCAGGTCGCGGCGCACGTCGTCCGCGGGAATGCCGAGCCGGTCGAGGTCCGCGGCGGAGACGAACGGGAAGTTCAGGATCTCGACGAAGCCCTCCCCCGCCATCGTCCGGCCGACGCGGCGGCGCAGCTGCTGCTCGCGCGTGAGCCCGCGCCCGGCGGGCGGCGTCGGGAGCACCGAGGGCACGTTGTCGTAGCCGACGATCCGCGCCACCTCCTCGACCAGGTCGAAGGGGTCGGTGATGTCGGGGCGCCACGGCGGGACGGTGGCCCGCAGCAGCGGGCCCGAGGTCGCGACCGTGCACCCGACCGCCTCCAGGTTCGCCAGAGCGGTCTCGGGGGAGATCGGCATCCCGGTCACCCGGGCGGGCAGGTCGGCGGCCATCTCGACCGTCGGCGGGGCCGGGGGCGTGCCGACGACGGTGACGCCGGGCTCGGCGACGCCGCCGCCGTACGTCGTCAGCAGCTCGACCACCCGGTCGGCCGCGGCCTCGCAGATCGTCGGGTCCACGCCCCGCTCGTTGCGCTTGCCCGCCTCGGAGGTGATCTTGTGGCGGCGGCCGGTGCGGAACATCGAGACGGCGTCCCAGTGCGCGGCCTCGACCAGCACCCGGGTGGTGGTCTCGGACATCTCGGTGGTCTCGCCGCCCATCACGCCGCCGAGGCCGATGATCCCCGAGTCGTCGGTGACGACCAGGTCCTCGACCGAGAGCACGCGCTCGGTGCCATCCAGCGTGGTCAGCCGCTCGCCCTCGCGGGCGCGGCGGACGCCGAGCGGGCCGGCGACCTTGTCGGCGTCGTACCCGTGGATCGGCCGGCCGGTCTCGAGCATCACGTAGTTCGTGACATCCACGGCCAGCGAGATCGGCCGCATCCCGGCCCGGGTGACCCGGCGCGCCATCCAGGCGGGCGTCGGCGCGGCGGGGTCGAAGCCGGAGACGGTGCGCGCCACGAAGACCGGGCAGCCCTCGGGGTCGTCGACGACCACGGGGTGGCCGGCGTCGTCGGCGGGGGGTACGTCGCGGGCGACCGGGTCCCGGAAGGCGCCGCCGAAGCCGAGCGCGGCCTCGCGGGCGATCCCCCGCAGCGACAGCGCGTAGGCGCGGTCGGGGTTGATCTCGAACTCGATCACCTCGTCGTCGAGGCCGAGCAGGCTGATCGCGTCATCGCCCGGCTCCCCGGCGCCGGCGGGCAGCACGATGATGCCGTCGTGATCGTCGCCGATCCCGAGCTCGCGCGAGGAGCAGATCATGCCGGCGCTGACGTGGCCGTAGGTCTTGCGCGCGGAGATCGCGAAGTCGCCGGGCAGCACGCCGCCGGGCAGGATCACCACGACCAGGTCGCCCGGGGAGAAGTTGTGGGCGCCGCACACGATGCCCTGGGGCTCTCCGGTTCCGTTGGCGTCGCCCACATCAACCGTGCACCAGTTGATCGTCTTGCCGTTGCGCTGCGGCTCGGGCTGCATCGTGAGCACCCGGCCGACGACGAGCGGGCCGGTGATCTCGCCGCCCTCGACGCCCTCGAGCTTGAGCCCGAGCATGGTGAGCCGGTGCGTGAGGTCCTCGGTGGCGAGGTCGGCCGGCAGGTCGACGTACTCGCGGATCCAGGAGACGGGGGCCTTCATGTCACAGCTCCGTTCCGAACGCGGCGGAGAACCGCGCGTCGCCCTCGAAGAACGCCCGCAGGTCGGCGGCGCCGTGCCGGAACATGAAGGACCGGTCGATGCCCATCCCGAACGCGAAGCCGGTGTAGCGGTCGGTGTCGATGCCGCAGGCGCGCAGCACCCGCGGGTTGACCACGCCGCAGCCGCCCCACTCGATCCAGCCCTCGCCCTTGCAGGTCCGACAGTCCTCGACGGCACCCGCTGAACCCCGACAGACGAAGCAGCGCAGGTCGACCTCCGCCGACGGCTCGGTGAAGGGGAAGTACGACGGCCGGAAGCGGGTGTCGATGCCCTCCCCGAAGAGCTGGCTCGCGAAGTGGTCGAGCGTGCCCTTGAGGTTGGCCATCGTGATGCCCTCATCCACGACCAGGCCCTCGACCTGGTGGAACATCGGGCTGTGCGTGGCGTCGTACTCGTCGGTGCGGAAGACCCGGCCGGGGCAGACGACGTAGATCGGCGGGGTGCGGGTCAGCATCGTGCGGGCCTGCACGGGCGAGGTGTGGGTGCGGAGTACGACGTGGTGCTCGGCCGGCTCGGCCCAGAACGTGTCCTGCATGGTCCGCGCCGGGTGGTCCGGACCCAGGTTGAGGGCGTCGAAGTTGAGCCACTCGGCCTCGACGACCGGGCCCTCGGCAACCTCCCAACCCATCGCGACGAAGAGGTCGGCGATCAGCTCGGAGGCGAGCGTGATCGGGTGCCGGGCTCCCCTGCTGCGCCGGTCGGTCGGCAGCGTCACGTCGACGGCCTCGACGATCAGCATCCGCTCCTCGTGCTCGGCCTCGAGCACCTGCTGGCGGGCGGCAAGCGCCTGGTTGACCGCGCCCCGCGCCCTGCCGACCCGCTGGCCGGCGTCCTTGCGGGCCTGCGGCGGCAGCGCCCCGATCTCGCGGTTGGCCAGCGCCAGCGGCGACCGGTCGCCCGCGTGGTCGAGCCGGACCTGCTTGAGCTCGGCGAGGTCCGCTGCCTTGGCGATCGCGGCCAGCGCCTCGTCGCGGGCGAACTCGACCTGCTCGGCCCCCAGCGGCGTCACCTCGACGGGGTCGTAGTCGGTGTTGGGGCCGGACATGGCTGCCTCACGGTCCTCTCGGTGGGCGGGCGTCGAACTCGCAGGAGTCTAGGGCCGCCGCACGGAGGGGCGAAGTCGAGCCGGTTGGAGTCCGCCGACTACATCCGGTCGGGCATCGCGTCGTACTTCTGCCACACCTCCCAGCACGGGCTCTCGGACGCGTACAGGTAGACCTCGTCCAACTCCCCCAGGTCCACCCCGGCGCCGTCCAGCCCCTGGCGGGCCTCGACGCCGCGGCTCCGGCCGAGGTTCCAGGACCAGAGATCCTCATCGGACCCCGACCCGCTCGTGAGGCACGCCGCGTCGAGGGCGGGGAGCGCCGCGATGATCGCGGGGGTCGCGTCCTGGGAGAGGTCGGCGAGGTACCGCGCGTCGAACTCCTCCCCGGCGGCGTACCGCTCCAGGTTGCGCTCGGCGATCCAGGCGTCGGGGTTGATCGCGGCGAGGCCGAGCAGCCCGAGGACGCCGGTGACGACCGCGAACCTGGGCAGCCAGCGGCGCCAGCTCACCACGCCCGCCACCATCACGGCGAGGACGACCAGGCCGAGCCAGCCCTCGAAGACCTCGACGAGCAGCCGCATCCGGGTGTGGCCGTAGGCCTGCTGGTAGACGTGCATCCGGTAGAGCGCAGAGGCGACGACGACCAGGGTCAGCACGCAGAGCAGCCCGAGCGCGCCCTGCATCAGGAGGCGGTCGCGGTCGGCGACCTTGCGCGCGGCCACCGCGACGACCAGCAGCGTCAGCAGGGTGGCGACGGTCATCTGGCCGAAGCCCTGGTGGACGTACTCGGCGTAGGTGAGTCCCGTCGTACGGCGCAGATACTCGTGGCCCCCGAAGACCACGGTCGCCTGGGCGACCAGGAAGACCACGAAGACCGCGTCGACGACCAGCACCGGGACCAGCCATTCGTAGCGGTTGGCGACCGGGCGGCGGGGCAGCTCGAGGTCGACCGGCGGCGGGTTGCAGGCGAGGTAGGCGCCGGTGAGCACGATCCCCGCGGCGACGAAGCCCGCAAAGCCCCGGGCGACCAGGGAGTCGACGGACCAGTCGGGAACGACGGCCTCGACCCAATGCGCGAACAAGGCATCCGCCGAGGCGAAGAGGAGCCCGAAGACGATCAGTCCGGCGAGCGACCAGATCAGGGTGCGCAGGATGGACTGGGTGTGGCCGCCGCCGGTGAGCCTGGTCAGGGAGCGGCCCAGCAGCGGCAGCCCGCGCACCGCGGACAGCGGCCACGCGACGCCCGCGGCGATCATGCCCGGCAGCCCGCGAACCCCGGTGACGGCGATCGTGGTGAGCACGACGCCCGCCAGCGCGCAGAGCTGCGCGATCCAGGTGGCGTCCAGCAGCATGATCGGGAGCGCGAGCAGGACCGTGAGCGCCGCGGAGGCGTAGACGAACGGGTCGCGGCGATCGCGGGCGGCGGTGTAGATCACGGCCGCGCCCGCGACGAGCATGCAGAAGCCGCCGAGCCCGGGCTGGGAGTTGACCACCGCGACCGCGACCAGCACCCCCACGCCCAGCGCCGCGAGCACCAGGCCCGGGCGTCCGCCCGGCTCGTCGCGGGCCGGCCAGGCGCGCCCGAAGAGGTCGTCGATCAGGCTCGTGCGCTTCGCCGGCGCCCTCTCGGGCCGTGGGTCGGCCTGGTACGTCGTCGTCATCGCCGTCTCCTCCTTCGTGTGGTTGCGTGTTGTCTCTGGGCCGGGGGTGGCCGGCGGTGACGACCCCCGTGGCGTCACCGCCAGCCCGGATGGCGGCCCGGTGGGCAACTCCACCCGGACCCGGGCGCCGGCGCGGCCGGGCTCGGGGTCGACGAAGGCGATCCGCCCGCCGTGCAGCTCGGCGACCCAGCGGGCGATCGCCAGGCCGAGGCCGGTGCCCCCGCCCTCGACGCCAGCCAGGGTCCCGAACCGCTCGAAGACCCGCTCCCGGTCGGCGGGCGCGACGCCCGGCCCGTCGTCGGCGATCTCCAGCCGCCAGGTCTCGCGCGCTGTACTCGCAGTCACCGACACTGCGCCGCCGGGCGGGCTGTGCCGCGAGGCGTTGTCGAGCAGGTTGGTGACCAGTTGCTCCAGGCGGGCGGCGTCGCCGCGGACCACCAGGGCGGGGTCGGCGTGCACGTCGTACCGGATCCCCCGCTCGTCCGGCCAGCCCTCGCGGCGCCGCACCAGGCCCGCGAGGAAGGCGGCGACCGCGACGTCGTCGGCGGCCAGCTCCCGTGCGCCCGCCTGGAGGCGCGAGAGGTCGAGCAGGTCGGCGACCAGCCGGGAGAGGCGTCGGACCTGCTCGACTGCGTCGGCCAGCGCCTCGGGGGTGGGCTCTTCGACGCCGTCGGCGAGGTTCTCCAGGCGGGCGGCGAGCGCGGCCAACGGGGTGCGCAGCTCGTGGGAGACGTTGGCGACCAGGCCCCGGCGCTCCTCGTCGACGCTCGCCAGGTCGGCGGCCATCTGGTTGAACGCGGTGGCGAGCTGGCCGACCTCGTCGGAGGTGCCCGCGAGCACCCGCCCGGAGTAGTCGCCGGCCGCCATCCGCCGGGCCGCGTCGGTCATCTGGCGCAGCGGCGACGTCATCCCGCTCGCCAGCAACTGGGTGACGCCGAGCGCGAGCGCGATCGTGACCGGCAGCGCCAGCCACGGGCTGACCCCGCTCGCGCGGCCCAGGGTGGCGACCGCCGCCGCGACCAGCGCGCTCGCCGCGACCAGGACGCCGAGCTTGACCTTGATCGAGCGGAGCGCGGCCAGGCTTTCCGGCGCTGTCATGGGCCCTCCAGCGCGTAGCCCACCCCGTGCACGGTGCGGACCCGGCCCGCGCCGAGCTTGGCCCGGAGCGCCTTGACATGGCTGTCGACCGTGCGGGTCCCCGCGGCGTCGGCCCAGTCCCAGACCTCGTGGAGCAGCCGCTCGCGGGTGAGGACGGCGCCCGGCTCGGCCGCCAGGCAGGCCAGCAGGTCGAACTCCGTCGGCGTCAGGTGCACCGGCTCGCCCGCGACCAGGACCCGCCGGGTGCGGATCTCGATCGTGAGGTCGCCGACCGTCAGGCTGGCCGGGCCGGCCGACGCCAGCCGCGCCAGCTCGGCGGCCCGATCGACCCGGCGCAGCAGCGCGGCCACCCGCGCCGTCAGCTCCCGCATCCCGAAGGGCTTGGTCAGGTAGTCGTCGGCGCCGACCGCCAGGCCGGCGAGGATGTCGGCCTCGTCGTCGCGGGCGGTGAGCATCAGCACCGGGAACGGACGGATCGCCTGGATCCTGCGGCACACCTCCAGCCCGTCGTAGCCGGGCAGCATCACGTCGAGGACCACTACGTCCGGGGCTGCGGCTCCCTGATCGCCCAGGCACGCCACCACGGCCGCCGGCCCGTCCCAGGCCTGCGCCACGTCGTACCCCTCCGCGCGCAGGCGCCTGGTCACCGCGTCGTTGATCATCGGCTCGTCCTCGACGACCAGGACCCGGCGGGCGGGGCTGTTGCCTGGGCTCATGGGTGGAGCGTAAAGAGCACGGGCGACAAGATGTGCGGACGACTCGTGAAGATCCTGTGCAGATCGGGGCGGACTACCCGGGATCGGCGGCGGGCCAGCGCACGTCGACGAGCGCGCCGGCGGGCTCGGCGTCCCGGATCGACACGGTGCCGCCGTGGGCCTGGACCAGGCCGTGGACGACGTACAGGCCGAGCCCGGAGCCGCCGCCGGAGGTGGTCCAGAACTTCGTGAAGACGAGCTTGCGCAGCTCGTCCGGGACGCCGGGGCCCTCGTCGGCGACGGTGATCACCACGTGCCGGCCGTCGCCGGCCAGTGCGACCCGGACCGTGCCGGCGCCGTGCTTGACGGCGTTCTCGACGAGGTTGGTGAGGACCTGGGCGAAGCGGTCGGGATCGGCGTACGCCGCGGGCAGCCCCTCGGGCGCGTCGAGCGCGATCGGGCGCGCGGTGGTGGCCGCGACGCTGTCGACGACCCGCCGGCTCAGCGCGGCCAGGTCGCTGGTGCGCGGCTGCAGCACCAGCCGGCCGGTGTCCAGCCGCGCGACGTCGAGCAGCTCGGAGATCAGACGGGTCACCCGGTCGGCGTCGGCCTGCACCGTGTGCAGCATGAGCCTGCGCTGCTCGTCGTCCAGCCGGTCCCAGCGCAACAGGAGCGCCTGCACGAAGCCCTTGACGCCGCTCAGCGGCGAGCGCAGCTCGTGCGCGACGGTGGCGACCAGGTCGGAGCGCTCCCGGTCCAGGCGGGCGCGGCCCCGCCCGGCGCGCAGGCTCAGCGCCACGCCCGTCACCGGCCCGAGCCGGACCTCGCGGTGCAGCCGGGCCGCGACGAGCACCTCCCGCCCGTCGGGCAGCAGCCACGACTGCTCGGGCACCCCGGTGCGGGTGGCGAGCCCGTCGTACGGCGTGTTGGCGGCCGCCCACGTGCAGCCCGAGGAGTCGACCAGACGCACCACCTCGGCCAGGTCGCGGCCCTCGGCCTCGAGCCGCGTCGTACCGAACATGCGCGCGGCGACCGTGTTGATCGCCGTCACCCGGCCATCGGCCCCCGCGATCACCGCCCCGTCCGGCAGCGCGTCCAGGGCGGGATCGGCCATGCCCGCACGATACCGACGCCGGGGTAGTCCCCAACGTTCTGCAGGGATTACGCGCCAGTAACCCCTGCGAAACGTTGGGGACTACCGCGCGGAGGGGGCAGATTCGGGAGTTCTGCCACGAAGGCCGCGCGGAGCGGGCAGAATGGAAGCGCCCACCATGTGCGCCTCGGGGCGCACCCTCGGAGCGGAAGGGGCGATCATCACTGGACGCGCGTCCCGCGACACGGGCGGGCCGACGGCCGGTGGCTTGTCTGCCACCGGCTACGCGAGCCAGCCCGGCAGCGAGCTCCGTGGGCCGATGACGGAGAGTCCTCGGGTGCTCCACGCGATCCCGGTGGCGGCGGGGCTTCCCCGGCCGCGGCTGATGGCGCGCCTCAACGAGGTGCTCGACGCCCGGGTGGGGATCGTCGTCGCCCCGCCCGGCGCGGGCAAGACCAACCTGATGGCCCGGTGGGCGCGCCAGGCCCCGGTCGACGTCGTGTGGCACCGCGCGACGCCGCAGGACGCGGACCCCGACGAGCTGGTACGACGCCTCGGCGACACGCTCCGCCCCCTCGCCCCCGGCCGGCCGCCCGCCCGCGACGCCCAGGAGCTCCTCGCGACGATCGCGGCCCACGCCTCGCCCCTGGTGCTGGTGATCGACGACCTGCAGCTCGCGGACCGGCCGCCGGTCATCGCCGCCCTCCAGAACCTCCTCCTGGACGCCCCCGACCACCTGCACATGCTGATCGGGTCGCGCCGGGCGACCGGCCTCAACCTGGCCCGCACCGAGCTCTCCAGCGTCGTGATCACCGGCGAGGAGCTGCGGCTGCGCTCGGACGAGACCGCCCGGCTCTTCCGCGAGGTCTACCACTCGCCCCTCGCCACCCAGGACGCCGTCCAAATCACCCGCCAGACCGAGGGATGGGCGGCCGCGATCCGGCTCCTCCACCTCTCGATGGCAGGCCTCCCGGTGCCCCAGCAGCAGGCCACGATCCGGGGGCTGGGCGACCGGACCAGATATGCGAGCGCCTACCTGACCCACCAGGTCTTCGTCGGTCTCCCGACCGGTGTCCTGGACTTCCTGCGGCAGACCTCGGTGCTGCCCCGGCTCACGCCCGCCCGCTGCGATCGGCTGCTCGGCACCGAGGACGCCCACGACACCCTGCGCACGGCGGAGCCCCACCTCGGGCTGCTGGTCTCGCGGCGCAACGGGGCTGCACAGCACCGGCTGCACCCGGTGCTTCGGAGCCACCTGCTCACCGAGCTCCGCGACGCCTGGGGGGACGCGCGGGTAGCCGCGCACACCCGGCGCGCGGCCGCGATCCTCGCCGAGGACGGCCACCCCGTCGAGGCGGCGCGGGCGCTCGCCGCCGCGGACGACTGGGACGGCCTGCGCGAGCTCCTCGCGGGGAGCGGGGCGCTCATCGCCCGCGCCCGAGACCAGGACTGGTTGGACCGGCTGCCGGACCGGGTGGTCGCCGGCGAGCCGTGGCTCCAGCTCGCCCGGGCGCAGACCGCCCTGCGCCGCGGCAGCCTCACCGAGGCCCTGCAGCTCGCCGAGCGCGCCGCGCAGTCCTTCGCGGAGGCCGACGGCGAGGCGACGGACCTGTGCCACGATCTGGCCCACTTCGCGGCGTCCTGGACCCGCGGCGACGTCCAGCCGGGGGCGTCGTGGGGCGAGCAGTTGCGCGTCGTCGTACGACGCCCGCGGATGGACCGCCGCGGCTGGCCGGGCGTGCCGCACGCCGAGGCCGGGCTGCTGTGCGGCCTCGAGCTGACGATCCTCGGCGACCTCGTCGCGGCCAGGCGGCTGCTGGGCCAGTGCGTGCCGGAGCTCAGCCCGGACTCGGCCGCCGCGATGGCCGGCCGGCTGCTCGCCGTCGCCCTCGACTTCTGCGACCCGGTGGCGGCCGACAACCTCGCGCACGACGCGGAGGAGCTCGGCATGCCGTGGTTCGCGCGGATGGCGCGAGGCGTCGCCGCGGCGACCGAGTATGCGCTGGGCCGCACCGAGGCGATCGGCGATCCGCTCGCCCACGCGATCGCCGACGCCGATCGCCTCGACGACGGCTGGGGCGCGGCGCTCCTGACCTCCCTGCGCTGCGTCGCGCTGCTCCGGGCGGGCCGGCCCGCCGAGGCGGACTTCGAGGCCTTGGTCGCCCGGTTCCGGACGCTCGACGCCCCGGCGCTCGAGGCGTGGGCCCACGCCGGGCTGGCCCTGTGCACCTCGACCCTGCAGCTTCCGGAGGCCCGCCGCGCCGCCGAGATCGCGGTCGGCTTCACCCGCAGCGCCGGGACCCCCGGGGCGCTCGCGATCTCCTACGCCGCGCTCGGCCTCGCCGGCGACGCAGCCAGCGACAGAGACCGCACGGAGCTGCTGGCGATGGCGCGCACCGAGGCCGTCGCGGCCGGGCTCGACGTCCTCCCCTGGGCCTGGACCTCCCCGGTGCCGGCGGTGCCCAGGCCGCGCGGCCCGCAGCCGGACAGCCCCGCGCCCGCCCGGCCGCCCGTCTACACCGAGACCGGCCCGGTGGTCGATATCCGCTGCTTCGCGCGGTTCGAGTTCCGCATCGGCGGCACCCAGCCGTCGCTGGCCCGCGTCCGGCCGCGGGCCCGGGAGGTGCTGCGCCTGCTCTCGTTGCACGCCGGCCACTCGGTGCACCGCGAGACCCTGATCGACACCCTGTGGCGCGACCTCGACCCCGCGGCCGGCACCCACAACCTGCACGTGTGCGTCTCGAGCCTGCGCGCCGCGCTGGAGCCCGGGGTACGACGCGAGGAGCGCGCCCTGATCGTCCGCGACGGCGACCGCTACCTGCTGCCGCTGGCCCCCGGTTCGCGCAGCGACGTACGCACCTTCGACGAGGCCGTGACCACCGCGGACCGCGACCGGGCCGAGGGCGACCTCCCGGCGACGATCGCGGCGCTGGAGCGGGCGGTCGGCGCCTACACCGGCGACGTCCTCCCCGAGGACGGGCCCGCGGAGTGGGTGGTCACGGTGCGCGACCGCTACCGGATGCGGGCGGCGGACGCGGCCGTGCTGCTCGCGGAGCTGCGACTGGCGCAGGACGAGCCCGACGCCGCCTCGGCCGCGGCGCTGCGGGGCATCGACATCGACCCGTGCCGCGACAGCGCATGGCGGCTGCTGATCAGCGCCTCCCAGGCGGCCGGGGACCTCGCCGCGGCCGAACGCGCCCGCCGCTCCTACGCCGACGTGCTCGCCTCCCTCGGCGTGGTCTCCGACTCGGCCGCGGCCGTCCGCCCCCCGCCCGACGCGCCGGGCCGCCGCTGAGGCCTCAGTTCCGGTTGGGGCGCGGGCTGGTGAGCTGCCCGCCGAGGAGCGCGGCGACGTCGCAGGTGGCCGGCGGGTCGGCGTCGGGCGGCTCGCCCGGCGCGTTGCAGCGCACCGAGAGCGTGATCGTCTGGCCGTCGGAGACCGTCAGCGGCGTCACGAAGTGGTAGTCCAGGTCGCGGAAGTTCTCCAGCGCGACGTCGAAGGCGATGTCGCTGTCGATCAGCACCCGCACCCGCCCGAAGTCGCCCTGGGGGTTGCTCAGCACCATGTCGGTGATCTCGAAGGTCGACCGCTCCGGCACGTCGTACACGGAGTCGCCGGTCGAGGCCGTCGTCACGTTGAGCCGCTCGGTGGTCGCCGTGACGATGGTACGACGGTTGAGCTCCTCCCCGACCAGCTCGTTGGCCTTGTCGGAGGCCTTCTGGGCATCGCCGGCGGACTTCTGGGCAGCCCCCGCCGACTCCTGCGCGGTCTCCTGGGCGGCCGCGGCCTCCTCGGCCGCCTCCTCCGCGGTCTCCACGGCCTCCTGCACCGCCTCCTCGGCGGCCTCCTTCGCGGCGGAGGTGATCACGGGCTTGAGCAGCAGGAACCACAGCGCCAGCAGGAGCAGCAGCAACGCCAGCAACAGCGCCAGCAGCTTGGGCAGCCAGCGCGGGATGATCGGCTGCTGCACGTGCGTGCCGTCGAGCGCGACGCTGGTGCTGTCCTCGGGGGTGACCACGACTGAGAAGGGGTAGGTGGTCGGCTGGCCCCACCACACCGGCTTGACCGGCCGCACCGAGAGCTTGGAGAAGTTCGCCTCGCCCGGCGGCACGGTGGGCCGGGGCGGATCGATCCGGAACTTCAGCTTGCGGCTCTCGTCGCTCCCCTCCAGCAGCGCGGTCACGGCGACGTTGCTCCGGTTGTCGAGCGCGATCTGGTGCCGCCCGGAGCGTCTGCCCTGCGAGGTGCGGGGCACCAGCTCGGCGACCGTGTCCAGGAACGGCAGCACCTCCACGACGCCCTCGGGCACGACCGTCTCGTCGGGGTGCTCAGTCGGCGTGACCACGACGCCGAACTGCTGCTCCCCCGCGGGGACGGCGGCCGAGCGCGGCGGCCTGAAGGTGACGGTGACCGTTCCGTCAGTGCCCGGGTAAAGGGAGAGCTCCGGGGGGTCGATCTCGGTCCAGGCCGCGGGCGCGCCGACCACCTCGAAGCGGTAGCCCTCGACGATCGTGCCCTCGTTGCGGACCTCGAGGTCGATCGCCACCTCCGATCCGGGCTCCAGGCGCACGCCCGTCTCGGCGAGCGTCGCGGTCGTGGTCATGACAGCAGACGCTAGGGCGCCGGACCTGCCGCCGGCAGCGCTGGAGGGCCGTCCGTCCGGGCACGCCCGGCTGCCCGTTGAGTCCTTGTTGAGTGAACGGATAGGCCCACGCAGTTGACTCACCTGGCATCGCCCGCCGACGCGGCGGGCCCCATCCGGGAGGGCTCTCGATGAAACGTACGTCTGTCTATGTCCAGGCCTGGGATCCGATCCTGAAGGCGGGCGTCGTCAGCCTGCTGCGGCCCCGCCCGGAGGTCCGGCTGGTCGCCGACGACGAGCAGGCCGAGGCCGAGGTCGCGGTCCTGGCCGTCGACGCGGTCGACGACGACGCGCTGCAGGTGCTACATCAGCTCCAGCGCCGAGGCATGGCGCGCGCCGTACTCGTCGCGGGGCACCTCGACGACACGATGCTGATCGCGGCGGTGGAGGCCGGCGCGGTCGGGCTGCTGCGGCGCCACGAGGCGACCGCGGACCGGCTGGTGACGACCCTGCGCTGCGCGGCGGCCGACGAGGGCACCGTGCCGCCGGACCTGCTCGGCCGGCTGCTGAACCAGGTCGGGGCTCTGCAGCGCGGGGTCCTCGAGCCCCGCGGCCTGAGCTTCAACGGCCTGGCCAACCGGGAGATCGAGGTGCTGCGGCTGGTCGCCGACGGCTGCGACACCTCCGAGATCGCCGACCGGCTCGCCTACTCCGAGCGCACGGTCAAGAACGTGCTCCACGACGTCACCAGCCGGCTGCAGCTGCGCAACCGCTCGCACGCGGTCGCCTACGCCCTGCGCGAGGGACTGATCTAGCGGCTGCCCTTTAGACCCGGGCGGCTGCCCGAACGTCTGTCCGGCGACCGGTAGGCACCCGGGGCCGGGATCGGCACGGTGGGTGGGACGACCGAAAGGGGTGTGGATTGCCGTCCCCACGAGTACGCCCGCGAGCACGCACGACGGCGGCGGCGGTGGTCGCCGCCTGCCTGCTCGCGCCCGCGCTCGGGTACATCGCCGCTCCCGCCGCCGCGGACCAGGTGAATGACCGCAGGATCGCCTTCAACGACCAGCGCGCCGAACTCGTCCACGTCGAGGTGCGACGGCCGATCGGCACCCAGGAGACGGGGATCTATCGCAGCGACGAGGAGCCGATGAGCGGCATCACCGAGCACGAGGGCCAGGCAGCGCTCCGCCTCGGCGACGGGAGCGACCCGATCGCCTTCGTGAGCACCGAGAGCGACGATCCCGCGGGCGACGTCTACGTCGGGCTGGTCGTCGACGAGGGCGAGGGCCGGGTGCCGAGGATCGTCGAACGGACCCCGGTGACCTGCGACAACGACGCGACGGAGGTGCATCCGCAGTTCGACGAGTACGGCGAGCGGGTGGTCTACGCCTCGAACCTCGTCGACGCCGACAACCCCGAGGGGGACTTCGAGCTCTACCTCGCGACGCGGGACACCGACGCCGGGGTCGGGGCGGCGGCCGGCGGCGGCTGCTCCGGCTGGGACGTCGTCCAGCTCACCGACAACGACGCCGACGACCTCTGGCCGTCCTGGATGCCGCAGGGCGTCTGGCTCGAGGACGACGTCATCGTCTACTCCAGCACCCGCGACGACCCGCTCGGCGACATCTGGGCGATGTGGATCGACGGCGAGGGGAACGCCCGCGAGGTGCGCCAGAGCGACAACGGCGAGCGCGAGTACGGCGTCGCGGAGACCCAGCCCGTCGGGGTCCAGCTCGCCGGCCCCTGGATCCTCTTCACGAGCACACAGGTCCGGCGCGACGGCAGCCTGGTGTCGGTGCCGTTGCGCAACGACGAGGAGTCCCCGATCCCGGCGCCGGAGTCGCTGTGGCTGAGCTGGGAGTCCCCCCAGAGCAGCCAGGCCGCTGTCTCGCCGTACCAGGTCGGCGAGGGGCTCCCCACCACCGACCTCGCGTTCACCACCACGCAGGACGACCCACGTGGCGACGTGTGGCTCTCCAGCCTGTGGTGGGACGGCGAGAACGATCAGTTCCTCCGGGCCGGGGTTGGTCAGCCGACCGCTCGGACGAGCCTGGAGTTCCCCCCTCCGGCGGGGGGGAGCGCCGAGTCCCATCCGGCCTGGCGCCAGGGCTTCGCCTGGACGGGCGATGAGGACGGCGAGGAGCGGGCGACCCTCGTCGTCACCCGGCGCGGGGAGGAGTCGGACATCGCCGACGCCTTCGCCGTCGACGGCTCCGACAGGCGGTTGCTGGTGGATCGTGACGCCGACGACACCGGACCGGCGTACTCCCCCGACGGGGGACGGATGGCATTCAGCAGCGACGCGCCCGGGAACGGTGCCCGCGAGCTCGTGGTTGCCGGCGCGGATGGTTCGGACGCGAGGTCGCTGCGCGACCTCACGGGCTGGCGACCCGGTGACGTCGATCTGGGTCCCGTGTTCTCCCCCGACGGCAGCAAGATCGCCTTCACCCGCTACCGATGGCCCCAGATTCGCGGGGCGCCGGCCCTCATCGACGACCGGGACCCGCCGCGGGTGTGGGTGGTCGAGAACGTCGGCGACCCGGACCGGGCGAGGGCCTACCCCCTGACACAGCAGGACCCCGAGAGCAGCTGGTTCTTCTCCGACACGGACCCGACCTGGTCGCAGGACGGCCGTCTCGTCGTGGTCTCGCGGACCCTGCGCGGTGAAGGCGGCCCGCTCGGGCCACGGTTGACCGTCCTGCCGGTCGCGAGCCCTGACGAGGACGGTTCGGGCGAGTACGCCGAGCTCGCGGTGGTCGAGGAGTGCTCCGCGGAGACCTGCACCTCCTACGCGATCGGCAGCTCCCCGGCCTGGTCGCCCGACGAGAGCCGGATCGTCTTCGAGAACGACGGCGCGCTGTGGCAGGTCGACGTCGGCTCCGTCGGCGAGCCGACGGACGAGCAGTGGGCCAACCACCTGTGGCCCGTGCTCTCCGGCGGCGCGATCACCGGCTTCCGCCCGTCGACCGTGCCGTGGGACGTGTTCAACCCCGGACTCGAGCCGACCCCCAGCCGCGCCCGGATCTCCGCGGCGTACGACCCGGCGTGGTCCCTGGATGGCTCGGAGATCGCGTTCACCGGGCAGCCGGCGGGCCAGCCGGACATGCTGGGCATCTGGGCGATCAAGCCCGACGGCACCGGCCTGCGCCGGGTCGCCGACGACCTAGGACCGGAGGGAGAGCCCGCCTGGCGACCGCCGGGCGGCGCCGACCTCGAGGTCGACTTGGCGGTCGCGGGCAGCCCGGCCGCCCCCGACGAGCCGCTGACGATCACCTTCACGGTCGCCAACCTGAGCACCGCCGACGCCACCGGCGTCGAGCTGACCACCGCCTTCACCAAGGGCGCCGCCCTCAGCGTCGCCGACCCGCCGGCGGGCTGCGCGGCCGACGGCAGCGGCTGCACGGTCCCCCGGCTGGCCGGCGGCGACACGCTGAGCTACGTCGTCACGGTCATCCACGACCGCGGCGCCAACGGGAAGGCGACCGGCGAGGTCACCTCGGCGAACCTCGACCCGGTGCCGGGCAACAACCGGTTCGTGGCGCCGTACCTGGTCACCGGCACCCCGCCCGGCGCGGACCTGGCGGTGCGGATCGAGCTGGGGGACGAGCCCGGCGACCAGCCCGCGATCGGGTACGTCGGGGGCACCCTGCCCGCGACGGTGACGGTGACCAACACCGGCCCGCAGCCCGCGGAGGCGGTGCTGCTGCGGATGCGCTATCCCAGGCTGGTCGAGCACACGCCCGAGGCGCCGCTGCCGTGCTCGCCGGTCGAGGGCAACGAGGGTGCTGCGGTCGCGCCACCTCCCGAGGACGCCGACGGCGCCGGTCGGGAGCTTGTCGACCCGCCGCAGCCGGAGCCACCCGAGATCACGACGGCCGCGGACGGCCGCTGCGACCTGGGCCGCCTGGGGCCGGGTCAAAGCCAGGTGCTCGAGGTCGACCTGCCGCTGCTCGCCGACGGCGAGGCCGTGCTCCGGGCGCGCGCGGCGACCGAGACTCCCGAGTCCAACCCCGGCAACGACCGGGTCGAGGCGCCCTTCGAGGTGCTCGCGCCGACGATCCGGCTGCTGCCCGCCGTGGCCCGGCCCGGGATGGTGGTGCTCGCCTACGGCGAGGACATGCCCCCGGGCACCGAGGTGGCGCTGGCCTGGGACCGCGGGATCACGGTCGACCGCCGCGCCCACACCGTCGCGGAGGACGGCACGCTGCGGGCCTCGCTGCTCGTCGTACGCCGAGATCGGCTGGGGCCGCGGACGCTGGTGGCGACGAGCCTCACCGACTCGTTCTCGCCCCTCGAGGGCGACCTGCTGGTGGCGTTGCGGCTGATGACCGGACCCGGACTCTTCGGAAGGGGATGAGTGCCGTGATCAACGAGGTGGACGACGCGCTGCGCCAGATCGTGGCGGCGGCGTCGCTGACCGATGTCGACGTGGTCTTCGAGGCGCCGACCAAGGACTGGGCGGCGCGCCGCAACGCGCCGACCGTGAACCTCTATCTCTACGACATCCGCGAGGACGTCCGCCGCCGCGAGCGCGGGTTCGTCGAGGAGTTCGACGACGACGGCGTCTTCATCGCGCGGCGCCCGGCGCCGAAGTATTTCAAGCTGTCCTACCTGGTCAGCGCGTGGACCCAGCGCCCCGACGACGAGCACCGGCTGCTCGACTCCCTGCTGCGGGCGTTCCTGCGCCACGAGGCGCTCCCCCGCGACTTCGTCGGCGGTCCGCTCGCCGAGACCGGGCTGGTGGTGCCGATGACCGTCGGGCTGCCGCCGCCGGAGGACCGCGCCTTCGCCGACGTCTGGTCCGCCCTCGGCGGCGAGCTCAAGCCGTCCCTGGATCTCGTGGTGACCGCGCCGATCCACACCGGGATCTCCTACGCGGTCGGTGCCCCCGTCGCCGAACCGCTCCACCTCGACGTGACCGACACCGTCGGCGGCGGTCGCGACGTGCGCACGCCGCGCCCCGGTGCGGCGACATGACCGGCCGCAGCCTGACCCACCTGCTCGGCAGGCTGGGCGTGATCGAGGAGCGGATCCGGCTGCTGGTGGCCGCCCGGCGGGCCGACGACCCGGCGCCGGACGACCCGTTCCGGGGGCTCTATCTCAGCGACGACGCCGTCGACCGGCTGCTGGACAGCGAGCGGCTGCGGGTCGAGGACTGGCCGGACACCGCGCCCCGGCTGGACGCGGTCGAGCGCGCCGCCGACCTGGCCGAGGACGCGGGGAGCCGGCTGCGGCTGCGGGACCTCGCCGAGACGTTCGGGCTCGACGAGGTGGATCTCGACCTGCTGCTGATCGCGCTGGCCTGCGACGTCGACCCGCGGTTCGAGCGGTTCTTCGGCTACCTGAACGACGACGTGTCCCGCCGCCGGCCGTCGGCGGCGGTCGCGCTGGAGCTGGCCGGGGTGCCCCTGTCGTCGGCCGGCGGCCACGCCCACCTGCTGCACGGGCCGCTGGTGCGCGGCGGGCTGATCGTCGTCGAGGACGCGGACCGGCCGTTCCCCGGGCGGGCGCTGCGGGTACCGGACCGCGTGGTCGCGCACCTGCTCGGCGACGACGAACCCGACCCGGCGCTCCTGCCGGTGACCGTCGCGTTGCCCGACGCCCCGTGGGGCGACGCCGGCCCGCTCGCCGAGGCACTGGCTCGGGGTACGACGCTGTGCTACCTGCGCGAACCGGCAGCCGGCTCGGGGCGAGTGCTCGCCGTGGAGGCGCTGCGGCTCAGCGGCCAGGGCGCGCTCGTGATCGACCTGACCCGGCTCGCCGGCCAGCCCGCCCCGGAGGCCCTCGCCGCGATCGCCGCCCGGGAGGCGCGGCTCGGCGGCGCCGGCCTGGTGGCCGGCCCCGCGTCGGCGCTGTCGTCGCACCCGGCCCTGGCGGACCAGCTGCTGGCCGATCCCCGGCCGCTGCTCCTGGTCGGCGACGTGACCTGGGATCCCGAGTGGTCGGCCCGGCCGCCGCTGCTGGTCGACGTACCGGCGAGCACGGCCGTGGAGCGGCACCGGCTGTGGCAGTTCGCGCTGTCGGGGGCGGCGGTGGCGCCCGACTCGCTGACGGCGACCACCCAGTTCCAGCTGCGCCCCGAGGACGTGGCGCGGGCGGCGCGGTCCGCGCGGGTGCAGGCCACGATGGCCGCCGACGGCCGGATCACCGCCGAGCACCTGCGGGCCGGGGCGCGCGCGGAGAACGGCTCGGCGCTGGAGCGGCTGGCGCGTCGTACCGTCCCCGAGGTCGGCTGGAACGATTTGGTCCTGCCGCCGCCGGTGCTGACCGCCCTGCAGGACGTGGCGTTGCGGGCCCGGCACCGGGAGCGGGTGCTGCGCGAGTGGCGGATGCGGCCCGGCGGCGGCCGCGGGCACGGGGTGGCGGCGCTCTTCGCGGGAGACTCCGGCACCGGGAAAACGATGTCGGCGGAGGTGATCGCGCACGACCTCGGGCTCGAGCTCTACGTCGTGGACCTGGCGACGGTGGTGGACAAGTACGTCGGGGAGACGGAGAAGAACCTGGAGCGGATCTTCGCCGCCGCGTCGGGGGTCAACGCGGTGCTCTTCTTCGACGAGGCGGACGCGGTCTTCGGGAAGCGCTCGGAAGTGCACGACGCGCACGACCGCTACGCCAACATCGAGAGCGCCTACCTGCTGCAGCGGCTGGAGGCCTTCGACGGGCTCGTGATCCTCGCGACCAACCTGCGGGCGAACATCGACGACGCTTTCACCCGGCGCCTCGACGTGCTCGTCGACTTCCCGCTGCCCGATGCCGAGCACCGGGAGGCGCTGTGGGACCGCTGCCTCGGCACGACGGTCAAGCGGTCGCCCGACGTCGACCTCGCCTTCTGCGCGCGGGCCTTCGAGCTGGCCGGCGGCTCGATCCGGTCGATCGCGGTGACCGCGGCCTACCTGGCGGCCGCCGACACCGGCGTGATCGGGATGCGGCACCTCGTCACCGCCGTGCAGCGCGAATACCGCAAGCTCGGCCGGCTCTGCCTGCCCGCCGAGTTCGGGGAGCACTGGTCTCTCATCGCCTCCCCCGCCTGACCTGCCCTTTCGGGCAACCGCCCGTGTCCGCTTGCTTCGGGCGCGCAGCCTGGCCCCTTGAGTGCGGCGGTGGCAGCGTGGAGCCATCACCTGTGAAGCGAGGGTTGCGATGCACGGCCACGAGCACGAGTACGACGAATCCCACCGGCTCCAGCCCGCATCTCGCCGGGCTCCCTCGGAGGCGCTCCTCGCCGGGGCGGTCGCGGCGGCCGGGCGTCCCGACGTGCTCGGCGCCTCCGGGCTGCTCGGCCTGCAACGCACAGCGGGCAACGCCGCCACCGCCTCGCTGGTCGAGGAGCCGGACGTGTCGGTGCTCTCCTCCGGCGGGCAGCCGCTCGCCGAACCCGTGCGCGCCGAGATGGAGGCCCGGATGGGCCAGGACTTCGGCGACGTGCGGGTCCACACCGACTCCGCCGCCGACCACTCCGCCCGCTCCGTCCAGGCCCACGCCTACACGGCCGGGTCCAACATCGTCTTCCAGCGGGGCACCTACGATCCAGACTCCGACTCGGGGAAGACCCTGCTGGCCCACGAGTTGACGCACGTCGTACAGCAGCGCAGCGGGCCCGTTGACGGCTCCCCTATGGGGTCCGGCGGCGTCAACGTCAGCGACCCCTCCGACCGGTTCGAGCGCGAGGCGGCCTCCAACGCCGCCTCCGTCATGTCCGGGCCTGCGCCGGTCCTCGGCCTCCAGCGCGAGGCCGAGGGCGCTGAGGCCGAGGAAGAGGAGCTCCAAGCCTCCGCCGACCCCTCCCTCCAACGCTCCATCCAGCGCGACGAGTCCGAGGATGAGGTCGAGTCGGAGGAGTAGCCCGCGGCTGGTCGAGCCGGCCACACTCGGAGGGTGGTGAGGTGATGGGCACGGCGCGTGCGCAGGGTCCCGCGAGAGCGGTCTCGCAAGGCTCACCCGCCACGCCCCAGCAGGCACGACCTGCCGCGGTGTTCGCCCTCCAACGAGCCGCCGGCAACGCGGCGGTCGCCGTGAGGATGCAGCGGTACGCTGAGCCGACGCGCCCGCCGGGAACGACCGCGGCCGACGACCCTCGGTTCCAAGCGCTCGCCGG
>JBDHZS010000018.1:0-30331 GCA_039812025.1 Nocardioides sp. | reverse complement strand
CTCGGGCGCGACCAGGTCGAGGAGTACGCCGAGCGGAAGGGCTGGACGCTTCCCGAGGCCGAGCGGTGGCTGTCTGCCAACCTCGGTTACGACCCCGCCGACGAGGACTGACCCGGGCGAGCCACGCCGACCCGACTGCCCTACGCCGGGGATGTCCGCGTGGCAGAATCGAAGTCGACGAGAGGAAGGCCATGACCGGGTTGCAGCTCTCCGCGGCGTACGCCGTCGGCATCGACTTCGAGGTCGTCAGCGAGGCGATCACCAACGAGATCGCCTGGCAGTTCGCTCGCGCCCACGAGCACGGGATCGACACAGCGGACGCCGCGCCGTACCTGAGCGCGATCGACGAGTTGGAGTCCGCCCGTTCGCTTCTGCGGCCGGACAGCGCCGACAGCGTCGCCCTTGCTGCGACGTTCGTCCGTGCGCTTCGTGCGATGCACTCCCACGACGCCACTGGTGCAGTGGCCTCCTGACCTCCTCGCTCACTTCCTCGTGATCGGCAGCCGCGATCCCGCGCTCCACCTGCTCGATCCCGGCGTGAGCCGGCGGATCTTCGATCTCGTCATCGCCGGGCGGCGGTTCGCTCACCTGGTCGGCGTCGACGCCCCGACCGTCCACTTCCTCGGTGGCCAGCCAGGAGCCGGGAAGTCGGCCAGCCAGCAGAAGGTCATCGACGCCCTCCGCCTGCAGGGCGGTGCTGACTCGGTCGCGGTCATCGTGGGCGACGAATTCCGCGGCTATCACCCGGCCTACGATCACTTGCTCGCCACCGACGACGCCAACGCGGCGTTCTACACCGACCGCGACAGCGCCCGTTGGGTCGAGATGTCCATCGAGCATGCGATCGCGGTCCGGAGCCACATCGTCCTCGAAGGGACCCTTCGCGACCCCTCCGTCACCCTGGGCACCCCGCGCCAGGCGATCGAGCACGGCTACATCGCAGAACTGCACGCGATGGCCGTCCATGAGTACGTCTCGCGGCAGCGGATCCTCCGTCGCTACGTCGGGCAGATCGCCGACAGCGGCCATGGCCGCTACACGCTGCGGGAGGCTCACGACCGCGCGTACGACGCGATGCCTGGCTCGCTGCGAGCGATCGCCGAGTCGGACATCCTGGCCGCTATCACCCTTTACGACGCGAACGCCCGGGAGATCGCCCGCATCGAGGCGCCGACGTCGGCAGGAGTGGACGAGCTCCTCGAGCAGTTGAGGCGACAGCGGAGGGCCGACAACGTGGACCCTGCGCCGTTGCTCGCGGAGCTCGACCGGCTGGAGCCGGCACTCGTTGCAACCAGACGCCCTGTCCCGCTCGCCGACCTGCGCGAGTTGCGTGCCGAGATAGCACGTCTGGGCTGACCATGGCTGGATGCGGAGCCTCTCCGATAGCGACTGGCGGCGGCGCTGGATCTAGGCTCGTGGCCGCACGGTTCGTCGGGAGTTTGTTCGGAGGGCATCGGTGAGCATCGGCACCTCCGGTGTCCCGGCCGCCGTCTTGTGGGACATGGACGGCACGCTGGTGGACACGGAGCCCTACTGGATCGCCGCCGAGTACCGGATGGCCGAGCGGTACGGCGGTAGTTGGAACGAGCACCACTCGTTGGAGCTGGTCGGGAGCGACCTGCTCGACTCCGGCCGCTACATCCGGGAGCACATGGGGATCGACCTGGAGCCCGCGCGGATCGTCGAGGAGTTGCTCGACGACGTCGTGCTCGCGGTGCGGGACGCGGTGCCGTGGCGGCCCGGCGCACTCTCGCTGCTGGCCTCGCTCGGGTCGGCCGGCGTGCCGTGTGCGTTGGTCACCATGTCCTACCGGCGGTTCGTCGAGCCGGTGCTGGCGGCGCTGCCCGAGGACTCCTTCGTCCACGTCGTCACCGGGGACGCCGTCTCCCGCGGCAAGCCGCACCCCGAGCCGTACCTCGCCGCCGCGCGCCTGCTCGGGGTCGATCCCGCGGACTGCCTGGCCATCGAGGACTCCAAGACCGGTGTGGCCAGCGCCTCCGCCGCCGGCTGCGCCGTACTCGCCGTCCCCTGCCACGTTGCCATCCCGCCCAGCGACCGCTGGGTGCTCCTCGACACCCTCGAGGGCCTCGACACCGCGAGTCTCCGAAGCCTGGCCGCTCCCGCCCGGCTCGCCCGGTAGTCGCCGCGGCCTGTTGCCACTGATGTGTCGTTTGCGACCGCCTGGCGGTCGTGGATGACACACCAAGGCGGGGTGACGCCGCAGTGGCGCAGCAGCTTGGAGTCGAGTTGTGTCTCGACGTACAACTCCCGCTTCACGTGAGGAGCGGGCACCGACGCGGGCTCGGTGTAGAGTAGGTACAAGTCCTACTTTTGGGAGTGAGGATGACGACAGTCCCGGCCACCGAGTTCAACCGCAACCCGAGCCGCGTAAAGCGGCTCGCTTCCGAGGCGCCGGTCGTGGTCACGGAGCACCACCGACCAACGTTGGTCGTCCTCAGCTACGCCGAGTACGAGAGGCTCACCGGCGCGCCGACGAACCTCGCGAGCTGGTTGGAGATGGACGACGACATCGAGTTCGACATCGAGCCCGTCGGGCTCGTCATCGAGCCGGTGGCCGACCTGTGACCTACCTCCTCGACACCTGTGTCATCAGCGAGCTGCGCACCAGGCGCGGCGACCCCGGTGTCAAGCGGTGGGTCGCGGCCAAGCCTGCCGCGGATCAGCGCTCGCACACCAGCTCGCCGTCGTGACCAGGAACGTCTCCGACTTCGCCCGGGCGGGTGTGGAGGTCGTCAATCCCTGGGATGGGCCCTGACGAGCCGGCTGATCCAGCTGTTGCCACTGATGTGTCGTTTGCGACCGCCAGGCGGTCGTAAACGACACACCAAGGCCGGGTCGGAGGGTGCCCCGCCTTGAGATCGCGCCGGTCCGGGCAATGATGGCTTCTATGGACGAGAACACCTTCACCCCGGCGGTCTTCTACCGCGACCCGAAGGCGGCGCTAGCGTGGCTGGGGCGCGCGTTCGGGTTCGAGGTCACGATGGCGATCGACGGGCCGCCCGACGCGCCCGAGATGTGCCACTACGAGATGAGCTGCGCCGGCGGAGGGCGCATCACCGTCGGCGCGGAGTGGGCGACGTGGACCCGGAGCCCGGCGAGCCTGGGCGGCGCCAACACGCAGTCGGTGTCGGTCCAGCTGGCCGAGGGGATCGACGAGCACTGCGACCGGGCGCGCGCCGCCGGGGCGGCCATCGCCCAGGAGCCGAAGGACGAGTTCTACGGCGACCGCACCTATCGGGCCATCGACCCGGAGGGCCACCGCTGGACGTTCTCGATGCACGTGCGTGACGTCACCAGGGCCGAGGCCGAGGAGGCGCTCGGCCAGCCGATCCTGGCGCCGGATTGGAAGTGAGCGGGCCACGCGATCTCGCTCCGGCCACTGATGTGCCGTCCACGACCGTCAGGCGGTCGTAAACGACACATCAACGCGGGGCCGCATCGGAGGGCTCGGGGTCGGGGAGTGGGGGCGGCGTACCGCCGAACTCGGGGCAGAGCGCCTGGTGCGCGCACCAGCCGCAGAGCCTGCTGCGGCTCGGGCGCCAGTCGCCGGTCTCCCGGGCGCGCTGGATCGCCGCCCAGATCGCCTCGATCTTGCGCTCGGTCGCGACCAGGTCGCGCTCGTCGGGGACGTACCGCAGTAGCTCGCCGTTGCCGAGGTAGACCAGCTGCAGCATCGCCGGGATCTCCCCCCGCATCCGCCACAGCACCAGCGCGTAGAACTTCATCTGGAAGAGCGCCTTCTGCTCGAACCCCGGACCGGGCGCGCGGCCGGTCTTGTAGTCAACAACCCGCACCATCCCGTTGGGGGCGACATCGAGCCGGTCCACGAAGCCGCGCAGCAGCAGCTTGGAGTCGAGCAGCGTCTCGACGTACAACTCCCGCTCCGCCGGCTCGAGCCGCCGCGGGTCCTCCAGGGTGAAGTAGCGCTCCAGTACGTCGTGGCAGCTCGCCAGCCACTCGCCGGCATCCGGCCCGTCGTCGGCGAAGATCTCGGCCAGCTCGGGACTCTCGCCGATCAGTGCGTCCCACGAGCCGTCGACCATGCCGCGCGCCCGCTCCGGCGTCCGGTCGGGGGCGGGCAGGTCGTAGAGGTCCTCGAGCACCTTGTGCACCAGCGTCCCCCGGGCGGCGTCGGGCGAAACCGGCTCCGGCAGCTTGTCGATGGTGCGGAACCGGTATTGCAGGGGGCAGGTCATGAAATCGCTCGCGCGGCTCGGCGACAGCGCGCCCAGCACCTCCACGCCGTCCACCGGCGTCGAGTGCCGATCAGCGGGGGAGACTGGTGCTTGGGTCATGCTCCGAACGCTACGGCACTCCTCCGACACCCTCGGCACGCGCGGAAGACGGGACGCGCCGGACCGCGCGATAGCCTGGGGGAGTGAGCCAGCCTGATCCCGCCTCGAGCGCGGGCGCCGTCCCGCGCCCGCCGGGCACTCTCAAGGTCGGGTCGCTCTTCGGCACGGAGGTGCTGGTCGGCCCGTCGTGGTTCCTGGGCGCCGCGCTGATCTCGTTCGTGATGGCGCCGTGGGTGGAGCTGCAGCAGCCGGGCCTGGGCGGCTGGGCGTACGTCGCGTCGTTCGCCTTCGCCGTCGTGCTCTACGTGTCGGTCCTCATCCATGAGCTCGCCCACGCGGTGGCGGCACGCCACTACGGCTATCCGGTCGACTCGATGACGTTGCATTTCCTGGGCGGTCACACGCAGATCGCGGGCCAGGCGCGGACGCCGCGCGAGGAGTTCGTGATCGCCGTCGTCGGCCCGATCACCTCGCTGCTGATCGGTGGCGCCGGCCTGGCGCTGGGCCTCGTCGTACCCGACGGACTCCTCGGCATGGCCGTCGATCTGCTCGCCATCGCCAACCTGGTCGTCGGCGTGCTCAACCTCGTGCCCGGCCTGCCGCTGGACGGCGGCCGCGTCCTCAAGGCCGCGGTGTGGGCGGGCAGCGGCAACATGCACAAGGCCACGCTGGTCGCCGGCTGGGTCGGCCGGGGCGTCGCGGTCTGCGCGATGCTGTGGCCCACGATCGCCTCGCTGGGATTCGGCATCGACCCGCAGCTCACCGACTACCTGCTCGCCTTCGTGATCGCGCTCTTTTTGTGGACCGGCGCCAGCGCCTCGATCGCCCAGGCCCGGGTCCGGGTGCGGCTGCCGCGGCTGCGGGCCGATCGCCTGGCGCGCCGCGCCCTCGCCGTACCGGACGATCTCCCCGTCGCCGAGGCGGTACGACGTGCGCAGGAGGCCGACGTCGCCGCACTCATCACGATCACCCCGAAGGGCGAACCGACCGGCCTGGTGAGCGAGGCGGCGCTCCTGGCCACCCCCGAGGAGCGGCGCCCGTGGCTGGCCGTCTCCGCGCTCACCCGCACCCTCGACGCGGGGATCGTGCTGCCGCTCGACATCGCGGGGGAGGACCTGATCCTGCGGATGCAGCGAGCACCCGCCAGCGAATACCTGCTCGTCGACGGCGAGGGGCGCCCCGCCGGGGTGCTCGCCACCGTCGACGTCGACCGCGCCTTCCGGGAGGGAACCCCCGCATGACCACCCCCGACGTGCCCGCGCAGGCATGGTCGGGAGTCCACCGGGGCCCGCTGCGCGCGGGCGAATGGGTGCGGCTCACCGACGCCAAGGGCCGCCGCCACAACTTCGAGCTGGTGCCCGGCAAGCGGTTCTTCTCCAGCCGCGGCCACCTCGAGCACGACGACCTGATCGGCCGTGAGGAGGGCTTCTCGATCACCTCCTCGGCGGGCGGGGAGTATCTGGTCTTCCGGCCGCTGCTGAGCGAGTTCGTGGTGTCGATGCCGCGAGGCGCCGCGGTCGTCTACCCGAAGGACTCCGCACAGATCGTGGCGCTGGCCGACATCTTCCCGGGTGCCCGGGTCGTCGAGGCCGGCGTCGGGTCGGGGGCGCTCACCTGTTCGCTGCTGCGGGCGGTGGGCACTCACGGCCGCGTGTCGTCGTACGAACGGCGCGAGGAGTTCGCCGAGGTCGCCCGCCGCAACGTCACCCAGCTCTTCGGCGGCGACCACCCCGCCTGGGAGCTCACGCTCGGTGACCTGGCCGAGGCGCTGCCCGCCAGCGGCGAGCAGGCGGATCGGATCATCCTCGACATGCTGGCGCCGTGGGAGTGTGTGAACGCCGCGGCCGACGCCCTGGTCGCGGGCGGGATCCTGTGCGCGTACGTCGCCACCACCACCCAGCTCTCGCGGATCGTGGAGACCCTGCGGGCGCACGGCGGCTTCACGGAGCCGCACGCCTGGGAATCGTTCGTCCGCGACTGGCACGTCGAGGGCCTCGCGGTCCGGCCCGGTCACCAGATGCAGGGCCACACCGCCTTCCTGGTCACCGCGCGGCGGATGGCGCCGGGCGAGCGGGCACCCCGCAAGAAGCGCCGGCCGGCCCCCGGCGCCTACGGCCCGGACTACATGGGGCCGCGCCCGGACGACGTGTGACGCGTTTGGCGCGTTGAGCCCTGGACCAGCGCCCGGACGCGGGTAGGGTCGCAGGTGACACCACGAGCCGGTCGGGAGGTGACCGCCATGACTAACGAGCAGACCCCGCGTAGCAGGGGTGAGTTGGCCGCGCAGGTGCGGTTCCTGGAAGCCGAGGTCACAGACCTGCGGCGGCGACTCGAGGAGGCGCCCGGGCACGCCCGGAGCCTCGAGATCCGGCTCGCGGACACCCAGCGCTCGCTCTCGGCGGTGACCACGCAGAACGACCGGCTCGCCAGCACGCTGCGGGAGGCGCGCGACCAGATCACCCGGCTCAAGGAGGAGGTCGACCGGCTGGCGCAGCCGCCGTCCGGCTTCGGTACGTTCCTCCACCGCAACGACGACGACACGGTCGACGTCTTCACCGGCGGCCGCAAGCTGCGGGTCACCGTGTCGCCGAACGTCGACCTGGACGCCCTGGTCAAGGGCCAGGAGGTCATGCTCAACGAGGCGCTCAACATCGTCGCCGCGCTCGACTTCGAGGAGGTCGGCGAGGTCGTGATGTTCAAGGAGCTGCTTGCCGACGGCGCGCGGGCGCTGGTGATCGCGAACGCCGACGAGGAGCGCGTCGTCCGCATCGCCGAGCCGCTGCGCGAGACCATGCTGCGCGCCGGCGACTCGCTGCTGCTCGACTCGCGGGCGGGTTATGTGTACGAGCGCGTCCCCAAGTCCGAGGTCGAGGAGCTCGTCCTCGAAGAGGTCCCCGACATCGAATACGCCTCGATCGGCGGCCTCGCCTCGCAGATCGACGCGATCCGGGACGCCGTCGAGTTGCCCTACCTCTATCCCGACCTGTTCCGCGAGCACCAACTCAAGCCGCCCAAGGGCGTGTTGCTCTACGGCCCGCCGGGCTGCGGGAAAACCCTGATCGCCAAGGCCGTGGCGAATTCGCTTGCCAAGAAGGTCGCGGCCAAGACCGGCCAGGAGGGCAAGAGCTACTTCCTCAACATCAAGGGTCCCGAGCTTCTCAACAAGTACGTCGGCGAGACCGAGCGGCACATCCGGCTCGTCTTCCAGCGGGCCCGCGAGAAGGCGAGCCACGGCACCCCCGTGATCGTGTTCTTCGACGAGATGGACTCGCTCTTCCGCACCCGCGGCTCCGGCGTCTCCTCCGACGTGGAGAACACGATCGTGCCGCAGCTGTTGAGCGAGATCGACGGCGTCGAGCTGCTGGAGAACGTGCTGGTCATCGGCGCCTCCAACCGCGAGGACATGATCGACCCGGCGATCCTGCGGCCCGGCCGGCTGGACGTGAAGATCAAGATCGAGCGCCCCGACGCGGAGTCCGCGCGGGACATCTTCAGCAAGTACCTGGTCGCCGAGTTGCCGTTGCACGCCGACGACCTCGCCGAGTTCGGCGATGACAGGGGTGCGTGCGTGGCCGCGATGATCCAGGCCACCGTCGAGCGGATGTACACCGAATCCGAGGAGAACCGCTTCCTCGAGGTCACCTACGCCAACGGCGACAAGGAAGTCCTCTACTTCAAGGACTTCAACTCTGGCGCGATGATCCAGAACATCGTCGACCGGGCGAAGAAGATGGCGATCAAGGACTTCTTGGATCACGGCCAGCACGGGCTCCGCGTCTCCCACATGCTCGATGCGTGCCTGGACGAGTTCAAGGAGAACGAGGACCTGCCCAACACGACCAACCCCGACGACTGGGCGCGGATCTCCGGCAAGAAGGGGGAGCGGATCGTCTTCATCCGCACCCTCGTCACCGGCAAGCAGGGCACCGAGCCCGGCCGCTCCATCGACACGGTGGCCGACACCGGGCAGTACCTCTAGGTCGAGTTGATGGCCGCGTACGACGAGCTCGAGCCTCAAGACATCGAGGCCCTCCTGGCGACCCGGCGGGAGCTCGGGCCGTCGTACGAGAAGGCCCTCGTCGAGTCCTTCACCCAGCGGGTGGAGTGGGCGATCTCGAACCGTCGCCACGAGGTCGTCGCGGATCGGAAGATGGCCTACAAGGAGCGGCGGGGCGCTCGGACCAGGCAGTTCATCCTCGGGATCGTGTCCGTCGGGAGCGGAGTCGGCGCGACCGCCATCCTCACGGAGGCCGGAGACATGTCGTTGGCCAGCCTGGTCATTGCCTGGGGCGGCATCGTCGGCGTCAACGCCGTGCACGCCTGGTCCAACCGCCGCTGAGCTACTCCACCCGGCGCGCGGTCCGGCCGATTTCGGTGTGCCCGTACGGGCACACGGCGCGTTACGCTGGGGTCATGCTCAACAAGTTCCTTGCCACCACCGAGGCCGTAGCCGAGACGGTGCGCACGCAGCGTCTGGCCAACGGCTGGTCGCAGGCTGAACTGGCGGCGAAGGCCGGGGTTGGGCGACGGTTCGTTATCGACCTGGAGGCGGGCCACCCGCGAGCCGAGTTGGCGAAGGTGCTCTCGGTCCTGGACGCGCTGGGCGTGCACGCTCTCGCGCTTCCGTCGGAGCCGGTGCCGCATGATCTCGACGCTGTCGACCTCGATGCCGTGGTGGAGCGCTTTGCGTGACCGCGCGCGACTACCGCTGAGCTAGTCCGCGCGGGCATGGCCGGCGTACCCGAACAGCCAGACGCGGCCGGGGCCGACGGAGGGCGCACCGGGGAGGTACGAGGCCTGCAGGTCGACGATCTCCAGGCCCGCGTCGCGGACCAGCGCGGGGATGTCCCGCGACAGGTGGCAGCCGCCGGCGAGTCGGCGCTGGAACGGGTCCAGGCGGCGCTGCCACCGCGCCACCGACTCCTCGGGCGCCAGGCCGTGCTCCAGGAACGAGAAGCCGCCGCCGGGCTTGAGCGCCCGCCGTACCTCGCTCAGCGCCCGCGCCGGGTCGGGGATCGTGCACAGCGTGAAGGTCGACAGCGCCCAGTCGTACGACGCGTCCGCGACCTCCAGCCGCTGCCCGTCCAGGCCCACGCGGTCGATCTCGAGCCCATGCCGAGCCCGCGCCCGGCGCCGCTCGGATAACCCCCACCCGACATCGGACGGCTCGACGGCGTCCACCGAGGTCACGGCGGGCGGGTACCACCGCACGTTGAGCCCGCCACCGAAGCCCAGCTCGAGGACCCGGCCGCTCAGCGGTGCGCAGACCTCGCCGCGCAACTCGCCGATCTCGCGGCCCTTCAGCGCGGCATCCGCCAGCCTCGGCACCCCGTGCTCGCCCCATAGACCCATGAGTCCACTCTGCCCCATCCCGTGGGGCGGCGGGCCGGTGCGCTTCGCTCAGCCGCCAGGCAGCTCTGAGCGATCCGCACCGCCACAGAGCCGTTTCCGGTGCGGTTCGCTCAACCGGCCGGCCACTGAGCAATCCGCACCACCTGGGCGCGGTCTCTGGTGGTGCTTCGCTCAGTCGGCCCGGGGCGGCACGCCCGAAGCGGAGGCCGGGGCAGTCAGGTCCACCACTTCCAGCCCGGTGACGCCAGTGAGGTCGCGGGCGTTGAAGGTGTACAGCGGCAACTGCGCTGCCTTCGCCGTGGCGGCGATCAACGCGTCGAACGCGCGAGCCCGAGACTTCCTGCCGGCCCGGCGCAGATCTGCCGCGACCTGCGCGAACGCACGTGCCGCGTCCACGCCGAACGGCCAGGGATCGCCATAGTCGGCCTCGGCGCTCTGCAGGTGCATCAGGCGGGCGGCCCGCTCATCCTCGTCCGTGGCCACGAGCGGCCCGACGGACAGCTCGGCCAGCGTCACAGTTGAGATGACGGCCTCTGCGGGCAGATCCTCCTCGGACAGCTCGCCGATCCTCAGCACGGCCGAGGTGTCCAGCATGCCCTTCTCGTGCTTCACAGCGACTGGTCCAGCACTGTGTCGATGTCGCGGCGCAGGCGCTCCGGGTCGACCCGAGGCATCCTCTTCGCCCGCGTGATCAGTTGCCCGGTGGGCAGGCTTCGGCGGGGGATAGGTCGGAGCTCGGCGACCGGGCTCCCGTCCTTGGTGACCGTCAGCGTCTCGCCGCGGAGGACGCGCTCAAGCACGTGACCGCCGTGGTTCCGCAGGTCGCGCACGCTCACCTCGGCGTGCCCCATGTCTGCGCTCATGCCCAAATGTATCACGCGTGAGACAGCACGAAGCGAGTCCTACAGCCAGCCGGCAACCAGGCCACTCAGGGGAGCGGCGAGTTCGCGCTGGAGGATCGGGCCGAAGGTGATGCGCCGTACGCCGAGGTCCTGGAGGTCCCGCTTGCCGCCGGCCACGGACCCGTTGGTCGGGCTGGCGATCACGTTGATCGGGCCCTGCAGCGCGGCGACCAGGGCGGCGATCGCGACCGCGTCCGGCGCGAGGACCGGGTACGCGCAGCGAGCCCCCGCCTGCTCGCAGGCGCTGAGCCGGGCGATCGCCTCCGCAAGCGGATCCTCGAAGGTGCCCGCGGGCTTGAGAAAGACGTCCGTCCTGGCGTTGATGACGACCTCCACGCCGGCCGAGTCGGCGGCCTGCCGCAGCCCGCCGATGTAGTCCGCGTGCTCGGCCACCGTGCGCATCCGGCCCTGACTGTGCACCGTGTCTTCGACGTTGAGCCCGACGGCGCCGGCGTCGAGGAGCCGCTCGATCAGCTCCGCCGGAGGCGTGTCATAACCCGACTCCAGGTCCGCCGTCACCGGGACGTCGACCGCCGAGCAGATGCGTCGTACGCCGTCCAGCGCATCGTCGAGCGACATCTGCTCCCCGTCGCCCTGTCCGCGCGAGTCCGCGAGTGGGTGGCTGCCGATGGACAGCGCCGGGAATCCACTCGCCTCGACCACCCGGGCGGACCAGGCATCCCACACGTTCGGCAGGACCAGGACGTCGTCGGCGTGGTGCAGGGCGAGCAGGGTGCTGGCTTTGGAGGTGAGAGTCATGGTGCCCATCCTGCACCGTGCCCGCACACAGACGGCCGAGCTACTTGGCGAGCTCGCGGAGGAGTTCCTCGGCGGTGGCGCAGCGCTCCAGGAGCTCGCCGACGGAGGCGCGGGTGCCGCGCAGCGGGTCGATGGTCGGCACGCGCTGCAGGGAGTCGCGGCCGGGCAGGTCGAAGATCACCGAGTCCCAGGAGGCGGCCGCGATCTGGCCGGCGTACTGATCCAGGCACCGGCCCCGGAACCACGCCCGGGTGTCCTCCGGCGGCTCGTGTACGGCGGTCGCGACGGCCTGCTCGGTGAGCAACCGCTTCATCCGGCCACCCGCCACCAACCGGTGGTAGAGCCCCTTGTCGGGCCGCAGATCGGCGTACTGCAGGTCGATGAGCTGCAGCTTCGCGTCGTCCCAGCCGAGTCCGTCGCGCTGGCGGTACTGCTGAAGGAGGCGGTATTTGGCGACCCAGTCCAGCTCGTCGGAGCACAGCAGCGGGTCCCGCGCGAGCCGGTCGAGCACCGACTCCCAGCGGTCGAGCACGTCGAGGGTCTGGGCGTCGGCGTCCGCGCCGTACCGGTCCTCGACATAGCGCCGCGAGGCCTCGAGGTATTCGGCCTGCAGCTCGATCGCGGTGATCCGGCGGCCGTCGGCGAGCACCAGCTTGTGCTGCAGCGTCGGGTCGTGGGAGACCGCCCGCAGCGCCGCGACCGGGCCGTCGACGGAGAGGTCGCGGCTGAGGTAGCGGTCCTCGATCATCGCGAGCACGAGCGCCGTCGTACCGACCTTGAGGTAGGTCGAGATCTCGGAGATGTTCGCGTCGCCGAGGATCACGTGGAGCCGGCGGTAGCGCTCGGGGTCGGCGTGCGGCTCGTCGCGGGTGTTGATGATCGGCCGCTTGAGCGTGGTCTCCAGGCCGACCTCGACCTCGAAGTAGTCCGCGCGCTGGCTCAGCTGGAAGCCGTGGTCGCGCCCCTCCTGGCCGATCCCGACCCGGCCCGCGCCGCAGACCACCTGGCGGCTCACGAAGAACGGCGTCAGGTGCCGCACGATGTCGGAGAACGGCGTGGAGCGGCGCATCAGGTAGTTCTCGTGCGCGCCGTAGGAGGCGCCCTTGTTGTCGGTGTTGTTCTTGTAGAGCACGATCCGCGGGGCGTCCGGGACCAGCGCGAGCCGGTCCGCCGCGGCCTGCATCACCAGCTCGCCCGCCTTGTCCCATCGCACAAGGTCGAGCGGGTTGGTGACCTCGGGGGTGGAGTATTCGGGGTGGGCGTGGTCGACGTAGAGCCGCGCGCCGTTGGTGAGGATCACGTTCGCCAGCCCGAGGTCCTCATCCGTGAGCTGGCTCGGATCGGCGACCGCGCGCGACAGGTCGAAGCCCCGCGCATCGCGCAGCGGCGACTCCTCCTCGAAGTCCCACCGGGCGCGCCGGGCGTGGACGGTCGCCGCGGCGTACGCGTTGACGACCTGGGAGGAGGACACCATCGGGTTGGCGTACGGCTGGCCCTGGACCGAGATCCCGTATTCGACCTCTGTCCCCATGACCCTGCGCACACTCATGACACCACCCTACGGACCCCGCCGCGGACCCGGCTCCCACGCCACGCGCGGGAGCGGGCGGGTGCGACTTGTCGGTGGCTCCGGCTAGGTTTGGACCATGGCGCAGGAACAGAAGCAGCCGCGGCGGTCCTCGGAGACTGAGGAGGCGACCGAGACGGCCACCGAGTCGGACGTCGCCGAGCGCAAGGAGGCCCTCGACGACGACGTCGACGCGATCCTGGACGAGATCGACGACGTCCTGGAGACCAACGCGGAGGACTTCGTGAAGTCGTTCATCCAGAAGGGCGGGCAGTGAGTGTCTGACGGCCCGCGGCTGCCGGCTGCCTGGTTGCGCTCCGGCACGCCCTCCTTCAGCGACTTCCTCGCCGACCAGGCGCCCGAGCTGCTGCCCGCGCGGCGGATCGCGCAGGCCGGCCCCGTGAACGCCGCGGACCTCGCCCCGCACGCCACGACCATCGTGGCCGCCACCTTCGACGGCGGCGTCGTCATGGCCGGCGACCGGCGCGCCACGATGGGCAACATCATCGCCCAGCGCGACATCCAGAAGGTGTTCCCGGCCGACGAATACTCCTGCGTCGGCATCGCGGGCAGCGCCGGCCTCGCGGTCGAGATGGTCCGGCTCTTCCAGACCGAGCTGGAGCACTACGAGAAGATCGAGGGCGTCACCCTCTCCATCGACGGCAAGGCCAACCGGCTCGCGACGCTGATCCGCGGCAACCTCTCGATGGCGATGCAGGGGCTCGCCGTCGTCCCGCTCTTCGCCGGCTACGACCCCGACGCCGAGCAGGGCCGGATCTTCTCCTACGACGTCACCGGCGGCCGCTACGAGGAGACCGCCTTCCACTCGGTCGGCTCCGGGTCGGTCTTCGCGCGCGGCTCGCTGAAGAAGCTCTACCGCGACGGGCTGACCGCCGAGGAGTGCGTGACTGCCGCCGTACAGGCCTTGTACGACGCCGCCGACGACGACTCCGCCACCGGCGGGCCGGATCTCACGCGCCGGATCTTCCCCGTCGTCCACGTGGTGACCGCCGACGGAGGCGACCGGCTCCCCGAGGCCGAGGTCGCCGCGATCGCCGACCGCGTCGTCGCCGGCCGGATGGAGCGGCCGGACGGGCCTTCGGCCGGCCTGCTCACTCGGGGTGGTGACCGCTCGTGAGCATGCCGTTCTACGTCTCGCCCGAGCAGCTGATGAAGGACCGGGCCGACTTCGCGCGCAAGGGCATCGCCCGGGGCCGCTCGGTGGTGGCGGTGCAGTACGTCGACGGCGTCCTCTTCGTCGCGGAGAACCCCTCCCAGTCGCTGCACAAGGTCTCCGAGATCTACGACCGGATCGCGTTCGCGGCGGTGGGGCGCTATAACGAGTTCGAGAACCTCCGGATCGCCGGCGTGCGGCTGGCCGACATGCGCGGCTACGCCTACGACCGGCGCGACGTCACCGGACGCGGGCTGGCCAACGCCTACGCCCAGACGCTCGGCACGATCTTCTCCTCCGGCGGCGAGAAGCCCTACGAGGTCGAGATCTTCGTCGCCGAGATCGGCTCTCGCGCGTCGGAGGACCAGATCTATCGGCTGACGTACGACGGTCAGGTGGCCGACCAGCACGGGTTCGCGGTGATGGGCGGGGCCGCCGAGACGGTAGCCGCACACCTGCGCGAGCACTTCGAGGAGGGCTCCGACCTCGACACGGCGCTGCACACCGCGGTCGCCGCGCTCGGGCACTCCGAGCAGGGAGACCGGGTCATCCCCGTCGACGACCTCGAGGTGGCCGTGCTCGACCGGACCCGGGTCCAGCCCCGCAAGTTCCGGCGGCTCCGGGGCGCTCAGCTCGCCAAGATGCTCGCCGATCGGGGGCCCGAGGAGCCTGAGCCGTCGTCCTCCGAGGAACCTGAGCCGGCCGCATCCGCCGACCCGGAGGGCGCGGATGAGTGACGACCCCGCGCCGTGGGTCCCGGTCGGTGAGGCCTCGGTGGCGCATGACGGCTTCCTCCGCGTGCTGCTCCAGCCCTACGTGCTGCCCACCGGCCGCGAGGCCACCTGGGAGCTGCTCGACCTGCCGGCCACGGTGACCGTGCTCGCCCTGACCCCCGACGGGCTGGTGGTCGCGGTGCGCCAGTTCCGGCCGGGCCGCAACGAGGTCGTCACCTCGCTGGCCGGCGGGCTGGTCGACGAGGGCGAGGACCCCGCCGAGGCGGGTGCCCGGGAGCTGCTCGAGGAGACCGGGTACGCCGCCGGGCGGATCGAGATCGTCGGTCACGTCCGGCCCACGAACTTCACGCATCCGCAGTGGGTCGCCGTCGCGCGTGACTGCCGTCGTACCTCCGAACAGTCGCTCGACGAGCTCGAGGACATCTCCGTCGTCCTGCTCACGGTCGCCGAGCTGCGCGCCGCCCTCCGCACCGGCGAGCTCGGCGCCACCGGGCAGACCTACGTCGCCCTCGACCACGCGGGCCTGCTGTAGCCCACCTGTGCCGGCACAACGGGGGCCGTTGCACCTACCTGGCGAGTGCAGCAGCACACACTCCCGGGACCCCAGCACAACGGGGGCCGTTGCACCTACCCGGTGCGTGCAGAGGCACACACTCCCGGCCCGGCCGTCGCTTCATCAAGATATGCAGGCGGAGCAGCACTCTTCGGGGTGTGTACGCCGTGGTGAGTGCGACGCCGCCCGCATAACATGATGAAGCTGAGGCACCAGGGAAAGAAGTTGGAGCGAAGGTGTCGCATCGGGCCGGGGCCGTTCGTGGAGTAGGTAGGCGGCACCCGGCCGCCCCAGATCAAGGAGGACGACCATGACCGAGTACCTGTTGGCTGTGTGGGGAAGCGAAGAGACCTACGACACGCCGCTCGACGAGGTGCAGCACCAGTTCGAGCAGGTGGACAGGTTCAACGAGAAGCTGCAGGCCGACGGCAAGTGGGTCTTCGCGGGCGGCCTGGAGCGGCCCTCGACCGCGACCGCCGTGAGCCCGGACGGCATCCTGACCGACGGCCCGTTCTCCGAGTCCAAGGAGCAGATCGGCGGCTTCTGGGTGATCAAGGCCGCCGACCTGGACGAGGCGCTCGCCATCGCCAAGGACGCGGCGAAGGCGTGCGAGAGCGACGTGGAGGTGCGCCCCTTCCAGGGCGTCGTCGAGGTGCCGACCGACCAGGGCGAGTAGCCCGTGGCCGAAGCCGGGCCCGCCGACAAGATCGAGGGGAGCGACAAGATCGAGGCGGCCGACAAGATCGAGGGGGCCGACGCGATCGAACGGGTCTTCCGGGACGAGTTCGGTCGCGTCGTCGCCAGCCTGGTACGCCGCTTCGGCGACCTCGACCTCGCCGAGGAGGCGGGCCAAGAGGCCCTGGTGAGCGCAATGGAACACTGGCCGCGGGACGGGATCCCGCCCAACCCGGGCGCGTGGCTGACCACGACCGCCGCCCGCAAGGCGATCGACATGCTGCGCCGGGAACAAAGCCGAGGCGTCAAGCAGCGCGCCGCGCAGGCGCTGGGCTCGCCCACCGCGCGGGTCACCGAGGAGGCGCCCGGGCCTGACCTCACCGACCGCGGCGCGGTCGAGGACGACCGGCTCCGGCTGATCTTCACCTGCTGCCACCCGGCGCTGGCCGAGCCGGCCAGGGTCGCGCTCACCCTGCGAATGCTCGGCGGGCTGACCGTGCCGGAGATCGCCGCGGCGTACCTCATCCAGGACCGCGCGATGGCCCAGCGGATCACCCGCGCCAAGCAGAAGATCTCGCGAGCGAGGATCCCGTTCCGCGTGCCCCACGAGGCGGACCTGCCCGAGCGGCTGGCCGGCGTGCTGGCGGTGATCTACCTGATCTACAACGAGGCCTACCTGCCGAACGGGCCGCAGCAGCGGGTCGACCTCGCCGCGGAGGCGATCAGGCTCGCCAGGCTGGTCGTCGGCCTGCTCCCCGCCGAGCCCGAGCCGCGCGGCCTCCTCGCGCTGCTGCTGCTGAGCGAGGCCCGCCGCCCGGCCCGCTTCGGCGCGGGCGGGACGCTCGTGCGCCTCGATGAGCAGGACCGCTCCCGATGGGATCGGGCGCTGATCGCCGAGGGACACGGCCTGGTCCGCGAGTGCCTGCGCCAGAACCAGCCGGGCAAGTACCAGATCCTGGCCGCCGTGAACGCCGTACACACCGACGCCGCACGCGCCGCCGACACCGACTGGCGCCAGATCCTGGCCCTCTACGACCAGCTGCTCGCGGTCGAGGACACCCCGATCGTCCGCCTCAACCGGGCCGTCGCCGTCGCCGAGGTCGCCGGGCCGCTGCCCGCATTGGCGCAGGTCGACGGGGTGCGCGACGCCCTGGGCGGGTACCACGCCTTCCACGCCACCCGCGCAGACCTGCTGCGCAGGCTGGGTCGCACGGTCGAGGCGATCTGGGAGTACGACGAGGCGATCGCCCTCGCCGGCAACCCGGCCGAGGCGTCGTACCTGACGAAGACGCGGGACGGGCTACAGACGCGGCGCCCCGAACCCTCGTAGGCTGGACTCGTGGACAGGCGGATCTTCGGCATCGAGAACGAGTACGGCGTGACGTGCACGTTCCGCGGCCAGCGCCGTCTGAGCCCCGACGAGGTGGCGCGCTACCTCTTCCGGAAGGTGGTCTCCTGGGGGCGGTCGTCCAACGTCTTCCTGCGCAACGGGGCGCGGCTCTACCTCGATGTCGGCAGCCACCCGGAGTATGCGACGCCCGAGTGCGACGACATCGCCGAGCTGGTCACCCACGACAAGGCCGGGGAGCGGATCCTCGAGGGGCTGCTGCTCGACGCCGAGCAGCGGCTGCGCGACGAGGGGATCGTCGGCGACATCTACCTCTTCAAGAACAACACCGACTCCGCGGGCAACTCCTACGGCTGCCACGAGAACTACCTGGTGTCGCGGCAGGGTGAGTTCAGCAAGCTGGCGGACGTGCTGATCCCGTTCCTGGTCACCCGCCAGATCGTGGTGGGCGCCGGGAAGGTGACGATGACGCCGCGCGGCGCGTCGTACTCGGTCAGCCAGCGCGCCGAGCACATCTGGGAGGGTGTCTCGAGCGCGACCACCCGCAGCCGGCCGATCATCAACACGCGCGACGAGCCGCACTCGGACGCGGAGCGGTTCCGCAGGCTGCACGTGATCGTGGGCGACTCCAACATGAGCGAGACCACCACGATGCTCAAGGTGGCCTCGTGCGATCTGGTGCTGCGGATGATCGAGGAGGGGGTCGTGCTGCGCGACCTCACCCTGGAGAACCCGATCCGCGCGATCCGCGAGATCTCCCACGACGTCACCGGCCGGCGCAAGGTGCGGCTCTCCAACGGCCGGGAGGCCAGCGCGCTGGACATCCAGCACGAGTATTTGAGCAAGGCGCGCGACTTCGTGGACCGGCGCGAGATTGGTACGCCGCTGCTCGAACGGACCCTCGACCTCTGGGAGCGGGGGCTCAAGGCCGTCGAGTCCGACGACCTGAGCCTGGTCGAGCGGGAGATCGACTGGGTGATCAAGTGGCGCCTGATCGATCGCTACCGCGCCAAGCATGACCTGACGCTGGGGCATCCCCGGATCGCGCAGCTGGACCTCGCCTACCACGACATCCACCGCGGACGCGGGCTCTACTACCTGCTCGAGAAGCGCGGCGCCGTCGCGCGGGTCTCCTCGGACCTGCGGATCTTCGAGGCCAAGTCGGTGCCGCCGCAGACGACGCGGGCGCGGTTGCGCGGCGAGTTCATCCGGCGCGCCCAGGAGCGGCGCCGCGACTTCACCGTCGACTGGGTGCACCTCAAGCTCAACGACCAGGCGCAGCGCACCGTCCTGTGCAAGGACCCCTTCAAAGCGACCGACGAACGCGTCCAGCGCCTCATCGACGGGATGTAGCGCCCGGCGCCCTGTTTGCTCCCTTTTGAGCAGTCTGCACCCCCTACAAGGGGGAGCAGATTGTCCGAAGGGGAGCAAACTCGGGGCGGAGCGGAGCGGGGCGGAGAAGCCGGGCAGCCGGACTCACAGGGGGCTCTCAGCAGCGGCGCACGGGGTTTTCATGGATGGGCCGTTAGGGTGTCGGGGTTGCCCAGCGTCGTACCAACAGAAGGTGTGCTCGATGACCCGTAGTTCCCTGTCCCGGCGGCTCCTCGGTGGAGCGGGGGCGATCGCGCTCATCGTGGGCCTGGCGGCATGCGGCAGCGAGGACTCCAGCCGCGACGCGCTGACCGAGGGCGGCGGCGCGGACGCCGTGAGCATCTCGGGCGACTTCGGCAAGTCGGTCGAATACAAGTGGGACGACCAAGTAACGGTCGAGGAGACCACCACCGAGGTCCCGATCGAGGGCGATGGCGAGAAGGTGAAGGATGGGCAGACCGTGCTCACCCACCTCTCGATCGCCAACGGCTACGACAAGATGGAGGTCTACAGCACCTTCGGCCAGAACGCCGAGCAGTTCCAGGTCGGCGCCGACCTGATCCCGGCGCTCAATGGCGCGCTCGATGACCAAACCCTCGGCTCCCGGATCATCATCATCGCGCCGCCCGAGGACGCGTTCGGCGAGCAGGGCAACCCGCAGCTCGGCATCGGGAACGGCGACTCGGTGATCTTCGTGCTCGACCTGATGAGCGTGCTGCCCGACGGCCCGTCCGGCAAGAAGGTCACCCCTGAGCCGTGGATGCCGAAGGTCGTGGAGAAGAAGGGCGACCCGGTCTCGCTCGACTTCGCGGGCACCCCGAAGCCCACCGACGAGCTGCAGGTCGGCTACCTGATCCGCGGCAAGGGCAAGCCCGCCGCGAAGGGCGACACCATCTACGTCAACTACCTTGGCCAGGTCTACGGCGGCAAGAAGAAGTTCGACGACTCCTACAGCCGCGGCCAGGCGTTCGCCGTCACGCTCGGCGAGGGCGGCGTCGTCAAGGGCTGGGAGCAGGGCCTCGAGGGCGTCCCGGTCGGCAGCCGCGTGATCCTGGCCATCCCGCCGGAGCTCGGCTACGGCAAGAAGGGCTCCGGCGACATCAAGGGCACCGACACCATGTACTTCGTCATCGACGTCCTCGCCAAGGCGTGACGCCGACCCGGTAGGTTCGCCAGGTGGCTGTCCGGAAGAGCGAGCGGCTCCTCAACCTGCTGATCATGCTGCTGGTGCAACGGCAGTTCATCGGCAAGCCGAGGATCCGCGAGCTCCTCTACCCAGGCACCACCGACGACGCCTTCGAGCGGATGTTCGACCGCGACAAGGAGGAGCTGCGCAGCCTCGGGGTCCCGATCGAGGTCGGCCACGTGGACGCGTACTTCGACGACGAGCCCGGCTACCGGATCCGCCCCGACGAGTTCGCGCTCCCCGAGATCGCGCTGACCGCCGACGAGTCGGCTGTCCTCGGCGTCGCCGCCCGCGTCTGGCAGACGGCAGGGCTCGCCGAGGCGGCCTCGGGCGCCTTGCGCAAGCTCACCGCCTCGGGGGTCGAGCTCGACACCGCCGCACTCGACATCGCCCAGCCGACCGTGGTCGCTGACGAGCCGAGCTTCGACGCGTTCTGGGAGGCGGTGCAGAGCCGTACGCCGCTGCGATTCGGATATCGCCGCTCAGGCAGCGGGGAGGCCGGGGCCACCCGCAGGCTCCAGCCCTGGGGGCTGACGAGATACGCAGGACGCTGGTACGTCGTGGGCCACGACCTGGACCGCGACGCCGAGCGGGTCTTCCGGCTCTCCCGGGTGGTGGGCGCCCCATCGCCGTGCGGCCCGGCGGCATCGTACGACGTCCCCGCCGGCACCGACATTCGCGACGTCGCCCGGCGGCTGGCCCCCCGCGCACCCAGCGAGGTCGCGACCCTGCGGGTGCGCGAGGGGGCGGCAGTCCCGCTGCGCCGGCGCGCCACCCAGGTCGAGCCGGCGGGCGACGGCTGGGACCGGATCGCCGTGCCCGGCGTGCGCGCCGAGGAGGTGCTGGCGCTCGGGCCGGCTGTCGTCGTGGAGGCGCCGGCCTCGCTGAGGGGCGAGGTCGTCGGCAGGCTCAGGGCGGCGCTCGCATGACCCGGCAGGTGGGGGCCAAGAACCAGGTCTCGCGGCTGCTCGCGCTGGTGCCCTACGTCCACGCCCACGGGGACGTGCGCGTCGACGAGGCCGCCGCGGCGCTCGGCGTCACCCCGCGGCAGCTGATCGGCGACCTCAAGGTGCTCTTCATGTGCGGCCGACCGGGCGGCTACCCCGACGACCTGATCGACGTCGACCTCGACGCGCTACAGAATCCCGGCGGGGACGGCGTGATCCGGGTGTCCAACGCCGACTACCTGGCCCGCCCGCTTCGGCTGACGCCGACCGAGGCGACGGCGCTGATCGTCGCGCTGCGCGCCGTGCGCAACGCGTCGGGGGAGGCCGGCGGGGACGTCGTGGACCGGACGCTCGCCAAGCTCGAGGCCGCCGCGGCCGCCGTACCGGGCGGGCCGCAGCTCGACCTTGCCCCCGCCGAGGAGCCAGCCGCGGAGCCGACCCGGGCGTTGCTCGCCGACGCGATCGCGCGCGGGCGCCAGGTGCGGCTCAGCTACTACGTGCCCACCCGCGACGAGGAGAGCGAGCGGGTGGTCGACCCGCACCGTCTCTTCGAACGCGACGGGTCGGCGTACCTCCACGGCTGGTGCCACCGCGCCGGCGCCGTGCGGGTCTTCCGGCTCGACCGGATCCACGAGGCGGCGGTCCTCGACACGCCGGTCGTGTCGAACGCACCGCCCCCGGCAGCCGAGGAGGGCGGGTGGTTCTCCGCCGACGGGGGCGCGACGCCCGTCGTACTCCGCTTGGCGCCGCAGGCCCGGTGGGTGCCGGAGTATTTCGACGTCGCCGACCAGCGCGAACTCCCCGACGGCGGCCTCCAGGTGACGATGCTCGTCGCCGATCCGCGGTGGCTCCAGCGGCTGCTGCTGCGGCTGGCGCCCTGGGCCGAGGTGGTCTCGCCGGCCGCGGCCGCGCGCGAGTTCGGGGACCTCCTGCGATCCACGATCGGTTTGTACGACGAGACGACGTAGGATGGGCGATGCCCTACCGACGCCTGTGAGGATGACATGACACCACTCTTTGCACTCGGTCCACCCGAGCTGCTGATCATCTTCGCCATCATCATCCTGCTCTTCGGCGCGGCGAAGCTGCCCGAGCTGGCCCGCGGCAGCGGCCGGGCGCTGCGGATCTTCAAGGCGGAGACCAAGGGGCTCAGCGACGACGAGAAGGCGGAGTACAAGACTCCCGAGGAGTTGGAGCTCGACCGCAAGCAGGCCGAGCTCGACGCCGAGCGCGAGGCCCTCAAGCGCGACGACGGCGCCTGACGCCTCGCGGTGAGGGGATTCATCCGCCTGTTCCTCGGGCGGCCGGAGCATCCTGTCGGCCCGGACGGGACGATGGCGCTCAGCGACCATTTCCGGGAGGTGCGGGCCCGGTTCCTGCGGGTGAGCTGCTACCTGGTGGTGGCCATCGCGGTGGCGCTGGTGATGTTCGAGCCGCTCTTCGACCTCGTGCTCGCGCCGTACCAGGACGCCGCCGAGATGCTCGGCGGCGAGGTCGACACCAAGGCCGTCATCATGGGCATCGGCCAGCCGCTGCTGCTGCAGCTCAAGCTCAGCGCCGTCGCCGCGGTGGTCGTGACCGCGCCACTGTGGCTGTGGGAGCTGTGGCGCTTCCTGCTGCCCGCGCTGCACCGCAACGAGCGCCGGTGGTCCCGCGTCTTCGCGGTCGTCGCCGGCCCGCTGTTCCTCCTCGGCGTGGCGATGGGCTACTACGTGATGCCCGTCGGGATCCGGGTGCTGCTCGGCTTCACCAACGCCAACCTCGAGAGCCTGGTCGACTTCCCGAACTACTTCAGCTTCTTCGTGCGGACCCTGCTGGTCTTCGGGATCTCGCTGGAGATCCCGCTCTTCGTGATCATGCTCAACCTGGCGGGCGTGCTCCGGGGCTCGACGCTGGGGAAGTACCGGTCGCTGATCATCATCGGCACGTTCGTCTTCGCCGCCGTCGCCACGCCGACCACCGACCCGTTCGGGATGCTGATGCTCGGCATCCCGATGCTGCTGCTGTTCTTCGCCGCCGAGGGGATCGCCCGGCTCGTCGACCGGTCCCGGGACCGCAAGGCCGGCTCGCTGGCGGCGCTCTCCGACGACGAGGCGTCGCCCCTATGACACCTGTCCCGGCCCGACCGACCGACGTCGACCCCTTCGACCTGCCCGAATGGGTGGGGGAGGGCTCGGTCACGTGGGAGCCCGACCTCGGGATCTCCACCGGCCACCTGGTCGCGGGCGGGCTCCGCGGCGGCGCCGGCGAGGCGTTGCCCTGCGACCTGCTCGCGATGGACGAGGCCTACCCCGCGCCGGTCGCCGACGACGCCACCCGCGCCCGCGGCCACCAGGCGTGGAACCACGGCCAGGTGCTGCTGGTCGGGTACGACGAGCGCCTGACCCTCGTCGTACCGGGGCGCGAGTTCAGCGCCGACAAGGTCCTCGAGGCGCTCCGCCGGTTCGCCCTGGCCGTCGGTGCCGACCCCGGGCAGTACGCCGCCCTCCTGCGCATCGGCTCCGGCCCCGCGCGCTAGCCCCACCCGCTAGCCCCACCCCTGTGCCGAACGCGCAGTTAGGTCCGCTCTCAGCCTGAGAACGGACGTTACTGCGCGTTCGGCAAGGGGGTGCGGCAGGGCTGGGGCGGCGGCGCGGCAGGGGTGGGGCGGCGGAGGGCGGGGCGGCTAGGCTCTGCGGGTGTCTCGTGAGGTCGCGCTGCTGACGAACCCGTCGTCGGGCAGGGGCAGGGGAGCCCGGGCGGGCGAGACAGTACGGCGCAGGCTGGCCGACGCGGGGTTCACCGTCAGGGACCTGGCCGCCCGCGATGCCGAGGACGCCATGACCAGAGCCAAGAAGGCGGTGGCCGACGGCGTCGAGGCGCTGGTCGTCGTGGGCGGCGACGGGACCGTCCACCTGGGCCTCCAGGCGGTCGCCGGCACGCCCTGCTCCCTCGGGGTGATCCCCGCCGGCACTGGCGACGACGTCGCCCGATACCTGGGCATCCCGCGGGGCGACGCCGCGGCGGCTGCAGATGTCGTGATCGCCGGGCGCACCCGCACGATCGACCTCGCCCGCTGCGGCGAGACGTGGTTCGCGACCGTGCTGGCCTCCGGCTTCGACTCGCTGGTCAACGAGCGCGCCAACCGGATGCGCTGGCCCCGCGGCCCGGCCCGCTACCAGCTCGCCATCGCCGGCGAACTGCGCCGCTTCCGGCCGATCACCTACGACCTCGAGCTCGACGGCGCCCGCCGCCGGGTGAGCGCGATGCTGGTCGCGGTCGGCAACGGCCCGTCGTACGGCGGCGGCCTGCGGCTCACCGAGGGCGCCGACCTGGCCGACGGGCTGCTCGACGTCGTGATCATCCGCGCCATCTCACGCCCAGGCCTGGTCCGCGCTTACCCGAGGCTCGGCACCGGCACGATCACCGGTCACCCGGCGTACGAACGCCACCGGGTCCGCGAGGTCCGCGTCGCCGCCGAGGGGATCGTCGCGTACGCCGACGGCGAGCGGCTCGGCCCGCTGCCGCTCACGGTGACCTGCGAGCCGGGCGCGCTGAGGGTCTTCGCGCCCGTCGTACCCGAGGAGCCCGCATGACCGAGGACACCCGCAGCCCCGCCGAGCGGTACGCCGACGCCACCGCCGGACGACGCCACCCGGTGCTGGCCGACTTCGCGTCGCGGCAGCCGTTCGCACTCGACGGCTTCCAGGTCGAGGCGTGCCGGGAGATCGAGGACGGCAAGGGCGTCCTGGTCGCGGCGCCGACAGGCTCGGGCAAAACGATCGTCGGCGAGTTCGCGGTCCACCTCGCGCTCGAGACCGGCCGCAAGTGCTTCTACACGACCCCGATCAAGGCGCTGTCGAACCAGAAGTTCAACGACCTCGTCGCGACGTACGGCGCCGACCGCGTCGGCCTGCTCACCGGCGACAACGTCGTCAACTCCGAGGCGCCCGTGGTCGTGATGACCACCGAGGTGCTCCGCAACATGCTCTACGCGGGCTCCGGCACGCTGAGCGGTCTCGGGTACGTCGTGATGGACGAGGTGCACTACCTCGCCGACCGCAGCCGCGGCGCGGTCTGGGAGGAGGTCATCATCCACCTGCCGGAGTCGGTGACCGTGGTGTCGCTGTCGGCGACTGTCTCCAACGCCGAGGAGTTCGGCGACTGGCTGGAGACGGTGCGCGGCGAGCAGGCGACCGTGGTCTCCGAACGGCGCCCGGTCCCGCTCTTCCAGCACGTCATGGTCGGGCGGCGGATCATGGACCTCTTCGCCTCCAGCGACGTCGACGCCTCGGCCGGCTTCGTCCGCGAGGGCGCGCCAGTGAACGAGCAGCTGCTGCGGATCGCCCGCGACGACTGGGCGAGCACGCGGCTGATGCGCGACCGCCGCTCGCCCCGGCACGGCCACCGCGGATCGCCCAAGAACCGCCGGGACGTCGGCAACGGCCGCCGCGTCTGGATCCCGAGCCGGGCCCAGGTGGTCGAGCGGCTCGACCGGGACGGCCTGCTGCCGGCGATCGTCTTCATCTTCAGCCGCGCCGGCTGCTCGGCCGCTGTGCAGCAGGTCGTCGGCGCCAACGCCCGGCTCACCACGCGCGAGGAGCGCGACGAGATCGTCGCCTTCGTCGAGCGGCACTGCAGCCACCTGCCCGACGAGGACCTGCGGGTGCTCGGCTACCACGAGTTCCTCGACGCGCTCAGCCGAGGCGTCGCCGCCCACCACGCCGGCATGCTGCCGACCTTCAAGGAGTGCGTGGAGCGGCTCTTCGTGCGGGGCCTGGTCAAGGTCGTCTTCGCCACCGAAACGCTGGCGCTGGGCATCAACATGCCCGCGCGCACCGTGGTGATCGAGAAGCTGTCGAAGTGGAACGGCGAGACCCACGCCGCGCTGTCGCCGGGGGAGTACACCCAGCTCACCGGCCGGGCCGGACGCCGCGGCCTCGACGTCGAGGGCCACGCGGTCGTGCTGTGGCAGCCGGGTATGAACCCCGGCGAGCTCGCCGGTCTCGCCTCCACCAGGACCTACCCGCTCCGGTCGAGCTTCCGCCCGTCGTACAACATGGCCGTCAACCTCGTCGCCCAGTTCGGACGGGAACGCTCGCGTGAACTGCTGGAGCTGTCGTTCGCGCAGTTCCAGGCCGACCGCGCGGTCGTCGGGCTGGCCCGGCAGCTGCGTAAGGCCGAGGAGGCGCTGGACGGGTACGCGCGGGCGGCGGAGTGCGATCGCGGCGACTTCATGGCGTACGCCGAGATCCGCAACCGCATCTCGCGGGAGGAGAAGGGCGCGGCCAAGGCGCGCCGCGACGACCTGCGCTCCGAGGCGGTCGCGTCGCTGCGGGCGCTGCGGCCCGGCGACATCATCCGCGTGCCGGCCGGGAAGTTCGCGGGCTGGGCCGTCGTCGTCGATCCCGACACCCGCAGCGACGAGCCCCGGCCCTCGGTGCTGACCGAGCACCGGCAGGCCCGCAGGCTCGCGATGATGGACTTCCCGACCCCGGTGGCCGCCGTGTCGCGGATGCGGATCCCGCGGCATTTCAACCCGCGCAACCCTCAGTCGCGGCGTGACCTGGCCTCCACGCTCCGGCAGCGGACGCTCGACATGCCGACGCCGGAGGCGGTACGACGCGCCCGCCGCTCCGACCCGGTGCAGGCCGAGGTCGAGGGGCTGCGCGAGCAGTTGCGCGCGCACCCCTGTCACGACTGCCCGGACCGCGAGGACCACGCCCGCTGGGCCGAGCGGTGGTTCAAGCTGGAGCGCGACACCGCCACCCTGCGGCGCCGGGTCGAGCAGCGCACCAACTCGGTCGCGCGGACCTTCGACCGGGTCTGCGCGGTGCTCACCACGCTGGGCTACCTCGACGGCGACCGGGTCACCGAGCGCGGACGCCACCTGCGGCACCTCTACTCCGAGCTCGACCTGGTCGCGGCCGAGGCGCTGCGCGAGGGCCTCTGGGACGACCTGAGCCCCTCCGAGCTCGCCTCGGTGCTGTCGGCGCTGGTCTTTGAGGCGCGCCGGCCCGAGGACGTCGCGCCCAGGATCCCGCGCGGGCGGATCGGGCCCGCGATCGACCAGCTCTTCCGGCTGTGGAGCGACCTCGCCGAGCTCGAGCGGGAGCAGCGGCTGGACTTCCTGCGCCGGCCGGACCCCGGGTTCGCCTGGGCGGCGTACCGCTGGGCCGAGGGCGACGACCTCGACGACGTGCTCGGCGCCGGGGACCTGGCCACCGGCGACTTCGTGCGCTGGACCAAGCAGCTCATCGACCTGGTCGACCAGGTCGCCAAGGCCGCCGGGGACGCGCCCCTTCGGCGCACGGTCCGCGAGGCGGGGGCGCTGCTCCGCCGCGGCGTCGTCTCCTACTCGTCCCTGTCCGAGTAGCCCGGCCTGCACAGATGCGCCGACTCGGCGGGTTCTTCGTGCACAGATGCGCCGACTCGGCGGGTTCTTCGTGCACAGATGCGCCGACTCGGGGTCAGCGGGAGGAGAGGGCGGTGACCAGGCGGGCGAGGGGGGAGTTGAGGTTCCACTGCTCGGAGAGGGCGAGCACCCGCTCGTGGTCGGCGGGAGTCCGGGGGAGCTCCGTCGAAGGCGTCCCAAGAGGCAGATCCCGCGCCACAGCCACCACCTGAGGCGCCACGGCCAGGTAGTCGCGGGCGGCGTCGATCCGGCGGCGTACGGCGGGGCCGAGCGAGGAGCCGGGGTCCGCGGCGGCGGCCAGGACGCCGTCGATGTCGCCGTACGAGCCGAGCAGCGAAGCGGCGGTCTTCTCCCCGACCCCGGCGACGCCCGGCAGCCCGTCGGAGGCGTCGCCGCGCAGCGTGGCGAAGTCGGCGTACTGGCCGGCGCCGACGCCGTACTTGGCACGGACCACCTCGTCGGTCACCCGCTCGTGGCGGCCGACGCCGCGGGCGATGTAGAGGACCCGCACCTCGGCCGCGTCGTCGACCAGCTGGAAGAGGTCCCGGTCGCCGGTGACGATGTCGACCGGCATCCCGGCGTTGGTGGCGAGCGTGCCGATCACGTCGTCGGCCTCGTAGCCGTCCGCGCCGACCACGCAGATCCCCATCGCCGCGAGCACGTCGCGGATCACCGGGATCTGCGCCTCGAGCGGGTCGGGCACCTCCTCGATGTCCGGCGCCGGGCCGGGGACCTCGGCGACCACGCGGTGGGCCTTGTACGACGGAATCAGATCGACCCGCCACTGGGGCCGCCAGTCGTTGTCCCAGGCGCATATGAGGTCCGTAGGCTGATAGTCAACGACCAGCCGCGCGATGAAGTCGGTCAGCCCCCGCACCGCGTTGACGTTGGTGCCGTCCGGGGCCAGGACGGGCGGCACCCCGAAGTAAGCGCGGAAGTACATCGAGGCGGTGTCGAGCAGCATCAGGCGCCGTTCGGTCATGAACGGCATCCTGCCACGAGGGCCGCGACTGGCTAGGGTGATGCCCGTGGAAGAGACCGACCGGAAGATCCTCGAGCTGCTGGCGGTCGACGGCCGGATGTCCTTCACCGACCTCGGCCGGGCCACCGGCATGTCGACCTCCGCGGTCCATCAGCGGGTCCGCCGGCTGGAGCAGCGCGGGGTGATCCGCGGGTACGGCGCCACCGTCGACCACGAACGGCTCGGCCTGCCGCTGACCGCGTTCGTCTCCATCACGCCGATCGACCCCGGCGAGCCCGACGACTACCCGCAGCGGCTCCAGGACGTCGCCGAGATCGAGTCCTGCTGGTCCGTGGCCGGCGACGAGTCCTACATCCTCAAGGTCCGGGTCGGCACCCCCTCGAAGCTGGAGGATCTGCTCGCGCGGATCCGGGCCGAGGCACACGTCTCCACGCGGACCACGATCGTGCTGTCGACGCCGTACGAGAACCGGCCCGTAACAAGCTGAGTCGCCAGCTGAATGAGCTCAGTCACAGGCTGATCGGCGAGTTGAGCCGCCCTTCATCCTTCGGCTAGCGTGGTCTCTGCCAACAGATACTCACGTGGGAGGTGCGCAATGACGGAAATCTTCGCTGGATCGGGTTCCGTTTCGACAATTCTTCCGGGATCGTCCGTTGTGGGCCACCCGGCCTGGACGACGCTGAAGACCGGGGTCACCGAGCTCCGGGGCTGGCAGCGCCCGGACGGCTCGATCGACTTCGACGCGGCGCCCACCTTCGCGCGGGTGCGCGAGCAGGTCGAGGCGATCGCCGACTCGATCCTGGAGCTGTCGCCGCTGCTGCCGCACGACGCGACCTACCACGCGGCCGCGGCCCGCGACCTGCGCCGCTGGGCCGACGAAGGCTTCGGCGTGCCGGACTTCCTGGACTCGCTCATGGAGTTCCACCCCGCGCGTGAGCGGACCGACGAGCGCGAGCACCTGGCCGTCTTCCCGATGTACACCCAGAACGGCAACCCGGACCGCAACTTCGAGGCCGTCGTCTTCACGCTGTCGTGGCCGGACTGGCTCGCCGAGATCGAGGCCACCCGCTTCGACAACCCGCTCTTCTGCGGCATCCGCTTCGTCGACTTCACCTCCGGCTACGACACCAACTCCGCGGTGCTCTTCCCCGAGACGGTCGCCGTGCGCGAGGTGCCGGCCGGCTTCAGCTGGGGCGCGATCTTCTGCGACCGCGAGGCCGCCCGCTTCCGCCGGGTCAGCCGGTCGGTCGTCGACCTGCTCCGCATCGACCTGCCCGACGACGTCGCCGAGCTGCTCGCCGACCAGACGCGCTGCGAGGAGGCCTTCGTGCTGTGGGACATGGTCCACGACCGCACCCACAGCCACGGCGACCTGCCCTTCGACCCGTTCATGATCAAGCAGCGCCAACCGTTCTGGATGTACGGCCTGGAGGAGCTGCGCTGCGACCTGACCGCCTTCCGCGCGGCCGTCGAGATGGAGGCCGAGGGCGTCGCCCAGGCCCGCGACGTGCAGTACGCCATCCTCTTCGACCGGATGTTCCGGTTCCCCGTCACCGGCGGCCGGGTCCGCAACTACGACGGCCTCGGCGGGCAGTTGCTCTTCGCCTACCTGCACAAGAACGACGCGATCCGGTGGACCGACAACACCCTGCGCATCGACTGGGACGCGGCGATCCGCACCACCTCGGCGCTGTGCGGCGAGATCGAGAAGCTCTACCGCGACGGCATCGACCGGCCCAAGCTGGTCCACTGGCTCGCCGCCTACGACTTCGTCTCGACCTACCTCGCGCCGCACCCGGCGTCGAAGTGGGCGCACGCGACCGAGCAGCTCGACCTGACCCGTGAGCCCCGGCTGCTGGTCGACGAGGTGCTGGCCGACGAGTTCCCGCTGAGCATGTTCTTCGAGGCGCTCGCCAAGAAGGTCCGCGTCGTCGTCGAGTCGACCAAGGGCATCACCGCCGACTCCCCGGAGCTCGCGGCGTGAGCGGGGAGCTTGCCGGCCACGTCATCGCCGTCGCCGGCGCGGGCGGTCCGGCCGGGCGCGCCGTCGTACGCCGCCTGGCCGCCGCCG
>JBDHZS010000017.1:0-30880 GCA_039812025.1 Nocardioides sp. | reverse complement strand
AGCACGATCTGCTCGATGTCCAGGATCCGCACGCCGGGGAAGCTGCTCATCGTCTCGAAGACGAGCGAGTTCACGCCCGCCCGGTCCGGCCCGAACAGCGTGACGAGCAGGGTCTCCGGATGGTCGAGGAGTGGGGTGGTCGAGTCCATGGCGGTCCCGAGGCTACTCGGGCGGTGGCCAGGCGTCGGCCGAACACGCCGCGACGACCGCCCGGCGGGCGGCACGGTCGAGGTCGCCCAACGACCCGCCCAACGCCCCGCCCGTCGACGCGAGCCGGAGGATCGCCATCGCCCGGGCGCCCGACGCGGCCAGCTCGACCGCGACCGGCGGGGTCCCCGCAGGCGCGTGCAGCCTCGACGGCCGGCGCAGCTCGGCGAGGCCGGCCGCCAGCTCCGGCCGCCACACCGTCTCGGGCCCCGCTTGTACGGCGTCGAGGTCGGCGAGGGCTTCGGTGGCCCGCACCAGCGCCGTACGCAGCTCACGCCGCGCCTCCCCGAGGTCGGGCGGCGGCCGCAGCGAGATCGCCCAGGTGCGCCAGCCGATCTCGGTCGGCGTCAGCCCGAGGGTGCCGACGACCAGCGCCTGGCCGGCCTCGAGCGCCGCGGTGTTGAACTCCGGCGGCCCGGCGAGCCCGAGCGGATCGCCGGGCACGGGCAGCGCCACGCCCGCGCCTGGGAGCCTCGGATCGGCCGCCGCGCGCAGCCTGCCGAGCACCTCCAGATCCGCCCCGACGTCGATCAGGTCATCCCCGCCGGTGAGCCCGCGCAGCCACGACGTCACCCGCCAGGCGAGTTCGGCGCACTCGGGCAAGTCGGTCACGGGCACCAAGGCTAGGCCCACTAGGGTGGTGCGCATGTCCGCCGTACTCGAGTTCGCCGACGTCACCGTGCGGCGGGGCACCGCGACACTCCTGTCCGGGATCGACTGGGCCGTCGAGGAGGACGAGCGCTGGGTCATCCTCGGCCCGAACGGCGCGGGCAAGACCACCCTGCTGCAGCTCTGCGCCGCCCTGATCCACCCGACCTCCGGCGTCGCCGGGGTGCTGGACGAGGTGCTGGGCGCCGTCGACGTCTTCGAGCTGCGGCCCCGGATCGGGCTCACCAGCGCCGCGCTCGCCGAGCGGATCCCGCGCCACGAGCTGGTCGAGGACGTGATCGTGTCGGCGTCGTACGGCGTCATCGGGCGCTGGACCGAGCAGTACGACGAGTTCGACCACGAGCGCGCCGCCGAGCTGATGGCCACGCTGGGGATCGACCGGCTCCGCGGCCGCACCTTCGGCACCCTGTCCGAGGGCGAGCGCAAGCGGGTCCAGATCGCGCGGGCGCTGATGACCGACCCCGAGCTGCTGCTGCTCGACGAGCCGGCCGCGGGGCTCGACCTCGGCGGCCGCGAGGACCTGGTCACCACGCTCAGCAACCTGGCGATGGACCCCGACTCGCCCGCGACCGTCCTGGTCTCCCACCACGTCGAGGAGATCCCGCCGGGCTTCACCCACGCGCTGCTGCTGCGCGAGGGCGCGATCGTCGCCCAGGGCCTCCTGGAGGACGTGATCACCGCCGAAGCGCTGGGCGAGACCTTCGGGATGGAGTTGGTCGTGGAGTTCCGCGACGGCCGGTACGCCGCCCGCCGAGCGACTCCGTGAGTCCGCTCGAGGCGGTCCTCATCCTGATCGCCGGGATGGGGGCAGGCGGCATCAACACCCTCGTCGGCTCCGGCACCCTGATCACCTTCCCGACGCTGCTGGCCTTCGGCGTGCCGCCGGTCACCGCCAACGTCTCCAACACGATCGGCCTGGTCCCCGGCTCCCTCTCCGGCGCGTGGGGCTACCGCCGCGAGCTCGCCGGGCAGCGCGCGCGCATCATCCGGCTGGCGAGCGCCTCGCTGATCGGCGGCGTCGTGGGCGCCGTACTCCTGCTCGTCCTGCCCCCCGAGGCGTTCGCGACGATCGTGCCCGCGCTGATCGTGCTCGGGCTCCTGCTGGTCGTCTTCGGCAAGCGCGTCTCGGCCGTCGTCGCCCGCCGCCACGAGGCCACCGGCGGGCTGCCCGCGAACGGCGCGACCTGGGTCTGGCCGGCGGTGCTCGTCACGGGCGTGTACGGCGGGTACTTCGGCGCCGCGCAAGGGGTGCTGCTCATGGCCGTCATGGGCGTCGGCATCCCCGAGACGCTGCAGCGCCTCAACGGGGTCAAGAACATCCTCACCGCCCTGGTCAACCTGATCGCCGGCGTGATCTTCGCCGTGGTCGCCGACGTCGACTGGCTGATCGTCGCGCTCCTGGCCGTCGGCTCGGTCGCCGGCGGCCTGATCGCCGCCCGCTACGGCCGCCGGATGCCCGACGACTGGCTGCGCGGCGTCATCGTCGTCGTCGGCTCCGTCGCGCTCGCCGTCTTCCTCTGGTCCTGAGCTCCGCCGGCCCGGTCCCGGCCCTCTCGCCCGGCCCACCTGCCCCATTCGCCCCACCCGCCTCCGCTTCATCAAGTTATGCAGGCCCGGCCGCACTTCGCCCGGCGTACCCACCCCGACAAGTGCCGCTCCACCCAGCTACCTAGACGAAGCGGCAACCCCGAGTGAGCAACCGCCTGCCCAGAGCAGTTTGCACCCTTTTGAGCAGTCTGCTCCCCCTACAAACGGGTGCAGACCATCCAAAAGGGAGCAAACTCGGGCGAGGGGGGCAGGCAACCGAGTTGCGGCGACGGGCAAGCTCAGGAAGGCGCCCGGAAGTCGGTGAGCCGTGCGGTCCCCCAAGCGAGGTCGGCCCAGTCACAGGGGACGTCGTAGAGCGCGAACGAGGCGGGGTGGAAGGTGGCGTCGATGTCGTCGTCGGCGACCAGGTGGGCCAGCGTCTCGGTCGTGGGGTTGTGGCCGACGACGACGAGGGTGCGGGTCGACTCCGAAGCGAGCCGGATCTCCTCGGCGGTCGCCTCCGCGGTGGCGCCGTAGAGGGACCGCGAGAGGGCGGGTACGACGTCCCAGCCGGCCCCCGACGCCAGCCGCTGCCAGGTCTCGACCGCCCGGGTCGCGGCGGAGACCAGCGCCGCGTCGGCGACCACCCCGAGCCGCGCCAGCGCCCGCCCGGCCTCGCTCGCCTCGGCCCTCCCGCCGTCGGTGAGGCCGCGCTCGAAGTCGGTCCTCCCCCACTGCTCGGCGTGGGCGTGTCGGACGAGCAGGAGGCGACGCGGCGGGGTCTGCATCGGGCCATTCTCCCACCGCCGCCGGATCGTGACCCACCAGCAGCCGAATCCCCCACCACGGGGGTGGCGCTCCACCGGGTCCCAGATCGAGAAGACCGCGCCCACGAGCGAGATCGGCACCGGATAGCCTCCCTCCCATGCCTGAACCGGACCCGGTGGCCACCCCCGGCACGCTGATGGTGATCGGGGGCGCCGAGGACAAGCTCCGCAAGCGCACCATCCTCAAACAGTTCGTCGCGGCCTGCGGCGGGACGGAGGCGCGGATCGCGCTCATCCCGACCGCGTCGTCGCTGGGCGACGAGGTCGTGGACGTGTACGACGCGCTGTTCCGCCGACTCGGCGCGGCCGAGGTGATCCCGATCCGCCCGGAGAGCCGCGACGACGCCCACGACCCGCAGCTGGTCGAGCAGCTGACCAAGGCGACCGGGATCTTCATGACCGGCGGCAACCAGCTCAAGCTCTCGGTCACCGTGTGCGGCACTCCGCTCGGCGACGCGATCGTCGAGAGCGCCGACCGCGGCGTGGTCATCGCGGGCACGTCGGCGGGCGCGAGCATCCAGGCCTCGCACATGGTGGCGTTCGGGGTCGGCGGCACCACCCCGAAGCAGCGGATGACCCAGGTCGCCGCCGGCCTGGGGCTGATCGAGTCCTGCGTCATCGACCAGCACTTCGAGCAGCGCAACCGCTACGGCCGGCTGCTGATGATCGTGTCGCAGTCGCCCTCGCTGCTGGGTCTGGGCGTCGACGAGGACACCGCCGCCGTCGTACGACGCGACGAGCGCGGCCACGAGGTGATGACCGTGATCGGGCGGGGCGCGGTCACCGTCTTCGACCCCGCGCGGCTGATCACCAACTCCTACGAGGCACCCCGCTCGGCGCCGATGCTGGCCAGCGGCGTGACCCTGCACGTGCTGCCCGCGGGGTCGACGTTCGACCTGACCGCCCGCGCGCTGGTGCTCCCCCAGCGAAGCAGCTCCGCTCCGGACGCGACAGGGGGGCCTGCGGTGCAGCAGGATATGCAGCAAGCCGTCCGCGACATCGACGCCGCGGACAAATCCCCCCGCTTGCTGAGGCAACGCCTCGCCCGCAAGCGGACCGCCGCGCAGCGGGCGGCGCTACGCCGCCAGGACGGAGCCCCCCAGTGACCGAACGCCCCACCCCCGACCTGGAGATCATCGAGACCCGCGTCTACCGCGGCGCGAACATCTGGTCCTACGACCGCGCCATCCACCTGGTGGTGGACCTGCACGGGCTGGACGAGTTCCCGACCAACCGGCTCCCGGGCTTCACCGAGAAGCTGCTCTCGCTCCTGCCCGGGCTGCGCGAGCACACCTGCTCCCGCGGCCGCCGCGGCGGTTTCGTCGAGCGCCTGGAGGAGGGCACCTGGCTCGGCCACGTCACCGAGCACGTCGCGCTCCAGCTGCAGCAGGAGGTCGGCCACGACATCCGCCGCGGCAAGACCCGCCAGGTCAAGGGCCGCGAGGGCGTCTACAACATCATCTACGGGTACGTCGACGAGAACGTCGGCCTCGCCGCCGGCCGACTCGCGGCCCGGCTGGTCAACCACCTCGTCCAGTCGGATCCGGACTTCGACTTCGAGGAGGAGCTGGAGAGCTTCATCCTGCGGGCGGAGCGGACGGCGTTCGGTCCCTCCACCCAGGCGATCATCGACGAGGCGGTCTCCCGCGACATCCCGTGGATCCGGCTGAACCAGTACTCCCTGGTCCAGCTCGGCCAGGGCGTCCACGCCAAGCGGATCCGGGCCACGATGACCTCGGCGACCTCCTCGATCGCGGTCGACGTCGCCTCCGACAAGGACCTGACCACCCGGCTGCTCGCCGCCGCCGGACTGCCGGTGCCGAAGCAGGAGTGCATCCGCACCCTCGAGGGCGCGGTCGGGGCGGCACGGCGGGTGGGCTACCCGGTCGTCGTCAAGCCGCTGGACGGCAACCACGGCCGCGGCGTCTGCCTCGATCTGCAGAACGAGGAGGACGTCCGGGAGGCGTTCCCGATCGCGCAGGGCCAGTCGCGGCGCGGCTGGGTGGTCGTGGAGAGCTTCGTCACCGGCAAGGACTACCGGTGCCTGATCATCAACGGCCGGATGGAGGCGATCGCCGAGCGGGTGCCCGCCCACGTGATCGGCGACGGCAAGGCGACGATCGGCGAGCTGGTCGAGCTGACCAACGCCGACCCGCGCCGCGGCGTCGGCCACGAGAAGGTGCTCACCCGGATCAAGACCGACGACGCCGCGCTGGAGATCCTCGAGGGCCAGGGCCACACCCTGGACTCGGTGCCCGAGGCCGGCGAGATGGTCAAGCTCGCGCTCACCGGCAACATGTCCACCGGCGGCATCTCGATCGACCGCACCCTGGAGGCGCACCCGGAGAACGTCGAGATCGCCGAGGAGGCCGCCCGCATGGTCGGCCTCGACATCGCCGGCATCGACTTCATCTGTCCCGACATCACCGAGCCGGTCCGCGAGACCGGCGGCGCGATCTGTGAGGTCAACGCCGCCCCGGGCTTCCGGATGCACACCCACCCGACGATCGGCGACCCGCAGTTCATCGCCAAGCCGGTGGTCGACATGCTCTTCCCGCCGGGTGCGCCGTCGCGGATCCCGATCATCGCCGTCACCGGCACCAACGGGAAGACGACGACCAGCCGGATGGTCAGCCACATCTTCAAGGGCATGGGCCGCAAGGTCGGGATGACCTCCACCGACGGCATCGTGATCGACGAGCGGCTGATCATCAAGGCCGACGCGTCCGGTCCCCGGTCGGCGCGGATGGTGCTGCAGAACCCGCGCGTCGACTTCGCGGTCTTCGAGGTGGCGCGGGGCGGGATCCTGCGCGAGGGCCTCGGGTACGAGCGCAACGACGTCGCCGTGGTCATCAACGTGGCCCCCGACCACCTGGGGCTGCGCGGGATCGACACCCTCGAGCAGCTCGCCGCCGTGAAGTCGGTCGTGGTCGAGGCGGTGCCGCGCAACGGGGCCGCCGTCCTCAACGCAGACGACCCCCTGGTCCGCGAGATGCGCCGCCGCTGCTCGGGCGAGGTGATCTGGTTCTCGATGGAGGAGCCGGGCTCGGAGGTCCGGGACATGATCGACCTGCACTGCCGCCGCGGCGGCAAGGCGCTGGTGCTCAACCACTCCGACCGCGGCGAGATGATCGTGGTCAAGCACGGCCGGCGCGAGATGCAGCTCGCCTGGACCCACCTGCTGCCGGCAACCTTCAGCGGCCGGGCGCGGATGAACGTACAGAACAGCCTCGCCGCCGCGGCCGCCGCCTTCGCCGCCGGGGCTCCCCTGCACGACATCCGGCAGGGGCTGCGGACGTTCTCGACCAGCTACTACCTCTCCCCCGGCCGCCTCAACGAGGTCGACGTCAACGGCGTCAACGTCATCGTCGACTACTGCCACAACGCGCCCGGGATGCGCGCGCTCGGCGACTTCGTGGACCGGCTCGGGGAGTCGCTGGGGACGATCGGCGAGTTCGGCAAGCCGTCGCGGATCGGCATCATCGCCACCGCCGGGGACCGCCGCGACGACGACATGCGCGAGGTCGGGTACGTCGCCGCGCAGCACTTCGACGTCGTCATCGTGCGCGAGGACACCGTGCTGCGCGGCCGGCCCTCCGGGGAGTCGTCCGCGCTCGTGACCGAGGGTGTCCGCAAGGCGATGTCCGAGGGCGCCCGCTGCAAGCAGGTCGAGATCATCCTCGCCGAGATCGATGCGATCCGGAACGCGATGGCCCGGGCCCACGCCGGCGACCTCGTCGTCATCTGCGTGGACAGCCACCCCGCGGTGATGAGCGAGCTCGAGACCCACTCCCACCGAGCCCAGGCCGGCTCCGGCGCCAACCTCGACCACCCCACCGCCGACCCCGACTACGTCGCCTCCGAGTAACCCCCCTCGCCCACCCCCACCCCCAACCCCCAACCCCCGGCCCCCTGCCGAGTGCGGCATTTGTGTCGCTCTGAGCCGTCAGAACAACACAAATCCCGCACTCGGCAGGCTTTGGCCCGCTAGCGTGCAGGTCATGGATGAGCGACGTTGGCCCTGGTTGGTGTCCGGGATGCTGCTGCTGGTCTCCGGGCTGGCGGTGGGCCGGGCGACGTACCTGTTGTGGCTGCCCTGCCGCGGCAGCATGCTCGACGGCACGATCCTCAAGGCGTACGGCGGCAGCGACATCACCGACGCGTGCTACACGCAGATGGACTCCGGCCGGCCGTTGCCCGCGGTCGCCGCGTCGTACTCGGAGCTGATGGGGTTCGCCATGCTCGCCGCCGCGGCCGCGTGGCTGGTCCTCGTGCTCGCCCTGCGGTGGCGCTGGACCCAGCGCGTCCTGATGCTCCCGCTCGTCGGCGCCCTGGCGTACGCCGGGGCGGGAGGTCTCGCGCCGGAGCTGGTCGTCCAGCTGCCCGAGGCGGGCACCAGGGGGATCATCGACCTGGCCCTCCTGGCCGCCGTCCTGGGCGCCGCGGCCGGCGCGGACCACACCAAGGTCCTGGCCGGGCCGGTGGGCGTCCCGGCGTGGCGCGCCTGTCTCCCGCTCGCCGCCATCGCCGGCTTCGGCATGGTCGGGGCGCTGGTCGACTACTCGATCATGGTCGTCTGGAGCGACCTGAACTGGGACACCCCGCCCGGGATGGGCTACCTGAGCGCGGCCGCGCTGGTGATGGTGGCCGTCGCCACCGTCGTACTCGCCCTCCGCCGCCGAGTGGCCCCCTTGCCGAATGCGGCATTTGTGTCGCTCTGAGCTGTCAGAACGACACAAATCCCGCACTCGGCAGGCTGGGGACAGGCCGGGATCGGCACAGGAGGGTGGCTGGGGTCAGGGGGCGAGCAGGGCCGTGAGGGTGGGTACGACGCCGGGGGCGTGGAAGCGGGCCCGGTCGCGGACCTGGGGGTGGGCGTCGCCGACGGCATAGGAGAGCTCGGCGACGTCGAGCATCTCCAGGTCGTTGAGGTAGTCCCCGAAGACCACGGTCTGGGCGGGGGTGACCCCGAGGACCGACTGCAACTGCTGGACGGCGCGGCCCTTGTGGACGTCCGGCTCCATGATGTCGATCCAATGCGGGCTGGAGACGACGACCTGGTGGGTCTCGGCGAGCGGCGCGAACACCGAGGCGCTGGCCGCGGCCGGCCCGAAGTCGAAGATCGCCAGCTTGAGCACGTCGTCGTCGATCTCGTTGAGATCAGCGACCTCGGTGAGCTTCGCGTAGTAGGTGGCGACCTCGGCGGCGAACGGCGGGTCCACCCGCTCGATGTAGGCGCCGCGCCGCCCGCAGGCGACCACCCCGAGGTCGAAGCCGGTGGCGCCGCGGGTCCGGGCGACGACGTCGGCGACCACGTCGCGATCCATCCGGGTCGCCGCGAGCACCTCGCCGTCGTGCACGACGAGGTTGCCGTTCTCCGCGACGTACGACACCCCGTCCGGCACCCCGCCGAAGATCCGGGCCAGCGTGGCGTACTGCCGCCCGCTCGCGGGCACGAACGTGATCCCGCGCCGGCGCATCGTCTCCAGCAGCGGCCAGAAGTCGTCGGGTACGACGCCGCCCGAGGTCAGCAGCGTGCCGTCCATGTCCGAGACCACCAGGCGGACGTCCGGCGAACCCGTCACGCGGGAGCCTCCTCATGCAGCGGCCCGTGGGTGACCAGGGTGAGACCCAGCCGGTCCAGGGGGCGGTCGGTGGCGCCGAGGGCGATCGCGCCGTACGACGCGCCGCGGTCCACGCACAGCACCGACCGGTAGCCGGCGGTGCCGCCGTTGTGGAAGAGCACCGGTCCGGACTTCGGGTGCAGCCGGAGCCAGCCCAGGCACTGCTCCGTCCGGCCGGGCACCCGGACCTCCTGGGTCAGCCGGATCGCCGCGCCGAGGCTCCCGGGCGGCGGCTCGAGCTGCGCGCGGGCGAAGCGCTGCATGTCCGAGAGGCTCGACCACAGCGCGCCCGCGCCGGCCAGCGCGTCGAAGTGCCACACGCCCGAGTAGGGCTTCCCCCGCCGCCGCGCGCCCGGCGTCTCGACGGGCGGCGTGCAGCGGGTCTCCATCATCCCGAGGTCGCCGGTGACGCGGGTGGCGATGAGCTCGTCGTACGAGACCCCCTCGCGCGCCGCCAGCGCATGCCCGAGGAGCCCGAAGCCCAGGTTGGAGTACGACGGTTTGCCACTCGGCTTCAGCTTGATCCGGCTCAGCGACCGCATCAGGAAGCGATGGTCGATGTCGGCGTAGGGGTCCTTGTGCCCGCGCCATGCGCGGCGCCGCAGCTCCGGGGGGATCCTCGGCAGCCCGGAGGTGTGGGTGGCGAGCGCCCCGAGGGTGACGGTGCCCACGGGCAGCCGCGCCAGGTCGCGGAGCATGGCCCCGACCGGCGTGTCGAAGGTGAGCCGGCCCTCGACCACCGCCCGGGCGAGGGCCAGCTCGGTGAAGACCTTCGTGATCGAGCCGATCTGGAAGAGCTCGTCGGGCGAGCCGGCCAGCACCGGCTCGTCGGAGGGCTCGGCGGGCGCGACCAGGCCGACCGCGAGCCGGGGGTCGTGGCGGCGGGCGCGGGCGATGAGGGCGACGGGATCAGCCACGGGCCGCCCTGACCTTATCGGCGAGCACCTCGGGCGAGTCGGCGGTGCCGCCCCCGGCGGCGAGCCAGTCGTAGCACTCCTGCCGTTCGGCGTGGCACATCAGCCCGACGACGTCGCCCGGCTCGGCCTGCCTCACCAGGGCCTGCAGGCTCTCGAGCTCAGTCGGGTAGGTCTCGATCTCAGTCACACCGACACGGGCGGCGCCGGCGCGCAGCAGGCCGTCCAGCTCCGCCAGCGTGCGCCCTCGCAGGTAGCGCTGCTTGTGTCCGATCGCCACCACGTCCGCCCCCTTGGCCCCGATCTCGCCGATCGCGTCGATGAGCTCGTCCGTGCGGTCGCCGACCGCACCCATCCCGAGCAGCAGCCGCCGCCCGGGCGCCCGCACGCCCTCCATGATCTCAAGGAGCGCCTCGAGGCCGGCCTCGTTGTGGGCCAGATCCATGACGACGCTGATCTCACCGGTCGCCGTGGGCAGGGTGAAGAAGTTCATCCGGCCCGGGTTGTGCTCCGGATCGGGGCGGAACGACGTCAGCCCGGTGCGGACCGCCTCCCTCGGCAGGCCGATCGCCAGGGCGGCCGAGGCGGCGGCAAGCGCGTTCTCGACGTTGAAGCGGGAGAGTCCCGAGAGCGTCATCGGTACGTCGACCAGCTCGACGAGCGGGTCGGCGTCCCAGCCCGCTCGCAGCACGCAGATCCAGCCGTCGATCACCGTGGTCGCGCGGCCGCCGGCGTTGAGCACCTCGCGGATCCCCGGCGAGTCCGGGTCGCGGGAGAAGACCCACGGCTGGGCCCGGATCACCGAGCGCATCGCGAGGGCCCGCGGATCGTTGGCGTTGAGGACCGCCCAGCCGGACTTGCGGGTGATCCACGGGACGACCGACTTGACCTCGGCGAGCTGGTCGAGGGTGTCGATCCCGTGCAGGCCCAGGTGGTCGGCGGAGACGTTGGTCACGACCGAGACGTCGTTGCGGGTCAGGCCAATCCCGCGCAGCAGGATGCCGCCGCGGGCGGTCTCGGTGACCGCGAACTGCACCCCAGGCTGCGCCAGCACGCGCCCCGCGCCGCTCGGCCCGGAGTAGTCGCCGGCCTCGACCAGGACCCCGTCGAGGAAGATCCCGTCGGTGCTCGACCAGCCGACGACCTGCCCGGTCTGGCGGGCGATGTGGGCGATCATCCGGCTGGTGGTGGTCTTGCCGTTGGTCCCGGTGACGGCGACGACCGGGATCTTCGGGGTGATCGTGGTCGGTGGGTCTCCGGGTTCGGTGGCGGCGACGGTGGCTGCCGCCGTACTCACCGCCTGGTCGGGGTCGGCCTCCGGCAGCGCGTCGAGGACCCGGGCCACCGCCTCCCCCAGCGCGCGGGCCCGGCCGCGCCGGCGCCACGGGTAGGCGACGACGAGCTGGTGTGGATCGGCGGTGGGCCGCACCCGCACCGCGAGCCTGGACCGTCCCGCCTCGGCGGCGACCGCGCGGCCGAGCCGGGCCAGCGCGCGGGCGGCGAACCGCTGCCGGAAGCCGGTGTCGGGCTCGCCGGGGCGGACGTGACGCAGACCGATCCGACGCGCCAGGGCCTCGGCGGTCTCGGTCGGGGCGGCCGCGAGCGCGGTGATGTCCAGGGTCACCTTCATCGCGGCGCGCGGGAAGTAGAGGTTGGGTCCCTCGAGGACCCTCAGTTCGACCAGGCTGGAACTCACGCCCGCACGTTACTCGATCGTTATCCGGACTGGCCGGATTGGCTACGCGCCCATCGCGTGGAAGCCGCCATCCACATGCACGATCTCGCCGGTGGTGGTCGGGAAGAAGTCGCTCAGCAGCGCGCAGACGGCGCGGGCGGTCGGCTCTTGGTCGGTGTTGTCCCAGCCGAGCGGGGCCCGGGTGGTCCACATCGACTCCAGGTCCTCGAAGCCGGGGATCGCCTTCGCCGCGATCGTCCGCAGCGGGCCCGCGGAGACCAGGTTGCAGCGGATCCCCTGCGGACCGAGGTCGCGGGCGAGGTAGCGCGAGGTGGACTCCAGGCCGGCTTTCGCCACGCCCATCCAGTCGTAGGCGGGCCAGGCGACCGTGGCGTCGAAGGTGAGGCCGACGATCGAGCTGCCGGAGCTCAGCAGCGGCCGTGTGGCCGTGGCGAGCGACTTCAGCGAGTACGCCGAGACGTGCACCGCCTGGGCGACGTCCTCCCACGGGCCGTCGAGGAACTTCCCGCCGAGCAGCGTCTCCGGGTTGCCGAAGGCGATCGAGTGGACGACGCCGTCGAGGCCGTCGACGTGCTCGCGGACCTGGTCGGCCAGCCCGGCCAGATGCTCCTCGTTGGTGACGTCCAGCTCCAGCACCGGCGGCTCGGTCGGCAGCCGCTTCGCGATCCGGCGGGTGATGCCCAGCGCCCGGCCGAAGTTGGAGATCAGCACCGTCGCGCCCTGCTCCTGGGCGACCTTGGCGGTGGCGTAGCCGATGGAGTTGTTCATGGTCACGCCGGCGACCAGGATCCGCTTGCCCTCGAGAATGCCCATGTCGAAGTCCCTCTCTAGTGGTGGATCAGTGGCCCATGCCGAGGCCGCCGTCGACCGGGATGACGGCTCCGGTGACGTACTGCGCGCCGTCGCCGGCCAGCCAGGTCACGGCGGCGGCGATCTCGGCGGGCTTGGCGTACCGGCCCAGCGGCACCTGCGCCTTGATGGCGGTGCGCTGCTCGTCGGTGAGTACGCCCGTCATGTCGGTCTCGACGAACCCCGGCGCCACGACGTTCGCCGTGATGGAGCGCGAGCCGAGCTCGCGGGCCAGGGACCGGGCCATGCCGACCAGGCCCGACTTCGACGCCGCGTAGTTGACCTGGCCCGCCGAGCCGAGCAGCCCGACGACCGAGGAGATGAAGATGATGCGGCCGCGCCGGAGCCGGAGCATGCCCTTCGCGGCGCGCTTGGCGAGCCGGTAGGAGCCGGTGAGGTTGGTGTCGATGACCGAGCCCCAGTCCTCCTCGCTCATCCGCAGCAGCAGCGTGTCCTTGGTGATGCCGGCGTTGGCGACGAGGATCTCGACCGGGCCGTGGGCGGCCTCGACCTCGGCGAACGCCGCCTCGACCGCGGCCGGGTCGGTGATGTCGCACCGCACGTCGAGTGCGCCCTCGGGGGCGCCGCCGTTGCGCGTGGTCACCGCCACCCGGTCGCCCTGGGCGATGAAGGCCTCGGCGATCGCGCGGCCGATGCCGCGGTTGCCGCCGGTGACCAGGACGGAACGGGGGGTCTTCTCGTCGCTCACGCCCGCGACGCTAGTGACTTCCGGCACGTCAGCGCAATCCGCCGTACCGTCTCTTGCCTGCCTGGCTCACCATCGGGCTCACTCGTCCTCGAGGCGGAAGCCCACCTTCATGCCCACCTGGAAGTGCTCGACGTCGCCGTCGCGCGCCTGGCCGCGGATCTGGGTCACCTCGAACCAGTCGATGTGGCGCAGCGACTGGCCGGCGCGGCTCAGCCCGTTGCGGACCGCCTGGTCGATGCTGTCGGGCGAGGTGCCCCAGATCTCGGTGACGCGATAGGTGCGATTGCTCATGGGGGGCATCGTAGCGAGCGCGATCTGGGGACCGGAGTACGCTGGTGAGATGGCCAAGGACGTCCCGATCCGCATCACGACCGCGCAGGTCAGCGCGGGTGCGGAGCTGCACTCCCGGGAGCTGCGCTACCTGATCTCGATGGGGGTGCGGACCGTCTGCTTCCTCGGCGCGGTGATGGTCGGTCCGGGTCCGCTGCGGTGGGTGCTGCTCGCCGGCGCGGTGTTCCTGCCGTACGTCGCCGTGGTGATGGCCAACACCCGCAAGGGGCGCGCCGAGGATGCCGACCTCATGACCGCGCTCGGCGACCACCGCGAGCTCCCGCCGCCCGACGAGCCGTCCCGAGACTCCTGACACGCCGGCTGAGACCGACTTTAGTTGTAATCGAAGTTGTGTGATACTCAACTAGTCGCACCCCGGTCTCCCCCGTCTGGGGTGCGGCAGTGGTGCCGGACGGTTCCCCCCGTGATCGTCCGGCACCACCTGTATTTCCGGCCTCTTCTTGGGGGCCTGCACATCTGGGCCCGCACTTCGGGGCGCTGTACGTTGGGGCGCTATGAGCACGGAGTACGACGAGGCGACAGGCCCACCGGCCGGGCCGGAGGCCGACACCTGCTCGGCGCGCGGCTGCCGGGCCGAGGCGCGCTGGCAGGTGCAGTGGAACAACCCCCGCCTGCACACCCCCGAGCGCCGCAAGATCTGGCTGGCCTGCGACGACCACCGCGGCACTCTCAGCGACTTCCTCGCCGCGCGCGGGTTCCTCCGCGACGTCGTACCCCACCCCTCCTGACCCCGAGTCGGCTCAAACGTGCACTGAAAACACGCCGAGTCGGCGCATCTGTGCACGCAGGACACGCCGAGTCGGCGCATCTGTGCACGCTCAGGACGCCGAGTCGGCGCAAACATGCACGGTCCCGGGCGACTCAGCCGCCGATGGCGGACATGGGCCGAGACGGCTGCAGGAACCCGGGGTCGTCGATGCCGTGCCCGGCGGCCTTGCCGGCCATGGCGACGACCCACCGGTCGGCGAGCTCCTCGTCGCTCGCGCCGGCACGCATCGGGCCGCGCAGGTCGGACTCGGCCCGGGCGAAGAGGCAATTGCGGATCTGGCCGTCGGCGGTGAGCCGGGTCCGGTCGCAGTCGCCGCAGAAGGGCCGGGTCACCGACGCGATGACACCCACCGTCGCCGGCCCGCCGTCGACCAGGAACAGCTCGGCGGGGTCGCTCCCCCGGGGCTCGTGCGCCGGCGTCAGCACGAACGACTCCTCGAGCCGGGCGAAGATCTCGTCGGCGGTGATCATCGACGAGCGATCCCACCGGTGCTGCGCGTCCAGGGGCATCTGCTCGATGAACCGCAGGTCGTAGCCGTGCCCGATCGCCCACCGCAGGAGCTCGGGCGCCTGGTCGTCGTTGAGCCCGCGCATGAGTACGGCGTTCAGCTTGATCGGCGCCAGCCCGGCCTCCCGGGCGGCGACCAGCCCGGCCAGCACATCCCCCAGCCGGTCGCGGCGCGTCATCGCCAGGAAGGTGTCGGGGCGCACCGTGTCCAGGCTGACGTTGATCCGGTCCAGCCCGGCGCGCGCCAGGGCGGGCGCGATCCGGGAGAGGCCGAGCGCGTTGGTGGTCAGCGCCATGTCGACGCCGCGGTCGACGGCCTTCGTGCGGCTGAGGATGTCGGCCAGCCCGCGCCGTACCAGCGGCTCCCCGCCCGTGTAGCGCACCTGCCGGATCCCGAGCAGCTCGATCCCGATCCGGATCAGCCGCACCACCTCGTCGTCGGTGAGCACGTCGTCCTTGGGCAGCCAGTCCAGGCCCTCGGCGGGCATGCAGTAGAGGCAGCGCAGGTTGCAGCGATCGGTCAGCGAAACCCGCAGATCCGTCGCCACGCGGCCGAACCTGTCCGCCAACACCCGGGTCGTCACCAGGCAAGTCTAGGCGGCACGACTACGGTGGTGGCCGTGCGTTCGCTGGCCTTCCTGCTGAGTCGCCGGTGGCTCGGCTTCGCGGTCGTCGTCGCGCTGCTCGCGGGGCTGGCATGGTGGCTGGGCGAGTGGCAGTTCGACCGGCTCGGCGAGCGCCGTGCGGCCAACGCCGCCGTCGAGCACAATGAGGCCGCCTCGCCTGTGCCCGTGGCGGAGGTCCTGGCGCCCGGCCGCCCTGTCGCGGCCACCGACGAATGGCGGCTGGTCTCCGCGACGGGCGAGTACGACGCAGCCGGCACCGTGATCGTCCGCTACCAGACCAACAAACGCGCTTCGGGCGTGGACGTGGTGGTGCCGCTGGTCACCGACGATGGCCCGGCGCTGCTGGTCAACCGCGGCTGGCTGGCGACCGACAACCAGGGCGCGGCCGACATCGACGTACCCGCGCCGCCCGCCGGCGAGGTCACCGTCGAGGCATGGGTACGCGCGGACGCCACCGGATCCTCCGCCGGAGTGACCGACCAGTCAACGCGCGCCGTCTCCAGCGCGACGATCGGCCCAGCGCTCGGCCGCGAGGTGTACGGCGGGTGGGCCGAGCTCAAGTCCGAGGACCCGCCGCCCGCGACCGCCCTCACCCCCGTCGAACTGCCCGACCTCGGCGAGGGGCCGCACTTCTTCTACGGCCTCCAGTGGTGGTTCTTCGGGCTGCTGGCCATCGGCGGCTTCCTCTATCTCGCGTACGACGAGTGGCGGGTCGCCACCGGCCGCCGGCCGCCCCGGACCGCGCGGTCCGCCCGGAGCTCCGAGACTGCTCCCAGCGAGATCGACTAGCCCGGCCGTGGGTGGCACGCCTCGGGGCGGTCGTGTCGCCGTACCCCGCAACTGCTGAGAACCTGACCCGGTCAGGCCCCTTGATTCGGGGCAGTTTCTCAGCACTTCCGAGCGCCTCGGCGGGGTCGGGTCGTTTGCTTCATCAGGCTATGTGGGTGGAGCGGCAGTTGTCGGGGTGGGTACGCCGCGCAGAGTGCGCCGCCGCCTGTACATCATGATGAAGCTGAGACGCGACTGATCGTGGCATGATTGTGGCATGGCTCGCATACGATTGAGTACGACGGTCGACTCCGACCTCCTGCAGGACGCGCGCCGTACCCGCTCCGGCCTCACCGATGCCGCGCTCGTCGATGAGGCACTCGCGGCGCTGCTCGCGCGTCACCGCGCGGCCGAGGTGGACGCGAGCTACGCCGCCTACGACGAGCACCCGCTCGATGAGCCCGATGAGTGGGGCGACCTGGCCTCCTTCCGGCGAGCGGCGGCGGCGTCCTGAGCGGGCTGCCCCGTCGCGGGGAGGTCTGGTGGTGCGAGCTGGCCGAGGTCGGTCGCCGGCCGGTCGTCGTACTGTCGCGCGACGCCGTCATCCCGAGGCACCGCAGGGCGCTGGTCGCGCCGTGCACGACGACGATTCGCGGGCTCGGGAGCGAAGTGCTCCTCGAGCCCGGAGACGACCCTGTTCCCCGTCGTTCGGCGGTCAACCTCGACTCGGTCGAGAGCGTGTCGCTCGCTGTCCTCGTCGAGCGGCTCGGCCGGTTGAGCGACGTCAGGATGCGTGAGGTGTGTGCCGCGCTGGCCGTCGCCGTCGACTGCGCCGGCTAGGCCAAGCGTTCCCGAGTACGACGCGCGAGGCGTGCACAGATGCGCCGACTCGGCGTGATTTCGGTGCACAGATGCGCCGACTCGGCGGCATTTTCGTGCACGTTTGAGCCGACTCGGCGGGGGCGGGGTCAGTGGGCGGCCTGGTCGGCGAACTGGGTGCGGTAGAGGTCGGCGTACAGCCCGCCCTCAGCGAGCAGGGAGAGGTGCGTGCCGCGCTGGACGATCCGGCCGCTCTCCAGCACCAGGATCACGTCGGCCTCGCGAATCGTGGAGAGCCGGTGCGCGATGACCAGCGAGGTGCGGCCCGCCAGCGCGGCGTCGAGGGCGCGTTGCACGGCTGCCTCGGACTCGCTGTCCAGGTGCGCGGTCGCCTCGTCGAGTACGACGATGGGCGGCGCCTTGAGCAGCAACCGCGCGATGGCCAGCCGCTGCCGTTCCCCGCCGGAGAACCGGTAGCCGCGGTCCCCCACCACCGTGTCCAGGCCGTCGGGCAGCCCGGACACCAGCCCCGACGCCTGGGCCGCGGTGAGCGCCTCCCAGACCTCGTCCTCGGTCGCGTCCGGCCGCGCGTAGAGCAGGTTGGCGCGGATCGTGTCGTGAAACATGTGGGCGTCCTGGGTGACGTACCCGACCGCGTCCTCCAGCGAGTCCAGCGTGACGTCCCGGACGTCGAGGCCGCCCACGGACACGGTGCCCTCCGACGCGTCGTACAGCCGCGCGACCAGGTGCGTGATCGTGGTCTTGCCCGCGCCGGACGGGCCGACGAGGGCGACCATCTGCCCGGCGCCCGCGGTGAACGACACGTCGCGGAGTACGTCGCCCCCACCCGGCCGCTCGAGCGCGGCGACGTCGGGCGAGAGCGAAGCCAGCGAGACCTCCTCGGCGCGCGGATAGCTGAACCTGACGTGCTCGAAGGTCACGGTCGAGGCGTCGGCCGGGACGTCGACGGCGCCGGGCTTCTCGCGGACCAGCGAGGAGAGATCGAGCACCTCGAAGACCCGCTCGAAGCTCACCAGCGCGGTCATCACGTCGAGCCGCACGTTGGAGAGCCCCTGCAGCGGGCCGAGCAGCCGCACCAGCAGCGTCGCGAGCGCGAGCACCGTGCCGACCGTGAGGGTGCCGCCGATGGCGAGCAGCCCGCCGGCGCCGTACACGAGCGCGGTCGCGAGCGCCGGCACCAGCATCATGGTGGCGAAGAAGACCCGCTGGATCAGCGCGATCCGGACGCCGAGGTCGCGGACCACGGACGCCTTGCGGGCGAAGATCCGGTCCTCCTCCGGGTGCCGCCCGAAGAGCTTGAGCAGCGTCGCGCCGCCCACGTTGAACCGCTCGGTCATCAGGTTGCCGAGGTCCGCGTTGCCGTCCATCTGCCGCCGCGTGAGGTCCGTGAGCCGGTTGCCGACCCAGCGGCTGGCGATCATCAGCAGCGGGAAGAGCGCCAGGCAGCCGAGCGTGACCTGCCAGCTCAGGGCCAGCATCGCGATGCTGACGACGACCACCGAGATCAGGTTCGACACCGTCCCCGACAGGGTGGAGGTGAAGGCGCGCTGGGCGCCGACGACGTCGTTGTTGAGCCGCGAGACCAGCGCGCCGGTCTGGGTGCGGGTGAAGAACGCCAGGCTCTGGCGCTGCACGTGCGCGAAGACCTTCGTGCGCAGGTCGAAGATCAGGCCCTCCCCGATCCGCGAGGAGAGGTAGGCGTTGACCACGCTCAGCGCCGCGTCGACGACCGCGACCCCGGCCATGATCAGCGCGAGGGTGATCACGAGCCGGGAGTCGCCCTTGAGGATCCCGTCGTCCACGATCCGCTGCACCAGCAGCGGGCTGACCACCACCAGCGCCGCGTCGAAGACGGTCATGACCAGGAAGATGCCGATGAGCCGGCGGTGGGGTACTGCGAAGCCCAGCACCCGTCGTACCGTGTCGCGGCGGAGCCGGTGGTCGATCGCGCTCCGGTCGGCGCGGATGTTGCGGAAGGCCGCTCCCATGGACATCAGGTCGGCCCCCCGAGCTCCCGCAGGCGCCTGACCTGGGCCTGGCGTTCGTGGCGCCGCTGTTCGTCGAGCGTCCTCTCCGCGGCGCCCTGCACCAGCGACTTGATCTCGCGTACGGCGCCTGCGGGCGGGGCGAGCAGGGCCGCGGTGAGGTCGGCGACGGCCTGGTCGAGGTCCGGTACGACGAGGTTGACCAGGCCGATCGCCGCTGCCTCGAGCGCCTCGACGGTGCGCGTGGTGGCGCAGAGCTCCAGGGCCCGCGCCGCCCCGACCGCCTCGACCAGCGGCTTAGTGCCCGCCAGGTCGGGGACCAGCCCGAGCGCCGCCTCCTTCATCGAGAACGACGCGTCCTCGGCCGCGACCCTCAGGTCGCAGGCCAGGGCGAGCTGGAGGCCGGCGCCGATCGCGTGGCCCTGGACTGCGGCGATCGAGACGAACCTCGGGTCCGCGAGGAATGTGAACCCCCGCTGGTAGCCCTCGATCACCTCGGCGATCTGCTCGTCGCCGAGCTTGAGGAGGGCCGGGAAGGAGTCCGGGTCATCGGGGTCGGATCCCATGAGGACGGCGGTGTCCAGGCCGGCCGAGAACGACGGGCCCTCGCCCCGGACCACGACCACCCGGACCTCGTCGGGGATCGCCTCGCCCAGGTCGGCCAGCGCGCGCCACATGGCCGGCGTCTGCGCGTTGCGGCGCCCGGGCCGGTCGAGCGTGATCGTCGCGACCGGTCCGTCGGCGTCGTACCGCAGCCCTGCCGCCGCGAGCGTCTCTGGATCCATGCTCAGATCCTAGGAGTTCAAGTGCACTTGAGGGCCAGCCGGCGGTTCCTCCCCAGGCGCCCCAGCTTCATCAAGTTATGCAGCCGGAGGGACACTCTGCGCGGCGTACCCACCCCGAAGAGTGCGAGCCCACCTGGATACCTAGACGAAGCAACAGGGCCAGAATGCAGAGGCACCCGACGATCGATCCTGAAACGATGGGCATCGTGCCGAAGACGTCGACGACGGGAGTCCAGCTCGCGATCGCGAGCGCGGGTGCCGTGGTGGCCGCCGCCGTGGTGTCGCTCGCGTATGACTGGGGTGACGCCTTCCTGGTGCCCGACTTCACGGCTGGGTTCGCCTTCGTCCTGTTGGCGGCGTGGGCCTGGCCGAGGTCGAGTACGACGTGCCTGCTCGCGCTCGCATTCGCGGCGGCGTGGTTCGCCGGCACCGTCATCGACTATGGCATCTACTGGCACCGCGGAGTGCTGATCCACCTCATCCTGGCCCTTCCACGAGCATGGCCGAACAGTGTCGCGGCCCGCACCGCGATCGCCGGCGGATATGCCGCATCTGCCACCCCCTACGTCTGGAGCAACGACGCGATCGGTGCCGTCCTCGCGATGGCGGCTGCCGCGGTGGCCGTGACGACACGGACATCGCTCGAACTCGGCGGACGCGCCGCCCGATGGTCGGCTGTCGCGTTCGCCACGGCCGTCGCGGTCGGTGCGCTCGCGCGCGGTCTCGTCCCCCAGGGCGGCGCCGTCGAACCCGCCTTCGTCGGCTACGCGCTCGTGCTGACGGGGATTGCGGCGGCTCTGGGTACTGCACTCCCAGCGCCCGACTCCGGGCGTCTCGCCGATCTCGTCGTCGAACTCGGCGACAGACCGCCCGCGTCGCTCGCCGATGAGGTGGCACGAGAGCTGGGCACGTCGCACGACGATCCGCTCGTGGTCCGGACGGTCGCCACGGTACGACGGATGACCGCCGCCAACCGCGCGCTGCAGGAGGACGTCGAGGCGCGGGTGGAGGAGGTGGTGGCGTCCCGCAGGAGGATCCTCGCGGCCGCGGACGAAGGGCGCTCGGGCCTTCAGCTTCGCCTGCGCGAACAGGTGCAGGAACCGCTGTCGACGCTCGAACGGTCGCTCACCGGCTCACACATCATCCGGGCGGGTGATCCCGTGCACGCGCTGCTGCGCCGCGCTCTCGGCGAGGTCGCCGAGATCGCAGCGGGAATCCGGCCCCGTGAGCTCGACATGGGACTCGCGCCCGCACTCGAGGCGCTCAGCCGTCGAAGCCCAGTGCCGGTCGAGTTGGCGATCCCCTCCGATCGTCTTCCGCCGGAGGTTGAGACGACTGTGTTCTACGTGTGCGCGGAGGCCGTCGCGAACGCCATCAAACACGCAGCGGCCTCGACCGTGCGCATCGAGTTGCGCACGACGCGCACCGGCATTGAGGTCGTGATCGCCGACGACGGCCGGGGCGGGGCGGATCCGGCGCGGGGAACCGGCCTGCGTGGACTCGCCGACCGCGTCGCCGCACACGGCGGCACGACCCAGGTCGTGTCCCCGCCCGGGGGCGGTACGACGCTCCGCGCCCAGCTGCCGCTCGGGTGACGTCAGCCTTCTCGCGTCCACGGGCGCAGCCCGAAGAAGAGCCTGTCCGTCGCGTTCTGGCTGCCGACGTCTGAGAACGTCATGGTGTCGCCGTCGATCGCGAACGTTGCCTCGAAGAGCCGGCCGCCGGGCCCGCAATGGCCGCCCGGCAGGTACCTCACCGTGAGCCGGTCACCCCTCACCTCCGCCGTACCGTCGCACACCCACTCGTCGTCGACCGTGAGGACGAACGCGCCGTCGTCGAACCCGAGCGTGAACTGCGCGGCGACATCCTGTGCCTGCGCCTCGGTGAGGCCGCCCGCCACGAGCTCGTCGACCGTCATGGGGTCTCGGGTCCAGCTGCCGTTGAGTGCCGAGGCGTCGCCGGAGTCGCCATCCGCAGGCTCATCGAGGAGGGGGCTCTTGCCCGTGCATCCGTCCGGGATGGCAACGCTCGGCTCCGCGTCGACGGTGGCCTCGAGATCGCGGACCCGCTCGATGAACTCCTTCGTCGCCGGGTCCTCGGCAAGCTGCTCGTAGACCGGTTCGAAGGCCGCACCCATCGCCGCGAGCTGGGCGTCGGTTGCCTCGGCGAAGCGCGCTCCCCGCTCGCACGACTCGGCCACAAGCGTCGCGTCCGTGGAGGCGAGCTCACCGGTGCGCGCCGCGACGGCGGCAGCCGCATCGGTCAGCACGTCCCGCTGCTCGTCGCTGAGCTCGGCGAGTGCGTCGGGATTGCCGATGATCGCCGAGACGCGCGGCCAGAGCCCGACATTGACCGTCGCGTACGGCAGAAGGTGCTCGCGGTCGCCGCGCAGGAACGCGAAGCCGTTGTCGGTCGCCTGGATGCTGCCATCGAACAACCCGGCGTCGCGCTCCTCGCGGTCGGCCGTGAGCGGCGTCCCGCCGAGCGCCGCGATCGCGTCTTCGCTGAGCTCCGAGGCCACCGTGTGCACGCGCAGCCCCGACCAGTCCTCGGGCGCCACGAGCGGGCCTGTCGATGACAGCGGAACGCGCATCGGGCCCGGGACGAGCGCGACCTCCGAGACGCCGAGGTCGGACACCGAGGCGAGTCGCTCGCCTGCGAAGTCACTCGTGATGACGGCTTCCTGCAGGGCGTAGCTGTCGAGCAGCATCGGTGCCGTCAGCGCCCGCAGGTCCGGGACCCCGAGATCGCCGAAGACGCGCGTGCCCACCCAGCCGAGGTCGGCCTCGGAGTCGGCGACCTTCGACACGAGCACGCGCTCGACGTCGGCGTCCTCGCCGCAGCACGACCTCACCAGCTCGATCTCGACGTTGCCGCCGGAGCGCTCGGCGACCTCGTCGACGAACCACGACACGGCAGGGTCGAGGCTCGCGCCACCGTCGAAATGGAGCATGCGCAGCGTCGCCGTCTCGTCGGACTCGGCAGGTGCGGCTTCATTGGAGCAGCCAGCCACGGCGAGCGCCACTACCAGGCCGGCGAGAGGCGCCGCGAATCGGCGTCGGGACCAGAGCGTGCGACCGGGCATGGGAGCCTCCTCGAGCGAGACGGGTCGTTGCCCCGACGCTAGGGACGTTCCGGCCGCCGTACCTCGTGGTGAGCGCGGGGTTTCCGCCCGGTTCTCTCCGTGCCAGCCACGAGGCGACCGGGGTGTTAGTCGATGCGCACCCAAGGAGTCGAGCCGAACATCACCCCCATGAACTCGTGGAGGCTCGGGTCGCCGGGGCGCACGTTGGTGAACCGGAGCGCGGCGCCGTCGTACGTCCATGTGGCGCTGAACAGCACCTGGCCTGCGGCTCCGCCACACGTCGTACCGTGCGCGCCCAGGGTCACGACAATGCGTCCGCCCTCGACTCGGTAGGTGCTTCCAGGACAGTCATGCACCGGTGCGTAGGGGTCCGTCGACTCGTATTCGCCGGCCCGGAATGTGAGCGTCCAGATCCCCGAGTGACCGCGTGCCGTCTGCCTGTCGATGCCGGCGTTCAGGAACGCTCGCTCCGGGATCTCGGCGCGGAAGGTGCCCTCGGGGAATGCGCCAGGGGCGTCGGCCTCGACGGGGTCGGGATCGCGCGTCGCGGGCGCCGCGGTGCACGGGACGGCCGGATGCGGCTCGGGTGGCGACCCGCGAGCAAGGGAGTCGATCGCTGCGATCACGGTGGCCGTCGCGGGATCGTCCTCGAGTCGTTCCCGCATCGGCGCAGCGGCGGCCCGCCACGTCGCGAGTCGCTCCGAGCCCGCGAGCACCACGGTCCCGCCCGCGTCGCAGTAGGCTCGTGCCGCCTCGGCAGGCGTTGGTGCGCTGTCCGCGATGAATGCACTCGTCTCGCGTGCCGCCCGCTCAAGGATCGTGCGCTGGTCGGCGCCGAGCCGATCGAACCACGCAAGGTTGGCGACAATCGCCGTCGTCATGGGGGCATAGGCCACGTCCGCTGTGACGGTGCCTCCCGCCGGGTGAACGATTGCTGTCGTGGTCGAGGCATCCGCTCCACGCAACTCGCCGCGCGCGACGCTGGAGAAGTATGCGTTCCCATCGAGGAGCCGAACGTCAGCCCCGAGGGCGTCGAAGAGCTCGACCGCCCGCGGGTCGAGGGTCCGGAATCCCTGCCCCGCGAGATCGGCGGGGACGAGGATGGGATCGCCGAACGACAACGGCTGGCGGAGCCCATCTGGGAGGAGCGCCAGCCCGCGGATCGCCGCGCTGGTCCAGGTCGGCGAGCATGTCAGCGGCGAGCTCGCCCGTCGCGATGGTCTCGAGCACGCTCTGCCGATCCACGAGGAAGGGCGTTCCCAGGGCCTCGAGGCTCGCTGCACCGCGTGCCACCCACACCCACCCTGGGCTGACGGCCACGTCTGCGCCGCCCGCCGCCACGAGATCGGCGACGAGATCGTGACCGTCCGGATCCCATGGGTCCGCCATGCTCCGGTAGGCGTGGTGTCGAACCACGACGTCGATCGAACCCTCCGACAACCGCTCGACCGACACGGCGAACCGTTCGATGCCGGCATCGGCGGGACTCCCCTCCGGCTCAGCCGTCACGACATCGATCCTGAGCGGGGCCTCTCCACCGCCCGCCTTCGTGCCAGGAGGTATGGCGCCGCAGCCCGCGAGCAGCGTCGCGAGCGCGACGCAGGCAAGGAGGAGGCCGCGCCGGTACGACGACCCGCCGGCTCGCGCACCACGCAGCCTGGACACCCCACCAGGGTATGACCGACCACCCGTCTGGCGCCTCGTGGCTGGCTCGGAGACGCACCTGGTCACCGGACCCGTCGTTGACGGCCGTTGCCGCCCGCGCCCACAATGACGCTCATGCGCCGGCGGGAATGGGCGCCGGCGGCTGCGGTCGTGGGCGGCTGGGTGCTGCTCGCGCTCACCGTGCCGCTCCTCGACGCGAATCGGTCGATCGCCGTCGCCACCGCGAATCCGACCACCGTCGCGCTGACCGTCGCCGCCGCCATCACGCTCCTGGCGGGAGCCCTCGCCGCCGCACTCCGGCCTGCCTCGGGCCCGCTCGCGACGCTGCTCACCGTCGTCGCGGTCGCCTGGCTCGCCCCCGTCTGGGTGGGCTGGGGTGAGGGACCCACCGTCGTCCGAACCATCGCCACGCTGCTGCCGCCGCTTGCCGCGCCCTTGCTGTTCCACGTCACGCTCGCGGGGCCTCGCGGTCGCCTCGGGACCCGAGGCGAGAGGATCCTCGTCACGTCGCTCATGGGGGCCTTCGCGGCCGTCGTACTCACCCTGGTGCTCGTGCGCGATCCGTTCCTCGACCGGCACTGCTGGAGCAACTGCACCGCCAATGACCTTCTGGTGGCCCCGGTGCCGCGGCTCGCGGCGGTCCTCACGACCACGCTGCTGTGGGCCACGATCGCGGTGGCCGTCGCGACAGCCGTCGCCGCCCTCGTCCGGGTCCGCGACGCGGGTGCCGATCGCAAGCCTGTCGCCGCGGTCTGCATCCCCGCCGCGACCGCAGTCGCCGCCGAGTCGGCGCGTGCGGCGCTGCTTCTCGCCAATCCTGCCGAGAGCGTGGGCGCCACGCCCACGGAGGCGCACGTATGGCTCTTCGCCGCGCGTGCCATCGCCCTGGCCGCCCTCGGCGCCGGGGTGATCTGGGCGATCGCAACCGAGCGTGCTCGGCGCCACCGGATCGCGCGGCTCGCCGACGAGCTGGGCGCGTCGCCCGAGGCCGGGACACTTCAGCGAACCCTCGCGGCGATCCTCGGTGATCCGCGGCTCGAGGTGTTGTATCGGCTCCCCGGAACCACGCGCATGGTCGACGCATCCGGAGTCGATCGGAGCATCGCACGAGCTCCGGGGCGAGCCATCGCCGAGATCCGCCGCGGGGAGGACGTCGTCGCGGTCATCGTGCACGACGACGCGCTGCGCGGCCTTCCTGCGCTCCCCGAACAGATCGGTGCCGCCGCACGCCTCGCGATCGACAACGAGCGGTTGCACGTCGGCGTCCTCGCTCACTTGCACGAGCTCCGCGCCTCCCGGGCTCGGGTCGTCGACTCGGCGGATGCCGCGCGACGCGTGATCGAACGGAACATCCATGACGGTGCGCAGCAGAGCCTCGTCGCGCTGCTGTATGAGCTGAGCCTGGCGCGGATCGCCGCGACGAACACCGGTGCCGGCGCCCGAGCGGATGCGCTCGCGGAGGCTCAGGCGGCCACCGGTCGGATCCTCGACCGGTTGCGCACCCTCGCGCACGGCCCGATCCCGGCGATTCTCGACGATGTCGGACTCGAGGCGGCGCTTCGTCGCCTCTCCGAGGAGGCCGCGCTTGATGTCGATCTGTCCGAGTTGCCACAAGCCCTCCCCTCGGCTGTCCAACGAACCGCGTATCTCGTCGTGGTGAGTGCCGTCGACGCCCAGGCCGATTCGGAACCCCTCATGGCCGAGCTCCACCTCGACGGCGCCGCGCTCGTCGTCCACGTCACCGGCGCCGCGCCGACCGACCCCGAGCCCCTACGGGACCGGGTCGGCGCGCTGGGCGGGACCGTCGAAACCGCGCCGGGCCGGATGACGGCGGTGATCCCGTGCGAGTGATAGTCGCCGACGATGCGCTTCTGACGCGCGCGGGGCTGGTGCGATTGCTGGAGGAAGTGGGGGTCGAGGTCGTCGCGCAGGCGCCCGATGCCCACCACATCGTCGAGCTCGTCGCCCTGCATGCTCCGGATGTCGTCGTACTCGACATCCGGATGCCGCCCACCTTCACCGACGAGGGGCTCGTCGCGGCCGCGGCGTTGCGTGAGGCGTACCCGGGTCTCGGACTCCTCGTTCTCTCGCAGTATCTGGAGACGGAGTATGCGATGCGACTCCTCGAAGAGCACCCCGACGGCGTGGGCTACCTGCTCAAGGACCGCCTCTCCGACATCGCCGTGCTCGTCGACGCGCTGCGACGGATCGACGACGGAGAGACCATCATCGATCCCACCATCGTGTCCCGATTGCTGGGGCGCAGGCGCCGGGCCGATCCCGTCGAACGCCTCACGCCGCGGGAGCGCGACGTCCTGGCCCTGGTCGCCGAGGGGCTGTCGAACAAGGCGATCGCGGAGCGCCTCGTCGTCACCGAACGCACAGTCGAGACGCACGTCACAAGCATCTTCCAGAAGCTGGAGCTCGCCGACGACGCGATCTCCCACCGGCGTGTGCAGGCGGTCCTTCGCTACCTGCGCCGTCCCTCGGTGTGAGGCTGCCGGAGGTTCGGTCCTGGCCAGCTTCCCCCCAGGCGCCCCAGCTTCATCAAGTTATGCAGGCGGAGTGACACTCTGCGCGGCGTACCCACCCCGAAGAGTGCGAGCCCACCTGGATACCTAGACGAAGCAGCAGGCCCAGCCCGCGAGCAGGCCCAGCCCGCGGGACACGAGCCGGTACGACGTCACAGCTCCCGGGCGCGGAAGGTGTCGCAGGCGGCCATGCTGGCGCGGTCGTAGCCGACCCGGAACCAGCGCATCCGCTGCTCGGCGGAGCCGTGGGTCCAGCCCTCGGGGTTGACGCGCCCCTGGGACTTCTGCTGGATCCGGTCGTCGCCGACCGCCTGGGCGGCGGCCATGGCCTCGCGGACGTCCTGCTCGGTGAGCTCGAGGATCAGCGGCTCGCCGCCGGCGTCGTCGGTGCTGGTCGCCTGGCGGGTCCACATGCCCGCGTAGCAGTCGGCCTGCAGCTCGAGCCGGACCGCGTCGCTCTTCGGCCCCTGCTGGGTGCGGACCTGGCCGATCTGGCCGGTGAGGTTCTGGATGTGGTGGCCGTACTCGTGGGCGAGCACGTAGGGCTCGACGAACTCGCCGGCCGGCCCGCCCAGCTGCCGCTGGAGCACGTCCTCGAAGAAGGTCGTGTCGAGGTAGATCGTCGAATCGCCGGGGCAGTAGAAGGGCCCGACCTGCGAGGTCGCCTGCCCGCAGGCGGTGTTGACCGCGGCGGAGAAGGTCTGCATCGCCGCCGGTCGGAAGACGACCTGGCCACCGGTCTGCTCGGGCACGGTCGCGGACCAGTAGTCGTAGAGCGAGTTCTCGACCGCGACCCGCGCGCAGTCGGTGCTGGCCTCGGCGTCGGCACCGGTCTCGCACGCGTCGTACCGGGCCGAGTCCTCGCCCTGGATCCGGGACGTGTCGAGCTGCCCGCCGCCCTGCGGGAGCCCCGCCGCGCCGCCGCCGGTGATGTCGACGCCCGTGCACTGGGTGAGGACGAGGAAGAGCAGGACGACGACGATCATCCCCAGGCCGCCGCCAGCCTTCGCGCCGCCGGGGAACGGGATCTGCATCCCGCCGCCACCACCACCACGGCCGCCCCCGCGGCCGGAGTCCGAGATGCGACCGGTGTCGAGCCGGGCCTTCGGATTGAAGCGCATCGTCGCGATCCTTCCTGCCGTCGCTCGGGCCAACCCCGCGGACGCGGGCCAGCGGGTGCGCGGCTACAGTATCGGCCCTGATGATCACCGCCCAACAGCTCGAGGTGCGAGCCGGGGCGAGGCTCCTGATGGCGGACGTGTCGTTCCGCGTCGCGGCCGGGGACAAGGTCGGGTTGGTCGGGCGCAACGGCGCCGGGAAGACCACGCTGACCAAGATCCTCGCGGGCGAGGCGCTACCGGCCGCCGGCCAGGTCCACGCCACCGGCGCCGTCGGCTATCTCCCCCAGGATCCGCGCTCCCCCGACCTCGGCGTCTCCGCGCGCGACCGGATCCTCGGAGCGCGGGGCCTCGACGACGTCGTACGACGCATGCGCCAGGCCGAGTTCGCGATGGGCAGCGACCGCGCGTCGGAGCGGGAGCGGGCGATGCGGCGCTACACGCGCGCGGAGGCGGACCTGCACGCGCAGGGCGGGTACGCCGCGGAGTCCGAGGCCGCCCGGATCGCGCACTCGCTGGGGATCGAGGACCGGGTGCTCGCGCAGCCGCTCGGCACGCTCTCGGGCGGGCAGCGGCGACGCGTCGAGCTGGCGCGGATCCTCTTCTCCGGCGCCGAGACCCTGCTGCTCGACGAGCCCACCAACCACCTTGACGCGGACTCGATCGTGTGGCTGCGGGAGTTCCTGGGGGCGCACCGCGGCGGGCTGGTGGTGATCAGCCACGACACCGCACTCCTTGAGGCCACGGTCAACAAGGTGCTCCACCTGGACGCGATGCGGGCGCAGATCGACGTCTACAACGTCGGCTGGAAGGCCTACCTGGAGCAGCGGGAGGCCGACGAACGGCGCCGCCGCCGCGAGCGTGCGAACGCCGAGCGGAAGGCCAACAGCCTGCGCGACCAGGCCAACCGGATGCGCGCCAAGGCCACCAAGGCCGCCGCCGCGCAGTCGATGCTCAAGCGGGCCGACCGGCTGGTCGCGGGGCTGGAGGAGGAACGGCGCGCCGACAAGGTGGCGCGGATCGCCTTCCCGAAGCCCGCGCCGTGTGGCAAGACCCCGCTGACGGCCACCGAGTTGTCGAAGTCCTACGGGTCCCTGGAGGTCTTCACGGACGTCGATCTGGCGATCGATCGGGGCTCGCGCGTCGTCGTACTCGGACTCAACGGCGCCGGCAAGACCACCCTGCTGCGGATCCTCGGCGGCATCGACCAGCCGGACACCGGCGAGGTGGTGCCGGGGCACGGGCTGCGGCTGGGGTACTACGCGCAGGAGCACGAGACGCTCGACGTCAGCCGCACGGTGCTGGAGAACATGCGCAGCGCCGCCCCCGACCTCACCGACACCCAGGCGCGCTCGGTGCTCGGGTCGTTCCTCTTCTCCGGCGACGACTCCTCCAAGCCCGCCGGGGTGCTCTCGGGCGGGGAGAAGACCCGGCTCGCGCTCGCGATCCTCGTCGTCTCCGCCGCGAACGTGCTGCTGCTCGACGAGCCCACCAACAACCTCGACCCCGCCTCCCGTCAGGAGGTGCTCGCCGCGATCCACGCCTACCAGGGCGCGATCGTCCTGGTCACCCACGACGAGGGCGCCGTCGCCGCCCTCGAGCCCGACCGCGTCCTCATCCTCCCCGACGGCGTCGAGGACCTGTGGACGCCCGAGTACGGCGACCTCATCTCCCTCGCCTGACCCGCGTGCAGATCTAACATCTGGCGTTCGATTTGCACGCTCGTCTGGGGGCCGCGCTGGCCGTGGCGCTCGCCACTCCTGCCGCTGCTTCATCAAGTTATGCAGGCGAGCCCGCACTCTGCACGGCGTACACACCCCGACAACTGCTGCTCCACCTGCATAACTTGATGAAGCAGCGAAGGGTGGGACGGGACGCGCCTACAGGAGTGCCTCGACGTGGGCGTTGAGGCGCTGGACGGTGAGGAGGTGGGGCGCGACGCCGGGGTGGCGGTACTTGCCGGCGAGGGCGCCCTCGCCACCGGCGACCCGGGCGAGCGCCCACTCGGCGCGGCTGAGGGCGGTGTAGACCGCGGTGACCCGGGCGCCGAGCTCGGCGGCCGCGAGCAGTGATGGATCTGAGTAGCCCTCGACGTACTCGGCCAGCAGCGGCTCGAACTCCTCCCGGGCCGAGAGGCACAGGTAGCCGAGATCCCCGCCGAGCGGTCCCCGACCGAGCGTCGCCCAGTCGACCGCGACGCAGTCCTCGCCGTCGCGGCCGGGCAGGTTGCCGGGCACCGGGTCGCCGTGCTGGAGCACCTGGGGCAGCTCGTCGAGCGCGTCGAGATGGTGGGTACGGCGCCGCCAGAGGTGGTCCACGACGTCGGCCATCGTCGTCCGTCCCAGGGTCGGCCAGCCGCCGCGGCGCTCAGCACTGGCCAGGCGGTCGCGGAGCTGCCCGGTGGCCAGCCACGGGCGGTCGCCGAGGTCGACCGCCGCGAACCGGCCCAGGCTGCGCGCGCGGAACCGGTCATCCACCTCAGCGTCCGGCACCCACTCGCTGGTGATCGTGATCCCGTCGTCGTCCTCCTCCAGCGCGAGGGTGGCGGGCGCCCGGAGCCCCGCCGTACGACGGAAGGCATCGTCGGCCGCCACCTCGGCCGGGCGGCGCCACCAGGCAAAGGAGCGCGGATCGAGCAGCTCGGGAGGGTCGTACGGCGCGGGCACCGCGAGCCGCTTCACCACCGCGTCGCGGCCCTCGACGCGGGCGCGCCACACCCCCACGGTCGTCGGGCTGGCGCCTGATTGCAGCGGCTGCCAGCCCGGCTCGGGCTGCCACATGCTCTGGACGCTAGCCGAGATCGCCCCCGCGGCGTCGTACCCGCGCCC
>JBDHZS010000016.1:0-32072 GCA_039812025.1 Nocardioides sp. | reverse complement strand
CCGTCAGCGGCCGAAACCCTGAGCCAGGACGGCGTCGATCGCCTCCGGCGTCGACGCGTCGGAGGGACCGTCCTCGATCATTCCGATCCAGGCGAACGGCTCAGTTGTACGGGCCGGCCGGGGGGTCGCGCGCCTCTTCGCGTCGGCGAGCAGCGCGGCGACCTGATCGTCGGGGAGTCCGTCGATCAGGATGTGGAGCTCGTCGCGGCTGACGCTCATGGGGCCAGTCTAGATCAGTCTGCGTGGCTTGCCAGGGATCCTTGGCTGGGGCGGAGGGTTGGCCTGTAGGCCGGGTTCTGTCCGTCGTACGACGGGGCGACCATCCATCTGGGGCGACCGTCGCCGGCCGCCTCGTGCGGTCTACCCGCGTGCTCGGGCGGGCAGCCCTCGAACGCACGCGCGCCGTGCCGCCCGTGGGGCGGCGCGACTTCTTGACCTTGCTCCCGGTGGGGTTTGCCGAGCCATGCCGGTCACCCGGCACGCTGGTGGTCTCTTACACCACCGTTTCACCCTGACCGCCCGCCCGGAGGCGAGCGGCGGTCTGTTTTCTGTGGCACTGTCCCGCAGGTTGCCCCGGGTGGGTGTTACCCACCACCGCGCCCTGTGGAGCCCGGACCTTCCTCGACGGCGCACGCGCCGCCGCGGCCGCCCGGCCAACCCTCCGCAAGCCCAACTGTAGTCAGAAGGAGTGCTCCGGGCCCGGGAAGGTGCCGGCGCGGACATCGTCGGCGTAGGCCCGCGCCCCGTCGAGGAGCGCGCCGCGCAGGTCGGCGTACTGCTTGACGAACTTCGCCATCCGGCCGCCCCGCAACCCGAAGGCATCCATCCAGACCAGCACCTGGCCGTCGCAGCCGGCGCCCGCGCCGATCCCGATCGTCGGGATCTCGAGCGCCGCGGAGATCTCGGCCGCGACCTCGGCGGGCACCATCTCCATCACCACCGCGAACGCCCCGGCCTCCTGCACGGCGCGGGCGTCGCGCAGCACCCGCGCGGCGGTCTCGCCGCGCCCCTGCACCCGGTAGCCGCCGAGCGCGTGCTCGCTCTGCGGGGTGAAGCCGACGTGGGCCATCACCGGGATCCCGCCGCGGGTGAGCAGCTCGATCTGCGGCACCATCTCCACGCCGCCCTCGAGCTTCACCGCGTGCGCGCCCGCCTCCTTCATGAACCTCGCCGACGTGGCATAGGCCTGCTCGGGGCTGACCTGGTACGACGCGAACGGCAGGTCCGCGACCACCATCGCCCGCCGCGCGCTGCGCGAGACCGCCCGGGTGAGCGGGAGCAGCTCGTCGACGGTCACCGGCAGCGACGTCTCGTTGCCGAGCACGTTGTTGCTGGCGCTGTCGCCGACCAGCAGGACGTCGATGCCGGCCTCGTCGAAGATCTGCGCGGTCAGCATGTCGTAGGAGGTGAGCATCGTGATCTTCTCGCCACGCTGCTTCATCTCCACCAGGTGGACGGTGCGGACCCGGCGGGGAGCCGGCTGCTCGGTCATGGCCCCAGGCTACTCAGCCCGCTCACGTGGCAGGATCGCGCTCGTGGACTTCTACAACGCGTACGCCCACGGCTTCGCCCGCGTCGCTGCGGTGACGATGCCGGTCGCGTTGGCCGACCCGGTGCGCAACGCCGAGACCGTCCTCGAGCAGGCCCGGGCGTGCGATCGCGAGGGCGTCTGCCTGGCCGTCTTCCCCGAGCTCGCGTTGTGCGGCTACTCGATCGACGACCTGTTCCTGCAGGACACGCTGCTGGATGCCGTACGTGCCGGCATCGAGGCCGTCGCCGAGGCGAGCGCCGACCTGCGGCCGGTGCTCGTCCTCGGCGCGCCGCTGGTCCACGGCACGCGGGTGCTGAACTGCGCGGTGGTGATCCAGGGCGGTCGGGTCCTGGGCGTGGCGCCGAAGTCCTACCTGCCGACCTACCGCGAGTTCTACGAGCGCCGGTGGTTCGCGCCCGGCGACGACCGCCGCGGCGAGACGATCCGCCTGGGCACCTACGATGTGCCCTTCGGCCCCGATCTGATCTTCTCCGCCACCGACCTGCCGGGCTTCGCGCTCCACGCCGAGGTGTGTGAGGACATGTGGGTGCCGATCCCGCCGAGCGCGGAGGCGGCGCTGGCGGGCGCGACCGTGCTCGCCAACCTGTCGGGTTCGCCGATCACGGTGGCCCGGGCCGAGGACCGCCGGTTGCTGGTGCGCTCGGCGAGCGCGCGGTGCAACGCGGCGTACGTCTATGCCGCCGCAGGCCAGGGGGAGTCGACCACGGACCTGTCCTGGGACGGGCAGACGATGATCTACGAGTGCGGCGACCTGCTCGCGGAGGGGGAGCGGTTCCCCCGCGAGGCCACCCGCACGATCGTCGACGTCGACCTCGACCGCTGCCGGCAGGAGCGGCTGCGGCAGGGCACCCACGACGACAACCGGCGCACCCACCTCAAGCGAGCGCGGGCCTTTCGCACCGTCGAGTTCGCCGTCGAGCCGCCGGCCGGCGACCTGGGGCTGCGGCGCAAGGTGGACCGGTTCCCGTTCGTGCCCGACGACCCCGACCGGCTGGCGCTGGACTGCTACGAGGCCTACAACATCCAGGTCTCCGGGCTCGAGCAGCGGCTGCACGCGATCGGCCAGCCGAAGGTCGTGATCGGCGTCAGCGGCGGCCTCGACTCCACCCACGCGCTGATCGTCGCAGCGAAGGCGATGGACCGGCTCGGCCGCCCGCGCGGCGACATCCACGCCTTCACGATGCCCGGCTTCGCCACCGGCGAGACCACCAAGGGGTATGCGACCAGGCTCGCGGAGGGGCTCGGCGTCACCTTCGAGGTGCTCGACATCCGCCCCGCCGCGCGGCAGCTCCTCGCCGACCTCGACCACCCGTTCGCCGACGGCGAGCCGGCCTACGACGTCACCTTCGAGAACGTCCAGGCCGGGCTGCGCACGGACTACCTCTTCCGGCTCGCCAGCCACCGCGGCGGCATCGTGCTCGGCACCGGCGACCTCTCCGAGCTGGCGCTCGGTTGGTGCACGTACGGCGTGGGCGACCAGATGTCGCACTACAACGTGAACGCCGGCGTCCCGAAGACCCTGATCCAGCACCTGATCCGGTGGGTGATCGACCACCGCGAGCTCGACGGCGACCCCGACGGCCCGGTCAACCGGGTGCTCGCCGAGATCCTGGCCCAGGAGATCACCCCCGAGCTGATCCCGGGCGAGCAGCCGCAGGCCACCGAGGCGACGGTCGGCCCCTACGCGTTGCAGGACTTCACGCTCTACCACCTGCTGCGCCGCGGCCACCGCCCCAGCAAGATCGCGTTCCTCGCCTGGCACGCCTGGCGCGATGCCGCGGCGGGGGAGTGGCCGCCCGGCTTCCGCCAGGACCGTCGTACCGCCTATGACCTGGCCGCCATCCGCTCGTGGCTCGAGGTCTTCCTGAGGCGGTTCTTCGCCAACCAGTTCAAGCGGTCGGCGCTGCCCAACGGCCCCAAGGTGAGCGCGGGCGGCACGATGAGCCCCCGCGGGGACTGGCGGATGCCCTCGGACTCCCGCGGTACGGCGTGGCTCGCGGACCTGGAGAACGTCCCCAGCTGAGACCTCAGTCCTCGTTGGGGAGCAGGACGACGGGGACGGGGACCGCGCGGACGATCTTGGACGCGCGCGACCCGAGGAACACCCGCGCCAGCGGGGCCCGGGAGGCCGGGCCGACGAGCACCAGGTCACTGTCGCGCCAATGAACGGTCCCGGCGGCCTCGCTGAAGGTCAGCCCGTCGCCGATCACCAGGCGGTCCGCCAGACCGTCCACGCCGACCGTCTCCTGGACCAGCGCGGAGAGCTCGGAGCGCATTCGCGCCGCCCAGGCGTCGACGACCAGGTCGTCGGCCTCGGGCTCGATGAAGCCGAACTCGCGCTTGAAGGGCCGCACGATGAACGAGGTGAACCGGACGGGCACGTCCATCCGCGCGGCGTAGGTGTGGGCGGGCTCGAGCATCGAGGCGATCGAGTCGGCGTCGGAGAAGAGCACCGTGAGCCGCTCGATCCGGTCGTCCGAGGCGGCCACGTAGCCCCTCGGCGCGAGCGCCAGCGGCCGGTGCGACTCGTGGGCGAGCGACTCGATGACGCTGCCCAGCGTGATCCGGCCGATCAGCCCCTTGGGCGAGGAGCCGAGCACGATGACCGACGCGTCGTACTCCTCGGCCGCGGCGGTCAGTCCGGCGGCGATCGAGCTGCCCTCCACGACCTCGAACCGGACGTCGAGGTCGGCCGGGACCAGCGGCCGGGCATGGTCGAGGGAGCGCGCGGCCCACTGGCGGATCAGCCGGGCGTACTCGGTGTCGACGTCGCTCTCGATGAGCGGCACCGGCAGCGCGGCGACCGTCGCGACGAGCAGCGGCTCGTCGAGGGAGCGGGCGAGCACCGCGCCCAGCTCCAGTGCCGACTGCCCGCTCTCCTGCGGGCTGTACCCGACAAGGATGGTCATGCTCAGGACTCGCTGTGCATCGAGTGGGCCTCGATGTGGGTGACCGGGACGCCGAAGGCCTTCGCCCGGTCGACCACCTCGAAGCGCTGCCACACCGACTCGCTCGAGGGCAGCGTCGAGATCACCAGCCGGTCGGGCCCGAACGACTCGATCGACTGCTCGATCGCGCGCAGGGGACGGTAGTCGCCGAGTTCGCCGTTGGCGTCGAGGCCGGCCTCGCGCAGGATGCCGAGCGTCCGCTCGAGCCGCTCCGTGGCCGCCTCGACCGTCGCCTCCCAGACGTCGAGCGCGCCGTGCTGCACCGCCGTACCGGTCTCCACCGGGCTGACGGGCACGACGACCTGGTAGGTCGCGCTGCCCGCGGCGTCGATGCGGTGCAGCTCCTCGATGAGCTCGGAGGCGCCGACGGTCTCGTTGGCGATCACCAGCACCCGGGTCGCCTCGCCGGTCGGGGCGACGTCCGGCACCACCGGGCGGCGCGTGATGAGCGCCCGGTTGACGAAGAACAGGACCAGCACGACGGCCCAGCTCAGCAGGCTGAGCGAGATCTGGGTGCGGGTGTCCTCGACCCACATCATCTGCACCAGGACCAGGAAGATCGCGCCGGCGCCGACGAACGAGAGCACGGGGAAGAACCACATCTTCACCTTGAGCTTGCTCTCGTCGGTGCGGTAGCGCAGGACGATCTGGGAGATCGCGATCAGCAGGTAGACGAAGAGGATGACCGCGCCGGAGGAGTTGAGCAGGAACGCGAAGACCGTCTCGGGCCAGATCGCCGCGGCGACGACGCAGAGGAAGCCGATGATCGACGACGCGACGATCGCGTTGCGCGGGACGCCCCGGCCGGTCACCTCGACCAGCATCGCCGGCGCCTCGCGCCGTCCGGCGAGCACGAAGAGCATCCGGGACGCGGTGTAGAGCCCGGAGTTCAGGCAGCTCAGGACCGCCGTGAGCACGATCAGGTTCATCACGTCGTCGGCGTAGGGGATGTTCATCGCGTTGAGCGCGGAGACGTACGGCGACGCCGCGAGCTCCTCGGAGTTCCAGGGCAGGATCGTCACGAGCAGGAAGATCGAGCCGACGAAGAAGACGCAGATCCGGGTGATGACCGAGTTGGCCGCCCGGGCGACCGCGCGCTCGGGGTCCTCGGACTCGGCGGCCGCGATGGTGGCGATCTCGGCGCCGACCATCGAGAAGATCACCGTCACGACGGCCGCCCCCAGCGCGAACGCGCCGTTGGGCAGGAAGCCGCCGTGCGCGGTCAGGTTGGAGAAGTCCATCTCCTTGTTGGGCCACAGGCCGAAGACGAAGAGGGTGCCGAGCGCGAGGAAGGCGAGGATCGCGGCAACCTTGATGCCCGCGAACCAGAACTCGAACTCGCCGAAGGAGGACACGCTGATCAGGTTGGTGCCCATCATCAGCGCCATCATCACGCCGGCGAAGATCCACACCGGCACGTCGGGGAACCAGTAGCGAAGCACCTCGCCTCCGGCGACCGCCTCGAAGCCGACCACGATCACCCAGAAGTACCAGTACAGCCACGCCACCGAGAAGCCCGCCCAGTCGCCGAGGGCCTTGCGCGAGTAGTCCGCGAACGACCCGGTTGACGGGTTCGCGACTGCCATCTCCGCGAGCATCCGCATGATCAGGATGACCAGGACGCCGCAGCCGAAGTAGGTCAGGAAGACGGCCGGCCCGACCTTCTGGATCACCGTCCCCGAGCCCACGAAGAGCCCGGCGCCGATGACCCCGCCCATCGCGATCATGGTGAGCTGCCGCTGGGTCAGCGCCTTCTTGAGTTCCGGTCCCGCGCCTGCCATACGAGTGCCTTTCGCATCGGCCCCGAGGCCGAATCCCCGGAGATCAGCGCCACTCTCGCGCATGTCCGACAGTTTGGCAATAGGTGTTGTCAGACTGGTGTGAGCGGTGTCACCGTGGTGGTCGGGCTCCTTTGCCGAGCCTTAGCGGCTCGCTGGTTCGGGGTTAGTACGACGCGGCGCAGGGTTGTCCTTGTCAGCAGATGAGGCGCCCGCCGGGCGCCCCGACACCCCAAGGAGCCAACCATGAACACCGCAACCACCCGCCGACTCGCCGCCCTGGGCGCCGCCGCCGCGGTCACCGTCCCGGCCTTCGCCCTCGTCGCCGCGCCGGCCAACGCCGCCTACGACATCGAGAAGCACAAGAACTGCGGCAACGCCCAGATCGAGCTCAGCGTCGACCGCGAGGCGGGCGGCTTCGAGGTCAACGCCGACGTGGACAACGCCACGCCCGGCAGCCGCTGGCGCGTCGTGCTCCGCCACGACGGCACCCGGATCGCCAAGGTGAACCGCCGCGCCGACAACGAGGGCGACGTCGAGGTCGAGCGCTGGCGCCGCAACAGCAAGGGTGCCGACACCTTCAAGATGCGGGCCACGAACCGCGACACCGGCACCGTCTGCTCGCTGACGATCAAGACCAGGTGACCCGCGCGGGCAGCGTGAGCGCGACCCCCGCGCCCCCGAGCGGGCTGGTCCGGATGCTCATGCTGCCCCCCGCGGCGGCGGCGGTCGACGCGACGATCGACAACCCGAGTCCCGTCGAGCCGCCGCCGCTGATGCCGCGCGAGGTGACGTCGATCCCGTCCGGGAACCCCGGTCCGGCATCCTCGACCGTCAGCGTCACCTCGTCGGCTTCGGGGCGGGCCTCGATCCGCAGCGCCGCGCCGTCCGGCGTGTGCGTGAAGACGTTGTCCAGCAGCACGTCCAGCGCCGCCGCGAGGTCCTCGGGGGCGGCGCCCACCTCGGCGGTGACCCCCCGGGGCGGCTGAGCGGGGGCAACCACCTCGAACGCCCGGTGCTGGTCCTCGGCCAGCGGCGCCCAGAAGGCGGCGCGCTCGGCGAGCACCCGCACCGCGTCGCAGCGGGGGACCAGCCCCTCCCGCTCGGAGCGCCGCGCCTGGTGCACGACGTGGTCGACCAGGTGCTCCAGGTCGTCGAGGTCGGCGCTGAGCCGGTCGCGCTCCTCGGTGTCGGCGAGCCCGTCGACCCGCAGCCGCAGCGCCGTGATCGGGGTGCGGAGCCGGTGCGACAGGTCCGCGACGGTCTCCCGCTCGCGGGCCCGCAGCGACTCGACCCGCTCGACGAGCCGCTCGAGCGCCGTACCCAGCTCCGCCACCTCCGCCGGACCCGCCACCGGGACCGGCGTGCGCTCGTCGATGCCGATCCGCTGCGCGTGCTTGGCGAGCGCCCGGATCGGCTGCACGAACGAGCGCCCCAGCCGGTCGGCCAGCAGCAGCGAGCCGGCGAGGAGTACGACGCCCAGCGCGGCCAGGATCAGCCAGGCCCGCACCACGGCCGAGCCGACGCCGGGCTCGGTGAGGTCGACCCGGATGACGACTCGCTCGCGCGGCGGGCCGATGGTCACCGGCACCAGCAGCTGGGTGCCGGCGGCCGACTCGTCCACGCGCGCCCGGCCGGTGCGGCGGGCCTGTTGCACGCGCTGGCCGATGTCTCCGTTCGGGCCGATCGCGAGGTCGTCGGCGTAGATCACCGTGGTGGTCATGCCCGTGCCGGCGCCGTTGATCTGGTCGAGGTAGACCGAGACGGCGCCCTTGTCCTGGCCCGCCACGACGGTCTCGGTGGCCTGGACCTCCAGCGCCGCACGGGCCAGCCGGTCGCTGCGGTCGAGGTTGTAGACCATCGCCCCGAGCGGCACCAGCATCGCGACCAGCACCATCGAGACGGTGGCCGCGACCGTGAGGAAGAGGCTGCGTCGCACGGCTCAATCCTCGGGCTCGGGAGCCGCGAGCCGGACCCCGACCCCGCGCACCGTGGTCAGGTAGCGCGGCCGGTCGGCGGTCTCGCCGAGCTTGCGCCGCAGCCACGACAGGTGGACGTCGACGGTCTTGTCCGAGCCGCCCCACGGTTGGCGCCACACGTCGGCGAGCAGCTCCCGCTTGGTGACGACGTCGCCGGCGCGCTCGGCGAGATGGAGCAGCAGCTCGAACTCGCGCGGGGTGAGCCCCAGCTCGGCGCCGTCGAGGAACGCCCGCCGCGCGGCCGCGTCGATCCGCAGCCCGCCGACCTCGAGCTGTTCGCGCTTGCCGGGTGCGCCGGCTCGCCGCAGCACCGCCCGGATCCGTGCGTCGAGCTGCGCGGTCGTGAACGGCTTGACGACGTAGTCGTCGGCGCCCGCGTCGAGCGCGCTGACCAGCGTGGGGTCGTCGTCGCGCGCGCTGGCGATGATCACCGGCACGTCCGTGACCGCGCGCAGCATCGCGAGCACCTGGGTGCCGTCGACGTCGGGCAGTCCGAGGTCGAGGATCACCACGTCCGGGCGGCTGGCCACCGCCTGTTCGAGGCCGGCCATGCCGGTGGGCGCGGAGTCGACGGCGTGGCCGCGCTCGCGCAGCGACTTCATCAGCAGCGGCCGGATGCGCTCGTCGTCCTCGATGATCAGTACCTGCGGCACGCGTCGAACCTATCCGTAACAACGGCGTCCACGCAGCGCCCATACAGGCTCCCACCGGAGCCTTAGCTCGGCCTTAGCCTTGCCCTAACGCTCGGCGGGGACAGCCCGGGGAGGATGGGGGTATGCAGCGCAGGGTCGGCTACGCGGTGGCCTGGGTGGTCGCGGTCGTGCTCGCCGTCGCCACGGGCCTGCTGGCGGTGAACGCCGTCGGCGCGTCGATCCTCAACCGCGGACCGCTCGGCAATGAGGTGGTCCGGCCCGGCGACCTCACCGAGCAGCCCGATCCCTCCGCGGCGCTCGCGGAGTCGCCCAAGCGCAAGCAGACGACCGAGACGTTCTCCGGCGAGTTCGGCAGCTTCAAGGTCGAGTGCCGGGGGCCGTGGGCGTTCGGCCTCGCGGCTCATCCGGCCACGGGCTGGCGGATGCTGGAGTTCGACCCCGGCCCCGCCGACGACGTCGAGGCCAAGTTCGTCCGCGGCGCCCGGCTGACGGAGGTCGAGGTCTTCTGCAACCGCGGCCGGCCGGTCATCTCCGACATCGAGTACGACGACTACGAGCCGAACGACTCCTGATCCACCCGTCGTACCTCGGGGTGAAACGCGCGCGTAACAGGTGATGCGCGACACTGACGCCCATGGGTAAGCAGGAAGACTTCGTCCTCCGGGCGCTGGAGGAGCGGGACGTCCGGTTCGTCCGGCTGTGGTTCACCGACGTGCTCGGCGCGCTCAAGTCGGTCTCGGTGGCGCCGGCCGAGCTCGACGGCGCGTTCGAGGAGGGCATCGGCTTCGACGGCTCGGCCATCGAGGGCTTCGCCCGCGTCTACGAGGCCGACATGCTCGCCCACCCGGACCCGTCGACGTTCCAGATCCTGCCCTGGCGCGGCACCGGCCCGGCGACGGCGCGGATGTTCTGCGACATCGGGATGCCGGACGGGGGGCCGTCGTACGCCGATCCGCGGTTCGTCCTGAAGCGGACCCTCGGCCGGGCCGCCGACCAGGGCTTCACCTTCTACACCCACCCCGAGATCGAATTCTACCTGCTCCGGGGCGTGCCGGAGAAGGGCGGCGAGCCCGTGCCGGTCGACCGCAGCGGCTACTTCGATCACACCGCGCAGTCCAAGGGCACCGACTTCCGGCGCGAGGCGATCTCGATGCTGGAGCAGATGGGGATCTCGGTCGAGTTCAGCCACCACGAGGTCGGGCCCGGCCAGCAGGAGATCGACCTGCGGTACGCCGACGCGCTGAGCACCGCCGACAACATCATGACCTTCCGCACCGTGGTCCGCGAGGTCGCGCTGAGCCAGGGGATCTGGGCGTCGTTCATGCCCAAGCCCTTCACCACCCACCCCGGCAGCGGCATGCACACCCACGTCAGCCTCTTCGAGGGCGACCGCAACGCATTCTTCGAGGCCGGCGCGGAGTACCAGCTCTCGGAGACCGGGCGGCGGTTCATCGCCGGCGTACTGCGCCACGCCCCCGAGATCACCTGCGTCACCAACCAGTGGGTCAACAGCTACAAGCGGCTGATCGGGGGCGGCGAGGCGCCCGCCTACGTCTGCTGGGGGCACAACAACCGCTCGGCGATGATCCGGATCCCGATGTACAAGCCCAACAAGGGCCCCTCCACGCGGCTCGAGCTGCGCACCATCGACTCCGCCTGCAACCCCTACCTGGCGTTCGCGGTCATCCTGGCCGCGGGCCTGAAGGGGATCGAGGAGGGCTACGAGCTGCCGCGCGAGGCCGAGGACGACGTGTGGGGCCTCACCGAGCGGGAGCGGCAGGCGCTCGGCATCCACCAGCTGCCCACGAGCCTCGAGGCCGCGATCAGCATCGCCGAGGACTCCGAGCTGTTGGCCGAGACGCTCGGCGAGCACGTCTTCGACTTCTTCCTGCGCAACAAGCGCCGCGAATGGGAGGAGTACCAGGTGCAGGTCACCGCCTTCGAGCGGGACACGATGCTGCCAGTGCTGTGAGGCACGATCCGACCAACAAAAGGCGGGTATTCGTAGGTGCGTTAGGGCACATGGCGCAACCTTGTTTATGTGTCAAGTGATTGGGCCTAGTCAGCGAAGAGGACTGCGCCTGACTTGGGTCACGCGATCGCAGTTTTCGACCCCGCATCGCTCTGACCTGCGGCGATGGGGTGCGGCCGGTACGTTCTCACGCACTAATCCGGTGATCCATGGGTCGCCGGAACGCCCCCATTCGCCCACAGGCACAGTCACGGCAGTGCCAGCCGAGCAGCTCGCGGAGCAAGTAGGAGCCGGCCAGCGCCCGATCGGGGCGCGCCTGGGCGCGCTCACGCTACGCAGAGGCGCTTGTCGGCCCAGGGGGCGGGCTCGCCGCGCGGTTGGCCGTCCCGATGTGCCCGACCTTCGAGCCTGCACCCAGCCTGGACGCCCCTGAGGTCGGTCTGCTGCGCGCGGACAGCCTCAGGAGCCGCAACCGAAGCGCCCCGATCTGCTCCTCACGCACAAAGCCGTTTGACCCAAGTCAGGTTTATGTGGCAAGTGATTGGGCCTAGTCAGCGAAGAGGACTGCGGCATCTTTCCATGCTTCATTGGCCCTTGTCGGGGTCAGTCCATGGTCGGCTCTGAACTGTTGTTTGGTCTTGCCGAGTTCCTGCGCGATCGCGGCCGCGATCGCGGCCTCGGAGCGCGGACTGTCGATCTCGGGGGATGCATAGAACTTGCCGTCGCGAAGCAGGATCTTCACAGTTTCGGGGGCCACGCCGAGGATCTCGGCGATTTCCTTTCGGCTGAGTCCGAGCTTCTGGTGTTCCACGGCCTCGCGGCACCGTATTACGCGCTGGTCCCGCCGCTGGCGGTTGCGCGGGTTCCGGCCGAGTCGGTCTCCCGCCTCCCGCTTCTTCCGAGGCAGACGAATTGAAGACGCCCACCTGGCCTCCAGTGCGGTATCGCCTGCGATCCATAGGGCGAAGACCGCAGAGAGACGTGGGATGTCCTCGCGCGTGAGGCCAACCAAGCTGATGCCGTGCCGCTCGGCAAGCTGCTTCTTCTCGCGCATCTTCTCCGCGTATGCGGGGTTGTTAGGCAGCCCCCACATCTCGACAAGCGTGCCGTCGGCAAGGAGCCAGTCGGCTCGCCGACGAGAACTCGGGTTTAGCTCAGCGTCGTAAGGATAGAGTGGCTCGCGCTCGTGGGCGATCCCGTGCTGATACATGAAGTCGTCGACGGCCTTCTCCTGCATCGACAAGCACAGGTGGCCGTCCTGACCTTCGATAATGGTGCCGCCAGGCGTCCGTAGTCCACCGTCTAGCAATCGTGCATGTACCAGAAGTCGCGTCCAGGGCCAGCGGCGACGTCTGATGGCGAAGCGGCTGATGATAAGTGCATCAACAGTCATCGGTGTGAACGGTGGCGATTCGCCCGACTGAACGGATGAAATTTGGTGCTCAAGTGGCGCTGTGCTCGCATGCTCCAGTTCGCTGATGAACCGGAGCGCCTTGGCTGCCTGATCAAATGATCCGAATACGCCTCGGAGGGCATTCTCTATGCACCGTTGACAGTAGGCCAGGGCGCCTTCGCATATCGGCGTGGTGAACTCCGTCGCTGGATCGCCGCAGAGTCGGCATTCTATGGTCCGGCCGGTATATTCTGTGCGCGGGAATAGGGCCGATCGAGATCTAATCGCAGCTTCGTGCATCGCGAAGTGTTCAGTTGGGGGCGGGGGAATCTCGTCGCGACTGGGTACGCCGTCCATCCAGATGAGGTCATCCGGGCCGACAATGCCGTCTGGGAGTCTGTGGCGAAGGATCCTCCGGACCTTCGGTTTGGAAGTGGTATCTAGGTAGTTTTCGGGACGCAGGTCGAGGTCGCGTCGTTGGCGATGCTTGAATTCCCTTTCAAGCTGCCACCTATTCTTGGGAAGGCTGACGCTGGAAACTTCGACACCAAGGCGGGCTGCATAGATCAGGGACGGACGGACGAGCGGTTCGTCCTCGACGAATAAGATCTTCGTGGTCGGATTGTATTGTGCAATCCATGTCCGACTACGAGGTTGGCCCGGGTCGTGGGGTCGGAAGTCGAGTCCCTCGACGCGCCAATATGTTCGCATGTTGGGGATCTTCCCGATTTCCCACCTCTCGCTTCTCTTCAAAGACAGGGTCAGTTGTGGATCGATCGGTTGGGCGACAGGCACGCCGGATTCGGCTAGTCGCGTGAGGACTGCCGAGCGGTCACGCTCGTCCTCGAGGAATAGGATTCCCAATGCGACTTCGCCGAGGCGACGGCCGGTTAGCGTGTCCTCGATGGAGAGTGACCGCGGGCGTCCGCGTCCATTGAGTCGAGTGGACAGCGTGACCTGACCGACGGAACGCGCATTCATCGGGAAGGTGCTGAGGTGATCAAGGGAATCACGGGTCAGCGCCTTGCCGTACGGTTCCAGGCCGGTTAGCTCAGCGAGTGTGGGTCTCGTACGAACTGCCGGGGTCGACGGGGATTCGAGAAACTTGCCGATAGCGGACAGTAGCTTGCTGGGTTTAGGAAGGGCGAGCCTGTTGAGAGCGCCCCCGCCTCCGATGTATGCGGAGCAAAGAATCTCGCCATCTGAGTAGCGCGAAAGCCGATGCAGCATCTGTTGTCCACGTCGTCCCAGATACTCGTCATAAAGAAATCCCATATGGCGGTCCTGAGGGGGTTGCCCGTTTGGCGGGGAAGAAATCGATACCGCCCACTGGTTGTAGTCGTTGTCCGGGCGCGGGATCAGGCTGACTGTTACCTGCGCCCCGGCGGGCGTGGGCAGACCCAACTCTCTGGCGAGCGATGCTGCCTGGTGTTGTTCGCTGATGAATCCGTCCCTGTGGCCGCTGTTTCCGCGTCGGACGTAGGGAGGAAACGTGACGACAGTGCCGTCCCAGATGAGTGCATATTCGGGTTGCTGGGGTTCGGCTACAGTGTGGATATCGAATGGGTCAGGGCTCGGCACGGGGTTCTTCCGTTCGCGCGGGCGGGTGGTGGTCGAGAATTCCGCATTATACCATCGGGAACCTTCGGACTATTCTAGACCGGGCCTGCACTGGTGTCTGTGTCTGGCAGCTTTGGCAGAACCTAGTCTCCTGCGATCTCCTCTTCTGGGCTCTGTGTGGGCACGCATGGTGGAGCGAGCCGGTTCGGGAGGCATCAGAATTCCCGGATCGGCCACCCCAGGTCGTCGGCCGCCTGAACGGCGAGCGGCGTCACGGCCCTGTGCGTGAGCGGGCGGGACAGGCTCGGACCGTCAGGGAACGAATCGCGCGCTGGCGTGAACAGGGTGACCACCTGGCGGTTGGTCATCGTCGAGCGCGTGAGGAGTCCGTCGAGGTCGGGCCAGGCAGATCGGATCCCGCGAGCCCAGGCGCGACACGTCGATCGCGGTGCTGAGTCCAGGGAGCCGGACGCTCCATTGCGCACCGCCCAGGTGTCGGTCAGGTCGAGCAACCGCAGCGGCCGGCGGGGAACCCACGCCGTCAATGACTTCGACGTGGAGACCGTCACCGCGCGGGTGCCCTGGAACACCTCGCTGAACGCGGTCGTGTAGTCGGTTGCGGTATACATCACGAGTTCGTCCTCGTGGTCGCCGACCGGTTCGGGATGGGGGTCCCAGCGGGAGCCCGCGGCGGGTCCCCACGTGCGCATCTGATCCCAGCGGGTGCGATGACGACCTTCGATCCGGTGAATCCGGTAGAGGACCTCGCCGTACGTCACGAAGTCCTCGGGGTGGGCCGACAAGGCGCGGCGAGGGCTCCGGGGATTCTTCGGCTTCACCCGCGCCCCAGTTCGTCGGCGATCTGGACGACACGAGCCGGGTCGCCGCCGCCGGAGAGCCAGTCGACAGCACTCCGGCCGCCCAGTCCCTCCTGGGTCGAGGTCATGAACTGCTCGACGTCGAGCGGATGGAGGTCAGTCGGGAGCGCCTCAATGACGGCCCGCAGGGACTGGAGCGGCTTGCCGTCGGCGAACTGCCAGGCGGGGAAGCTGTGCTCCCGGTTGCGGCCACGGCCCGCGGTGTAGAGGTCGCCGTTGCCGGCCGCCCGTCGTACGTTGGCGGCGGCCGTGCCCAGGAGGGTCGCGACCTCCCGCGTCCCGAGGCTCCGCTGAGCGACGACCGCATCCGCCCGCGCGGTCTCGATCTTGATCCGCGCCTGGGCGGCCACCTGGCTCTCTGGGGTGAGGAGCGCGGGGTCAACCCCGCCGACCTCGACCAGGAACCTGTGCTCGGTTTCGGTGAGCGTCTCGGTGGTCGCATCGGCGACCTCGACGAAGATGGCGGCGTACTCCTTCGGCTCCATCTTGCTTCCATGCCTGGTCAGCACGTCGGCCAAGACCTCGGGGTTCAAGAGTTCCGTCATGACTTCATGATACTCGGTATCAAGTCGCGCACTCGTTCAGTCGTTGTGGAGGCGTTTGCGACCGCCAGACGGTCACGAATGCCTCCATCGGGTCGCCTCACGCGGGTTATCCACAGGCTGGGCCGAGGGGGCTGGAGAAGCGCCCCGAGGGCTGTCACTCTGCCCGTATGCCGGTCGGCCTCACGCACCCTGACCTGGCTCACCTCTTGGAGTGGGTCCAGGACGGAGTGCTGTCGCGCCGCCAACTGCTCGACGCGGGTGCGACGGATCGCGACATCCGCCGGCTGGTACGGCGCCGCGAACTGGCCGTCGCGCACCCCGGCGTGTACGTGAACCACACCGGTCCGCTGACCTACCGGCAGCGAGAGTGGGTGGCCGTGCTCGCCGCGTGCCCCGCGGCACTCACCGGCATGTCCGCGCTCCCCGGCTGCCCGCCGGTCATCGAGGTCGCGGTCGATCACGGCCGGAAGCCACGGATGCCGCACGGGAGCGTTGCACGCCAGGCCCGGAACCTGCGCGAGCGGGTGCGGCCGGGCTCCAGCCCGCCGCGCGTGCGGGTCGAGCACGCGATCATCGACGTCATGGCACGTCACCTCCGACGGGGAGACGTCGCCGGTGCGTTCGCCCAGCTCACACGCACCTGCTTCGACCGCCGCACGACCCCCGACCGGATTCTGCGAGTCCTCGGCACTCGCGGCCGGGTCGCCGGGCGCCGCACGATCGAGGGCCTGCTCGTCGACCTGCGCGACGGTGCCTGCTCGGTGCTGGAGCGCGGCTACCTGCACCGCATCGAGCGCGCGCACGGCCTGCCCCGAGGTCGTCGTCAGGCGCGCAGCATGGCAACCGGTGCGGCGACCGACAACGATGTGCTGTACGACGAGTTCGGGGTGATCGTCGAGCTGGACGGCCGCGCGTACCACGACTCGGCCCGGGCGCGCGACGCCGACGCCCGGCGCGATCTCGCGGAGCGCGCGGCCAGCGACACGGCGACGCTCCGGGTGACCTACGGACTGGTCTTCGGCGATCCGTGCCGAACGGCCGCCTGGATCGCCGCCGTACTCCGTCGCCGCGGCTGGGCCGGCGATCCGCATGGTTGCCCCGCCTGCCGGGACGCCGCCTGACGGAGGTGTTTGCGACCGACATGCGGTCGCAAACACCTCCGCAGACGGGCCCCATCGTTCAGACCACTACTCTGGGCCGGTGACGCGGATCCTGGTCATCGAGCACGAGTACGACGATCCCGTGCTCCTCTTCGGAGACTGGCTCACCGGGGCCGGCGCGGAGCTGGAGGTCCGGCGGCCCTTCGCGGGCGACCCGCTCCCCGACGACCTGACCGGCTTCGACGCGATGCTGGTGATGGGCGGCGCGATGGCCGCGTGGGAGGACGACGAGAACCCCTGGCTCCCCGGCGTCAAGCGGCTCTATCGGCACGCCGCCGAACGGGGGATCCCCGCGCTCGGCATCTGCCTGGGCCACCAGCTGGCCTGCGTCGCCCTCGGCGGCCGGGTCGACCGCAACCCGGACGGGCGCCAGATCGGCCTCTTCGAGATCGGCTGGCTCCCGGAGGCCGCCGACGATGCGCTCATGGGCGGCCTCGTGGTGGCACCCCGCCGCGCCGTCCAGTGGAACCAGGACATCGTCCACGCACTCCCGACCGGCGCCCGGGTGCTGGCGCTCGCGGCCGGCGGCGAAGTCCAGGCGGCCCGGTTCGCCCCCACGGTGTGGGGCGTGCAGTGGCACCCCGAGGTCGACACCGAGACCGCCGAGAAGTGGGCCGCCAGCGAGGGGAGCCCAGGCATGTCGTACGCCACCGAGATCGCCGCGATCGCCGCCGCCCGCGAGGAACTCGACGCCGCCTGGCGGCCGCTCGCGGTGCGGTTTGCCGAGCTAGTCGCATCATCGAGGAGCTGACACGATGCGGCGCGACGAGCGGGCCACGAGCCGGGGCAACCTGCTGAGGTTGGGCTTCCAGGACCCGACCGCCGCGTCCGCGCAGCTCACGGAGCTGGGGGAGTACGCCGGCGACCTGCTGGCCTACTTCGGCCGGGTCGGTGACGCCGACCTCGCGCTGGGCGCCCTGGTCCGGCTGGCCGAGGCGGATCGCGAGGCCGGCGGTGGCGAGCTGCTCGCCGAGCTCGCCGACTGCGAGGGCACCGCGATGCGGCTGCTGAGCGTCCTCGGCGCCAGCCAGGCGCTCGGCGACCACCTGGTCCGCCACCCCGAGCAGTGGCACGACCTCGCCGACCCGACCCTGGGCTCGACCAGGCCCGCGGCGTACGCCGTCCGCGCCTCCCTGCTGGAGGCCGTCGGCGCGGACCCGGCCGACCCGGCGCCGACCGCGACCCTGCCGGACGCCGCCGCGGTGGACGCGCTGCGGGTCGCCTACCGGCGAATCCTGGTGCGGCTCGCCTCCCGCGACCTCGCCCACCACCTGGGCGTCGACGACGCCGCGGCCGAGCTCTCCGACCTCGCCGCGGGCACCCTGGAGGCGGCGCTCGCGATCGCGCGGGCCAGGGTCGGCGAGGCCGCCGCCAGCGCCCGGCTCGGCGTGATCGCGATGGGCAAGTGCGGCGGCCACGAGCTCAACTACGTCTCCGACGTCGACGTGATCTTCGTCTTCGCGCCTGCCAAGGGAGCGGGTGCCGGGGCTGGCGAATCCGCCGCGCTCCGGGCGGCGACCCAGCTCGCCGCCAACCTGATGCAGGTCTGCTCCGACCACACCAAGGAGGGCACGATCTGGCCGGTCGACGCGGCGCTCCGCCCGGAGGGGAAGGCTGGCCCGCTGGTACGGACGCTGGCCAGCCACCGCGGCTACTACGAGCGGTGGGCCCACACCTGGGAGTTCCAGGCGCTGCTCAAGGCGCGGCCGATCGCGGGCGACCTGGAGCTGGGCGCGGAGTTCGTCGAGATGGTCACCCCGATGGTGTGGAGCGTCGCCGACCGCGACGGCTTCGTCACCGACGTCCGGGCGATGCGCCGCCGGGTCGTGGACCTGCTGCCGCGGGGCGAGGCCGAGCGCCAGCTCAAGCTCGGGTCGGGTGGGCTGCGCGACGTGGAGTTCGCGGTGCAGCTGCTGCAGCTCGTCCACGGCAAGGCGGATGAGCAGGTGCGCGCCCCGACCACGCTCTCGGCGCTGCACCAGCTGATCGTCGGCGGCTACATCGGCCGGGTCGACGGGGAGCGGATGCACGCGGCCTACGCCTTCCTGCGGACCCTCGAGCACCGGATGCAGCTGCACCAGCTGCGCCGCGTGCACGTCGTACCCGACGACGACAAGGCGCTGCGCCGGCTCGGTCGCTCGATGGGCTACGCCAAGGCGCCGGTCGCCACGCTCGAGGACGCGTGGGCCAACCACCGCCGCGAGGTGCGACGCCTCCACGAGAAGCTCTTCTACCGACCGCTGCTGGAGGCGGTGGCGCGGATCCCGACGGCCGAGGCGCGGCTCTCGACCGAGGCCGCGGAGGCCCGGATGGCCGCGCTCGGGTACGCCGACCCCAAGGCCGCGCTGCGCCACCTGGAGGCGCTGACCTCAGGCGTCAGCCGCACCGCCGCGCTGCAGCGGACCCTGCTGCCGGTGATGCTGGAGTGGTTCGCGGACGCGCCGGACCCGGACGCCGGGCTCTTCGGCTTCCGCCGGATCAGCGAGGCGCTCGGCCGCACGCCGTGGTACCTGCGGACCCTGCGCGACGAGGGCCAGGTCGCCGAGCGGCTGGCCAAGCTGCTCGCGACCTCGCGGTATGCCACCGACCTGCTGGAGCGGGAGCCCGAGGGGGTGCGGCTGCTCTCGGGAGACCTGGCCCCGCGGTCGGCGGAGGTGCTGACGGCCGAGATGACCGCGCTCGCGCAGCGCCACGCCACCGCCGAGGACGCGGTCCGGGGCATCCGGGCGGTGCGCCGCCGCGAGCTCTTCAGGATCGCCTCCGGCGAGCTGCTGGCCGGCACCGACGTGGCCGAGGTGGGCGCGGCGCTCTCCCGGCTCACGGACGCGACCCTGGAGGCCACGCTGGGCGCCGTACTCGCCCAGACCTGCCGCGACCGGGGGCTGGATGAGCCGCCGACGGCCATGGCCGTGATCGCGATGGGCCGGTACGGCGGGTTCGAGCTGTCCTATGGCAGCGACGCGGACGTGATGTTCGTCCACGACCCGCTGCCCGGCGCGGACCCGCAGGCCGCCGCCGGCTTCGCGCTCGCCGTCGCCAACGGCCTGCGCGCCCTGCTCGTCGCGCCCGGCACCGACCCGGCCCTCGAGATCGACGCCGACCTGCGACCCGAGGGCCGCCAGGGCCCGCTGGTGCGCAGCCTCGGCGCGTACCAGGCCTACTACGCCAAGTGGTCGAAGGTCTGGGAGTCCCAGGCGTTGCTGCGCGCGGACGCGGTGGTCGGCGACCCGGGGCTGCGGGAGCGGTTCACCGCGCTGATCGACCCGTTGCGCTACCCCGCGGGCGGGCTGTCGGAGGCGGACGTCATCGAGGTACGCCGCATCAAGGCGCGCGTCGACACCGAGCGGCTGCCGCGGGGTGCCGACCCGCAGCTGCATCTCAAGCTCGGCCGCGGCGGGCTGGCGGACGTCGAGTGGACGGTGCAGCTGCTGCAGATGCTGCACGCGTGGGAGCACCCGGGGCTGCGGACGCCCCATACGCTCGACGCGCTCGCCGCCGCCACCTCGGCCGGGATCCTCGACGAGCCGGACGCCCTGCTGCTGGCCGAGGCCTGGCGCATGGCGTCGCGGCACCGCAACGCGATCACCCTGGTCCGCGGCAAGCCGGCCGACCAGCTGCCCCGCGACTCCCGCGAGAAGGCCGCGGTCTCCGCCGTGCTCGGCTACCCCCCCGGCGAGGTCGACCGGATGGTCAACGACTACCTGCGCGTCACCCGCCGCGCCCACGCCGTCGTCGAGCGCGTCTTCTGGGGCTGATGTAGCTCGCCGAGTGCGGGATTTGTGTCGCTATCGGCACTCAGAACGACACAAATCCCGCACTCGGCACAAGGGGGAGGGGAGAGGGGGTCAGCCGACGAGGAGGGCGATGTCGCGGTCGACGGACTCCCGCTCCTCGGCGATCCGGTCGGCCAGGCCGCAGGCCCGCTCGACGGAGCCGAGCAGGGCGAGGATGGCGCCCTTCTCCCCGGCCGGGACGTTGCCGGCGTCGATCACCCGCCAGCGAAGCTCCTCGAAGTCGGCCTGCTTGGTGTGGCCGGCGGGCACGGTCGTGCGGCCGGGCCCGAGCAGCAGCGCGTCGAGCTTGCGCTCGAGCCCGACGAGACCCTCGTCGACGTACGCGCTCCCGGCCTCGCAGAAGTCCTCGCGCACCACGCGCCGCGCGATCTGGTAGAGCGACTCGGTCAACGACCCGGTGAAGTCGACCTCCTCGATCAGGCTCGCGACCAGGTCCATCTGCTCGCGGGTCAGGTCCTCGTGGAAGAGGTGGGCGGAGTAGGAGCGGATCTCCCGCGACAGCGAGTCGACCGCCTGGTGGTGGTCGCCGGGCTCCTTGGGCGCCCCGGGCTTCCCGCGCGCGATGTCGAGGAAGACCGTCCCGGCGTGGAGCGCCCGCAGCGTCTCGGCCTGCATCGCGGGGATCGCGGCGGAGAAGTCCGTCAGCGCCTTGCGGTCCAGGTACTTCGGCACCGAGTAGTCCTCGGCGTCCTCGTCGGCGGTGTGGCCGATCTTGCGGAGCACCCGCTCGAAGACGTTGACGAAGGGGAAGAGGATGAGCACGTTGAAGATGTTGAAGAAGATCGAGAACATGCCGACCGCCACCGGCACCAGCGGATAGGTCGCGCTCCCGTCGACCATCACCGCCGCGCCGGGGTCCCCGACGGTCGCGGTCATCACCCACTGCAGGACGGTGATGGCCGGGAAGAAGAGCACCAGGATGACGCTGACGCCGATGAAGTTGAAGGCGATGTGGGCGTACGCGGTCCGCTTCGCGTTCTTCGACAGGTTGAGCGAGGCGATCCAGGAGGTGATCGTCGTGCCCAGGTCGGCGCCGATCGCGAAGGCGATGGCCGTCTGCCAGTCCAGGACGCCCGAGGCGCCGAGGCCCATGACGATGCCGATGGTCGCCGAGGAGGAGTGGATCAGCGCGGTGATCAGGGCGGCGATGAGGGCGCAGGTGATGACGCCGACGTACGACGACGCGTCCAGGCTCGAGATCAGGTCCATGACCTGCGGCATGTTGCGCAGCGGCTTGAGGCCGCCGGTCATCAGGTTCAGGCCGTAGAAGATGAGCGCGAAGCCGAGGCTGGCCAGCGAGATGTGGCGCATCCGGTCGGTGCGGGCGAAGACGTACGTCGTGGCGAAGATGCCGCCGAAGAGCAACCCGATCGGCCCCAACGGCAGCGCGATCAGGCCGTTGCCGAGCGTCGTGCCGACGTTGGCGCCCATGATCACGCCGATGGCGCCGCGCAGCGTGAGCACCTGCGCGTTGACCAGCCCCACCGTCATCACCGTCATCGCGGTCGAGGACTGGATGATCCCGGTGATCACTGTCCCGGCGACCACGCCCCGGCCCGGGCTGCCGGCCATCCTGGCCATCCACTCCTTCATCTTGTTCGCGGCGAGGGCGTGGATGCCGTTCTCCATGAACTCCAGGCCGAGGAGGAAGACGCCGAGGCCGCCCACGACGGGGACGATGACCTCCATGAAGATGTCCATGTGCTGAGATTCCTTGGGGTAGTGGGGGATCGGAAGAAGGGGTTCTCGGCGGCTTAGCGAGCCGGTCCGAACTGCGCGCGCCATCCGCTTTGGATGGCCTCGGCGGCGGCGTCGGGGAGCGGCAGGTAGCCGAGGTCGCCCGCGACGCCGGAGTCGTCGTCGATGACGAAGGCGAGGAACTCCAGTGCCCGTTCGCGGTCGCGGGCGGGATCGGACCCGTCTCGGACGATCGCGTAGACGGCCACGGTGAGCGGGTAGGCGCGGGCCTTGCGGGAGGGTGTCAGCGGCGTCGCGAACCCGTCGGACCCCGACCAGTCGACGCCGGCGATGGCCTCGCGCATCCCGCTCGCGGTCGGGGCGACGTACTCCCCGGCGCGGTTGGCGAGCGCGACGGGCGCCAGGCCGGCCCGGGTGGCCTGGCCGACCTCGACGTAGCCGAGCGAGCCGGCCACGGCGCCGATCTCGGCGATCATGCCGCCGGAGCCGTTGGCGCTCGCGCGGGTCGGCCAGTCGACGAGCGTGTCCGCCCCCGGGCCGTCGGCCCACGGCTCGCTGCCGGCGGCGAGGTAGCGGGTGAACCCCAGCGTCGAGCCAGAGCCGTCGCTGCGGTGGACCGGCGTGATCGGCTCGTTCGGCAGCGGGGTGCCGCGGTTGAGGCCGGCGATCGCCGGGTCGTTCCAGCGCGTGATCTCGCCGAGGTAGATCGCGGCGAGCGTCGGCGCGTCGAGGCGCAGCGTCTTGCCCTCGGGGAGGAGCAGGTTGTGTACGACGGCCACGCCGCCGACCACGATGGGGAACTGCGCGAGCCCCTTGCTCTTCAGTGCCCCGCTCGACAGCGGGTAGTCGGCGACCGCGAAGGCGACCTCGGGCGCGTCGGTCAGCCGCATGATCCCGCCGAGCGAGCCGACCGGTTCGTAGTCGATCCCCGGGCCGTCGAGCACCCAGTCCGAGCCGTCGCTGGCGGCGTCGCGGAAGTCGGCCGCCCCCTGGGCGATGAGGGGCCGGGCGAGGGTTGAGCCGCTGCCGGTGAGGGCGGCCGACCCGCCCCGGCTCCCGGCCGTGAGCAGGACGACGAGGAGGCCCACCACGAGGCACACGAGCAGCGGCATGACGACGCGGCGCCACCGCGCCTGCGGGGTCTGCAGGACGGGCACGTCGTTGTCGGGTGAGGCGAGCACGATCCCAGACCCCATCGCATCCGGGTGAACGCCGTACGACGCCCGGTGATCGCCCAGGCGACGGGCGTCGGAAGTCCCGCCGAGTGCGCGAGTGGTTGAATGGCCTGATCAGGGAAGGAATCGCCCATGTCGCTCGATGCCTCGGCGAGCGAGCCGTCCGGGATCTCCCACGGCGGCTCGGCCTACTACTCCCGCATGCACTCGGCGGTGTTCGCGCCGTTGGAGGAGGAGGGCAAGGCCGCGCTGATCGAGCGGCGGATCGCCCACGGGATCACCGCGGGGGTGCTGCGCAACGGCGAGCGGCTCCCGGCGGAGAACGACCTGGCCGCCTCCTTCGGGGTGGCGCTGGTGACAGTCCGGGACGCGCTGGGGGCGCTGCGGGACCGCGGCTTGATCCTGACCCGGCGCGGCCGGGGCGGCGGCAGCTTCGTCACCGTCTCGCCGTGGGAGAGCACGCGCGCCAACGAGCGGCGCCTCGCCGCGATGCCGCAGGTCGCGATCCACGACCTCGGGCTGCACTACCGGATGGTCACGACCGGTTGCGCTGAGCTGGCGGCGGAGCGCGCCACCGCCGCCGAGCTGCAGGTGCTGGTCGAGATCCTGAACGCCGCCGAGGAGCTGCCGAGCAGCGAGTGGCGCCGCAAGGTCACCGACATCCAGCTCGAGCTCGCCTCGCTGAGCCGGTCGGCCCGGCTGACCCGGCTCCACCTGTCGGTGCAGGCGGAGTTTGTGCCGCTGTTGTCGCTGCAGGACGCGGACGTCGAGGCGCGCCGCCGCAACCACGCCGTGCTGCGGCGGCAGATCGCGGTCACCGAGGCGCGCGACGCCCGGGGGGTGCGCGGCGTGGTGGCCGACAGCGTCGACTTCTCGATCGTGTGGTTGATCACACGCCGCCGTGAGCTGCTCGCGGGTGATCGGGAAGACTTGGACCTCGGGACGGGGCGACAGTTCGACGAATGGGCCGGCGCGAGCCGGCGCACGGAGTGAACGGGGGTAAGCGGGGGTGAGTGGGATCGAGTCAGAGCCGGTGCCGGCGCGCACGGACGAGTCGCTGGCGGCGATCGCGGCGGAGGTCGACGCGTTCTTCGCCGGGATCTTCGAGCTCCTCGCCCACTGGCAGCCGCAGCTGCGCGAGCGGCTGACCGACCGCATCGCCCGGGGCGACCTCACCGGCGCCTGGCTGGAGGAGCTGATCGAACCGGACGCGCACGCGGCGATCGACGACCCGTCACTGCCGGTCTACGGCGCGGGGTTCATCGCGGCGAACGGCGTGGTCAGCGACGGCGGTGACCCTCTCGCATGGTGGCAGGGGCCGAAGAAGGCGCACCTGGCCGGCCGCGGCGAGGCCGACTTCATCGAGTACCGGCGGATGGAGTGGTACCGGATCCCCGAGCTCACCGGCCGCCGGCACGTCGCGGGGCCGTACGTCGACTACCTGTGCACCTCGGAGATCAACATCACGGTCGCGCACCCGATGGTGATCGGGGAGCGGTTCGTGGGAGTCAGCTGCATCGACGTCCTCGTCGAATCGCTGGAGCAGGTGCTGCTGCCGCACCTGGAGGCCGCCGCCCGGTCGGTGTCGGTCGTCAACCCGGACGGCCGGATCGTGGTGTCCTCCGACCCGAGTCGTGCGACCGGCGACCTGATCGACCTCGGGCAGGCCGCGGAGATCGCCGAGTGCGCCGAGCCGCCGTACCGCGTCGTCCGCCACCGCTGATGGCCCCGCCCCCGATATGCCCCCGCGGGGTAGTCCCCAACGTTCTGCAGGGGTTACGCGCCAGTAACCCCTGCGAAACGTTGGGGACTACCCGGCCGGGGGGACGCAACCCCACGAGTGAAGGTAGGTAAGCCTTGCCTTATTATCGAGACATGCCGGACCCGCAGCACACCATCCTGGTGACCGGCGCCGCATCGGGGATCGGCCGGGCGACGGCGCTCCGGCTGGCGCGGGCGGGGCACCGGGTGGCACTGCTGGACCGCGACGCCGAGGCGCTGGGCGTGGTGGCCAAGGAGCTCGCGGACGCGGGGGAGGACGCGGGGAAGGCAGGCGTGCCCGTGCTCGCGCTCCCCGCCGACGTGACCCGCCGCGACGAGGTCGACCGGGCGCTCGGCACGGTGGCGGCGGAGTTCGGGGGCCTCGACGGCCTGGCCTGCGCCGCGGGCATCCTGGAGCCGGGCGACCTGGCCGGCACCAGCGAGGAGTCCTGGGAGCGGCACCTGGCGGTCAACGCCACCGGCGTCTTCCACTGCCTGAAGGCCGCGGAGCCCGTGCTGCGCGACGGCGGCGCCGTGGTCGTCGTCAGCTCGAACGCCGCCCGGGTGCCGCGCGCCGGGCTGGTGGCCTACAGCGCCTCCAAGGGCGCCACCTCCGCGCTGGCCCGCGCCGCCGGCCTCGAGCTCGCCGCGCGCCGCATCCGCTGCAACGTCGTCGAGCCCGGCTCCACCGACACCCCGATGCTGCGCGACCTCTGGGCGGGCGGCCCGAACGTCGACCTAGACGCTGCCGCCGCCGCGGTGGCCGGGGACGCGGCCGCCTTCCGGGTCGGGATCCCGCTGGCCCGGATCGCCGACCCCGACGATGTCGCCGCCGTCGTCTGCTTCCTGCTGTCGCCGGACGCCCGGCACGTCACCCTCCAGCAGATCTTCGTCGACGGGGGTGCTTCGCTATGAGCAGCAAGGTGCGCCTGCTCTTCGACGGCGACCAGACCCTGGCCGCGGCCGACGCGCTCGCGACGTGGACCGGCGCCTCGGGACCAGCCTGGGCCGACCGTGTGGTCGGCGCGCTCACGCCGGGCACCCGCGCGCTGGGGGTGCTGGCGTTCGCGCCGGGCGGCCCCGCGGTGATGCACCAGGTCGCCGGTACGACGGCGATGCCGGCCTATCCGGCCGACTCCTTCGCCGCGCACGAGCACACCGTCACCGAGCACCCCAGCGTCGAGGAGTACGCCGACCGGGTGGGCCGCGCGCTCAAGCGGATCGCCGAAGGGCGCCTGCACAAGGTCGTGCTCGGGCGCTGCCTGGACATCGTCTCCGACCCGCCGCTCGAGCCCGGCGACGTGCTCGGGCGGCTGCTGGTGACCCGGCCGGGCCGCTACCTCTTCACCGTGCCGCTCACCGCGGACCTGGACGGCGGGCCGACGCTGCTGGGCGCGAGCCCCGAGCTGTTGGTGCGGCGGAGGGGCGCCGAGGTCTCCAGCCTGCCGCTGGCGGGCTCCGCGCCCCGCTCGGCGGACCCGGCGACCGATGCCCGCCGCGCCGAGGAGCTGCTGGTCTCGGGCAAGGACCACGACGAGCACGCGTTCGTGGTCGAGCAGATCCTGGCCACGCTCGGCCGCCACGCGCTCGAGATCGAGGCGGACCCGGCCCCCGGGCTGGTCGCCACGGACACGATGTGGCACCTCGGCACGCCGATCCGCGCCCGGCTGGCGGCCGGATCCGGACCGAGCGCGCTGCACCTCGCGCAGCTGCTGCACCCGACGCCCGCGGTCGGCGGCGTGCCCACCGAGGCCGCGCTGGCAACGATCGACGAATACGAGGGCGCCGACCTGCGCGGCGTGCTCGCCGGCGCGGTCGGCTGGGTGGACGGCGCGGGCGACGGCGAGTTCGCGGTCGCGATCCGGGCCGGGGTGCTGCACGGCGAGCGGTTGCGGCTCTTCGCCGGCGCCGGCATCGTCGCCGGCTCCGACCCCGACGCCGAGACCCGCGAGACCAGCGCCAAGCTGGCCACGATGGCGAGGGTGGTGGGCTTGTGACTCTGCCGACTCTGCCGCGCAGCCCGCTCGCGTCGTACCCGACCTGGCCGGAGGACGCCCGGCGCCGCTACCGGGAGCTCGGCTACTGGACGGACGAGACGTTCGCGGCGTTCGTCGCCGACCGGTGCCGCAGGTTCGCGGACAACGTGGCCGTCGTCGGCCGCGACGCGCACGGCACGCCGGTGAGGTGGAGCTACGCCGACCTGGGCGAGGAGTCGCAGGACGCCGCCGCACGACTCGCCGGCGCCGGCATCGCGCCGGGGGACCGGGTCGTCCTCGCGCTCCCCAACGTCGCGGAGTTCGTCTCCGCGGTGCTCGGCTGCTTCCGGCTCGGCGCGCTGCCGATCTTCGCGCTGCCCAGCCACCGCGAGCTGGAGCTCACGCAGTTCTGCGCGACCGCCGACGCCGCCGCGCTCGTCGTCGCCACCGACGCCCACCGCGAGCTGCACGCGGTCGTCGCGGGCCAGATCGAGGGCCTCGGCGCGACGCCGCCCGCGCTGGTCGACGTCCGCGACTGGTCTCGGACGGAGCCCCTCGCGGACCCTGAGTGCCGGCCCGTGGCCGCCGAGGAGTGCGCCTTCCTCCAGCTCTCCGGGGGTACGACGGGGGTCGCGAAGCTCATCCCGCGCACGGCCGCCGACTACCTCTACTCCGTGCGCGAGTCCGCGCGCATCTGCGGGCTGACGCAGGACTCGGCGATGCTGATCGTGCTCCCGGCGGCCCACAACTTCGCGATGAGCTCGCCGGGGATCCTGGGCATCCTGCACACCGGCGGGCGGATCGTGCTCGCCGGCGACCCGAGCCCCGGCACCGCGTTCCGGCTGGTCGCCGCCGAGCGGGTCACGATCGCGCCGCTGGTGCCGCCGCTGGCCCAGGCGTGGATCTCCGCGGCCCGCCGCCGCAACCCGGACCTCTCCTCGCTGGAGACGGTCCAGGTCGGCGGCGCGAAGCTCTCGGAGTCGGTCGCCGTCGAGATCGGGCCGGTGCTCGGCGCGCGGGTGCAGCAGGTCTTCGGGATGGCCGAGGGCCTGGTCAACTACACCCGCGACGACGACCCCGACGAGATCGTCCTCACCTCCCAGGGCCGCCCGATCAGCCCGGACGACGAGATCCTGGTCGTCGACGAGGACGACCGCCCGGTGCCCGACGGCGTCGAGGGCAGCCTGCTCACCCGCGGCCCCTACACGATCCGCGGCTACTACCGGCCCGGCGACCCGGCGGGCGGGCCCAACCGCGACTCGTTCACCGCGGACGGCTTCTACCGCACCGGCGACCGGGTACGACGGCTCCCGACCGGCCACCTGATCGTCACCGGCCGCGACAAGGACCAGATCAACCGCGCCGGCGAGAAGATCGCCACCGACGAGCTCGAGGGGCTCGCGCTGGCGCACCCCGACGTGCTCGACGCCGTCGCGGTCGGGCTGCCCGACGAGTTCCTCGGCGAGGCGATCTGCCTGGTCGTCCGCACCGAGCCCGGCCGGCCGCACCCGAATGACCTCGCCGGCCATCTCGGGCGGGCCGGGCTGGCGTCGTACAAGGCACCCGACCGGATCGAGTTCCTCGACGCCTTCCCGGAGACCCACGTCGGCAAGAACAGCCGCCGCGAGCTGCGCCGGCTGCTGCTCGACCACCTCGCACCCGACAGCCCTTAGGACCTGGAGAGACCCATGGCACTGCCCGAATCGATCGACTACACGGCGCCGGCCGAGCTGCCCGCCAACCGCGCCGGCTGGGAGCTCGATCCCGCCCGCGCGGCGGTGCTGGTCCACGACCTGCAGTGCTACTTCGTCCGCTCGTTCGTGCCCGGGAGCCAGGCGATCACCCAGGCGCTCGCCGGTACCGCGGCCGTGCTGGCCGCCGCCCGGGCCGCGGGGGTGCCCGTCGTCTACACCGCCCAGCAGGGCGACCAGGCGCCCGAGCGGCGCGGCCTCCAGGGCGACCTGTGGGGGCCGGGGATGAGCGCGCGCCCCGAGGACACCGCGATCGCCGCCGACGTCGCGCCGCTGCCGGGGGAGGCGGTGCTCGCCAAGCATCGCTACAGCGCCTTCGTGAGCAGCGACCTCGCCGAGCGGCTCGCCGACCAGGGCCGCGACCAGCTGGTGATCACCGGCGTCTACGCGCACATCGGGGTGACCGCCACGGCGTACGACGCGTTCCAGCGCGAGATCCAGCCCTTCATCGTCGCGGACGCGGTCGCCGACTTCGGCGCGGCCGAGCACGCCCGCGCGCTCGCGCAGGTCGCCGGGTGCTGCGGCATGGTCGCGACCGCCGCGGAGGTGGTCGCCGCGCTCGCGCCGCCCGCCGACGACCAGGGTGGCTGGGACGCCGAGCTGCGCCGCGGCCTGGACGGGCTGCTCACCCCCGACGTGGTCGACGCGGTGATCGCCGCGCCCGAGGCGGACCTCTTCGAGCTCGGCCTGGACTCGCTGCGCGCCTTCGAGCTCCTGGACCGGCTCGCCGAGGCGGGCGTCGACATCGACTTCGGCGACTTCACCCGGCAGCCGACCGTCGCCTACCTGCGCGAGCAGGGCGCGCTCGTCGCGCGCTGATGGCCTGGCTGCCGCTGACCTCCGCCCAGCGGGGTCTCTACTTCGCCCACGAGCTCGCGCCTGACAACCCCTGCTACACCACCGCCGAGGTGGTCGAGGTCGCCGGGGCGATCGACCCCTCGCGGCTGGCGCGTGCCCACGAGCTGGCCTACGCGGAGTTCCCGCAGCTGCGGACCCGCTACCGGGCGACCGGCGCCGGGCCTGAGCAGGAGGTGCTCGACGCCGCCCCCGCGCTGCGGGTCGTCCATGTCACTTCCGCCGGCGACGCCCAATCTTGGGTCGAGGCTGAGCTGGCGCGGCCGATGGACCTGGGCGCCGGCGACGTCGTACGCCCCGCGTTGCTGGTGCTCGGCGACCATGCGTCCTGGTGGTTCCACGCCGCCCACCACGTGGTCCTCGACGGGTACGGCGTGCAGCAACTCCTCCGCCGGATCGCCGAGCTCTACACGCTGCTGGAGTCGGGTGCACCGGGCGACGCGCCGACTGCAACGCCGCTCGAGGACGTCATCGCCGACGACGCCCTGCGCTCCGCGGACCCGGACTCCGCGGCCTTCTGGGACGCCAGGCTGGCCCCGATGGCGGGCGGCGCCTCGCTCGCCGGGCGGATGGCCGCGCCGGCGCCGCGCGCGATCAAGCGCAGCGTCGTCCTCGCCGACGACGTGCAGCGGGCCCTCGTGGCCGGCGGCCGCCGCCTCGGCGCGGGCTGGCCCGACCTCTTCACCGCGGCGGTCGGCGGCTACATCGCCCGGATGTCAGGCGCCGAGTCCGCCCGGATCGGGCTGCCCCTGATGAACCGCACCCTGCCCGGCGTGGGCGCGCTGCCGTCGTCGCGCACCGTGTGCACGGCGATGAACGTGCTGCCCGCGACCATCCCCGGCGCCGGCACCGTCGCCGACGCGCTCGAGGCGACCCGGTCCGAGCAGGCCGCGCTGCGCGAGCACCCGTTCGAGCGCCAGGAGGACCTGATCCGCCGCCTCGACCGGCGCAACGGCGGCCAGCTCTTCGGCGCTCAGGTCAACCTGATCCCGTTCGAGCTGGAGCTCCGGCTCGGCGCCGCGGTCGGCACCGTGCGCAACCTGACCGCCGGGCCCGTCGAGGACCTCACGATCTGCCTGCGCGGCACGCCTGGGCGCGGCCGGGCGGTCCGGCTGGAGATCGACGCCAATCCCGAGCTGTACGACGTCGCCGAGATCGACCTGCACCTGACCCGGCTCGCGGCCTGGCTGACGTCGTACTCCGCCGCCGCGGACAGCGACGACGTGGCCGGCCTGCCGCTGCTGACCGACGCCGAGCGCGCCCTCGTGGTCGAGGAGTTCAACGACACCCACCGCGAGCGGTCCTTCGCGACGCTGGGGGAGCGGTTCGCGGCGCAGGCCGCCCGCACCCCCGATGCGGTGGCGCTGGTCTTCGGCGACGAGGAGCGCACGTACGCCGAGCTGCTGGCCGCCGCCCGCCGGCTCGCGGGGGGCCTCGCGGCCGCCGGGGTGCGCGCCGGCGACCCGGTCGGCGTCCAGCTCGAGCGCGGCTTCGAGCTCTACGAGACCATCCACGCGCTGGTGCTGCTCGGCGCCGTCTACATGCCGCTGGACCCCGACCTGCCCCCCGCGCGGCTGGACGCGATGCTCGAGGACTCCGGCGCCCGCCATGTGGTCACCCCCGGCTGGCTCGCCGAGTCGGCTCAAAAGTGCACGGAAAACGCGCCGAGTCGGCTCAAAAGTGCACGAGAATCACGCCGAGTCGGCGCAAGAGTGCACGAGGGCGAGCCGTTCGCCGACGTCGACGCCCCGGCGTACCTGCTCTTCACCTCCGGCTCGACGGGCCGGCCGAAGGGGGTGCTCGTCGGGCACCGCGCGATCGACAACCGGCTCGATTGGATGCAGCACCACCTGCCGCTCGGCGTCGGGGACCGGGTGCTCCACAAGACGCCGATCTCCTTCGACGTCTCGGTGTGGGAGCTCTTCTGGCCGTTCCAGGTCGGCGCCACCGTCGTGATCGCGCCGCCGGGCGCGCACCGGGACCCCCGCGCGATCGCCGAGCTGGTCGCCGGATCGCGGATCGACGTGCTGCACTTCGTGCCCTCGATGCTGCGGGCGCTGCTCGCCGACCGGCCGGCCCGCGAGCGGGTCGCCCAGGGGAGCGTGCGGCACGTGGTCACCAGCGGCGAGGCGCTGACGCCCGACCTGGTCGACGGGTCGCACCGCTGGTTCGGGGTGGCGCCGACCAACCTCTACGGCCCGACCGAGGCCGCGATCGACGTCACCTGCTGGGACTGCACGCCCGGCGAGCCGTCGGTGCCGATCGGGTGGCCCGTCTGGAACACCTCCTGCCTGGTCCTCGACGCCGCGGGCGACCCGGTGCCGGTCGGCGTCGCCGGCGAGCTCTGGCTGGGCGGGGTGCAGCTCGCGGACGGGTACGTCGGGCGGCCCGACCTCACCGCCGAGCGGTTCGTCGAGACGCCGTACGGGCGCCTCTACCGCACCGGTGATCTCGCGACCTGGCGGGCCGACGGCGCGCTGCGCTACCTCGGCCGCACCGATGACCAGGTCAAGGTGCACGGGCAGCGGATCGAGCTCGGCGAGATCGAGGCCGCCGTCGCCGGCGTGCCCGGCCTCGTCGCCGCGGCCGCGGGCGTGGTCTCCGACGCGCTGGTGTGCTGGTACGTCGCCTCGCCGGACTCCGC
>JBDHZS010000015.1:0-32641 GCA_039812025.1 Nocardioides sp. | reverse complement strand
CCGAGCTCCGAGCCGATGGCTGCGCCCGCGATCGCGTAGACGCCCGTTCTGCCTCCGGTCGCCGACGCCCAGGCCGCGATCGCGACCGCCGCGCCCAGGACGACAAGACCGAGCAGCGGGGAGACGACGCCGACCCGGGTCTGGCCGCGGCGCCCGGCGAGCACCGCGACGACGTCGGCCCGGGCCGCGATGCGGGCGGGCACCGCGGCCGCCAGGAGCGCGCTGAGCAGGCCGCACCCGGCGACGAGCAGGACCTGCCAGGCGACGACCTCGAACGGCCCCAGCCAGGTGCCGATCCGGTCCTGGACCAGGGGAAGCGCGGCCCACCCGGCCGCGATCCCTGCAACCACGCCGATCCCCGCAGCCAGCCCGCCGAGCACCAGCGCGGAGCCGATCACGACCGCCTGCGACTGTCGGGCGGTGCCGCCGGCGGCGCTCATCAGGGCCAGCGACCTGGCCTGCCGTCGGGCACCGACGGCGAAGGCAGGACCGGCGAGCAGCACCACCTCGATCAACACCATGACCGCGACCAGGACGGTCACGGCGAGGATCGCGGAGTCGGCCTGCTCCACGATCTCGCGCGCCGGCCCCGGCAGCGCGGCGGTCGGCGGCGGATCCGAGAGCACCTGCCTGGAGACCACGACCCCGCCCGCCCGGTTCAATGCGAGCACGTCCTCCCAGGTCACCGGCCCGCCGCCGATCAGCCAGCGGCGGCCGGACGCATCGGTGCTTTCGGTGCCGCTCACGCCAGGCGGACCCGCGGCGATGAGATCGGTACGACGCGTCGTCGACTCGGCCAGCCCGACGACCCGGACCCGGGCGCCGTCGATCACCCGCACCCGGTCGCCGACGGCGAAGCCCCGGTCGGCGAGCGCCTGATTGATCACGATCTCGTCACCGGCCCGCGGCCAGCGGCCGCCGGTCAGCCGGAACAGCCCCTCTGTGAGCCGGTGGTCGAGGTCCAGCTCGGCGACCTCGACGTCGACGGCCCCCCGATCGCTCCGTAGCCGCAGGTAGCTGCGGCGGGTCTCGGTGACCTCGAGCGCCTGGGGGTCGCGGCCGAGGATCCGCGCGATCCCCTCCGGGGTCAGCGGCCGGACCGTCTCCCCCACCTGGATCTGGCCGAACGGTTCCGGGTCGAAGAGCTGGGCGACCTGGGAGCCCTCGGCGATCACCAGCGCGTCGGCGGTTCCCAGGCGGCGGTCGAGGGCCTCGTCGGAGGCGACGTCCACCGTGTTGAGCACGACCGTGGCGGCCACCACGCCCAGGACCGGGAGTGCGATCAGCACCAGCACGAGCGCGCTGCGGACCGGGGACCGCGCGGCGTCGCGCCAGGCCAGCCGGAGGATCGCCCGCCAGCCGCGCGCCGGACGGATCACGGAGAGGACTCCGTCAGGAGGCTGTCGGCGTGGTCGGTGCCGGACTCATCGACGATCACGCCGTCGCGGAGGAACACCACGCGGTCCGCCCAGGCGGCGTGCCGCGCCTCGTGGGTCACCAGCACCCCCGCGGCGCCGGCGTCGCAGCGCCCACGGAGCAGCCGGAGGATGTCCTCGCCGGTCTCGGTGTCCAGCGCCCCGGTCGGCTCGTCGGCGAGGATCAGCCGCCGCTCGCCGACGACCGCCCGCGCGATCGCGACCCGCTGCTGCTGACCCCCCGACATCTGATCGGGGAACCGGTCGGCGAGCTCTCCGATCCCGACCTGGTCCAGCGCCTCCCGCGCGAGCCGGCGCGCGACCCCCGTGCGCTCGCCGTCCAACTCGCGCGGGAGGGAGACGTTCTCCGCGGCCGTGAGGGCCGGGATCAGGTTGAAGTCCTGGAAGACGTACCCGATCGACGTACGGCGGAACCGGGCCCGCCCGCCGACGCCCAGTCCGTCTAGGTCGGTGCCCTCGACGACCACGCGGCCCTCGGTCGGGGTGTCGAGGCCGCCCGCGAGCGTCAGCAGGGTCGACTTGCCCGATCCCGACGGGCCCATGACGGCGACGAGCTCACCGGCGTGCGCCGTGAACGAGACCCCGCGCAGCGCCCGCACCGCCGTCTCGCCCTCACCATGGACGCGTACGACGTCGTGCAACTCGAGCACCGCCGGCCCAGTCATCGCGCGCGCTCCCGCACGTCGTGGCCCGCTTGCCGGGCGTCGGGCGCTTCGGCCGTGCCCTGCTCGCGACGCTCGAGCGCCGCCCGCCGCAGCCGGGCCTCGCAGTGGTCGAGCCAGCGGATCTCGGCCTCGGCGGCGAACACGAGTGAGTCCAGGACCAGCGAGAACGCCAGGACACCAGTGTCGTCCCGCTGGACCTGTGGCCGAGGGTCGTCGGCCCGCTTGAGCCGGGTGTAGTCCTGCAGGGCGGTCATCGTCGCCGCCCGCTGCCGCTGGATGATGGTGCCGACGTCGACCCCGGGGATGGTCACGGCCAGCGCCAGCTTGATCGCGAGCTCGTCGCGCGGCGGCTGGGTCCGGGGCACCGGCGTGGTGAACCAGGCGCCGACCTCCTCACGACCGGCATCGGTCAGCGCGTAGACCGCGTGGCCCTCGGCGTCGGTCCCGGCGTCGGCCACCAGCCCGTCGCGCTCCAGGCGCGCCAGGGTCGTGTAGACCTGCCCGACGTTGACCGGCCAGGTCGCTCCGGTACGCCGCTCGAACTCCGCGCGCAGCTGGTAGCCGTACATCGGACCCGCCCGCTCGCTCAGCAGCGCCAGCATCGCGTGCTTGATCGACATCCCGCCGCCCCTTCGCCTACATACTCAGTATGTTACCCAGTATGCACACAACTCCCCCGTCGCGGTAGGCCCCAACGTTTCGCAGGGGTTACGCGCGAGTAACCCCTGCAGAACGTTGGGGACTACCCCAAGTACGACGGGTGAGGGGATCTCAGAAGGCGGTGCCCATGCCGGCGAGAAGGGCCTGCCGGCTGGCGCGGACGTGCTCGCGCATGACGCGCTCGGCGCTGTCGCCGTCCTTGGCGAGGATCAGCTCGACGACCACGTGGTGCTCGCGGTCGGACTGCAGCGGCCGGCCCGGCTGGCTGAGGGAGGTCTTGACCAGCTGGGGGTAGGCGAGCTGGTTCATCAGCATCCGGTAGTGCGCCTCGAGCTTGCCGTTGTCGGCGCCGACGATGATCAGCTCGTGGAACTCCCCGACAAGGTCGGCGTACCGCTCCCGGTCGTCCTGGGCGACGGCGAGATCCGCCTGGCGCAGGTTCTCCTCGAGCTGCTCCAGCTCGGGGACCTTGCCGCGGTGCGCCAGCAGCCGGGCGGCCGCGCCCTCGAGCAGCTCCTTCATCTCGAAGAGCTCGGTGATCTCGCGCCGGGACGGGATCGTGACGAAGGTGCCGACGCGCGGCCGGATCTGCACCAGCCCCTCGGTCTGCAGCTGCTTGAGCGCCTCCCGCACCGGGGTCCGGCTGACCCCGAACTCGTCGGCGAGCGCCAGCTCCGAGAGCAGCGCCCCCGGCTCGAACTCCCGATCGGCGATGCGCCGCCGCATCTCCTCGATCACCCGGCCCTGGATCGAGCGCGCCCGGCGGGGGGTCGTCTCGGCCTGCTGACTCATGTGCTCCTCCTGACCGTCGGCCCCGAGGCCGTCGCGGCTAGCTCGTCGGCAGCCCCGCGAGTCAGCCGAGCGCCGGCAGCGCCCGGCCGTCGAAGAACCGCCCGGCGCTATAGACCATAGGGGCTTCGTCGGTGACGACCGCATCCACCACCCGGCAGATGAACACCGTGTGCGTGGTGGCCTGCAGCCGCTCGCGGATCTGCGTCTCCATCCGGGCGCTGCTGCCGAGCAGATAGGGACTGCCGTACGGCGCGGGCTCCCAGTCCAACCCGGCGAACTTGTCGTCCGACTTCGCGGCGAACGCCTTCACCACCTCGAGCTGGCCGATCGAGAGGATGTTGATCGCCAGGTGCCTCGCCCGGAAGAGCACGTCGTGGGTGGTCGACGTACGCATCACGCACACCAGCACCGTCGGCGGTTCGAGCGAGATGCTGGAGAACGCGTTGACCGCGAGCCCCCGCGGCCGTTCCCCGTCCATCGTGGTCACCACGGTGACGCCGGTGACGAACTGCCGGTTCACCTGCTTCATGAGGTCGATGTCGGGCCGCGGGGGCACGTCGGACATGTAGGGGCTCCTAGTCGTTCTCAAACAGCCTGCTCGGTCATCGCCACGGACCGGCTCAGTCGTCGTGGCCGACCCTGATGATGCCAAGCGCGGACAGCAGAGCGCGAGGGTCCCAGTTCACATGCTCCTCGACGATCCTGCCATCGACGAAGCGCGCGAACGACGAACCGCACACTTGGACCTCCTGCATCGTGGCAGGCACGCCGAAGAGCGAGTAGGAGTGGGTGCCCGTGCTGTGCCAGCGTACGGCGGCGCGATCGCCCTCGATCAGGATGTCGTCGATCACGGTGGTCAGGTCGGGGAATGCCTCCCTTGTCGTGAGGATCGACGCCTTGAAGGCCCGCAGGTCCTGCCCGTCGTTCGTGGTCGTGTAGCGGGCGTAGTCCGGGCTGAAGATGTCGTCGAGCGCATCGACGTCGCCGCGGTCCCAGGCCGCGGTCAGCGCTTGCTCGATGCGCGCACGACGCTCCTCGACATCACTCACTGAGGACCCTCCTTGGTTCCCAGAGACGCCGACCCCCGGCTCAGCTCCCCGCTGCGCAGGTCGGCCGTCAACTCCTTGTAGAAGGATACGGTCAGCCCCGCGATGATGATCAGGAAGGGGAACGACGTCACGATCACGGTGTTCTGCAGGGCCTGCAGGCCGCCGGCGAGCATCAGCACGATGGCGGTCGCGCCGGTGAGGACGCCGAAGAGGATCAGCACCGAGCGCTTCGGCGACATGGTGCCGTGCGAGGTCATCATGCTCAGCACGTAGGTGTTGGCGTCCGCGCCGGACACGAAGAACATCACCACCAGGAAGACGGCGATCGCGGACGTCACCGCCGCCAGCGGGAAGTGGTCGAGCGTGGCGAAGAAGGCGCTGTTGAGGTCCGCGGTCGTCTGCTCGGCGATGGTGCCGCCCTCGAACATGTCGACGTACATCGCGGTCCCGCCGAAGACGCAGAACCAGATGAAGAAGACCAGGCTCGGCACGACCATGACGCCGACGATGAAGCCGCGGATCGTGCGGCCGCGGGAGATACGGGCCAGGAAGACGCCGACGAACGCGCCCCACGACACCCACCAGGCGAGCATGAAGTAGGTCCACCACTGCATCCACTCCAGGTCGCCGAAGGCGGTGCCCTGCAGGCTCATCCGGAAGAAGTCCGAGGCCCACAGGCCGAGCGACTCGATGAACAGGTTGACCAGGAAGACGGTCGGCCCGACGACCAGGATGAAGACGAAGAGCGCAATGCCGAGCGTGGTGCTGGTCTGGCTGAGGTACTTGATGCCCTTGCTGACGCCGGTGATCGCCGAGAGCGTGAAGAGCACGGTGACCACGGCGATGATGACGACCTGCGCCGGCGTCGTCACCGAGATCCCGAAGAGGCGGTCGAGACCGTTGTTGATCTGCTGGGCGCCGAGGCCGAGGGAGGTGGTGGTGCCGAAGAGCGTGGCGAAGACGGCGAGTACGTCGATGGTCTTGCCGACCGGGCCGTGCACCTTGTCGCCGAGCAACGGCTCGAACATCGCGCTGACCAGCGTGGGGCGGCCCTTGCGGTGGGTCGAGTAGGCGATCGCCAGCCCGAAGATCGCGAAGATGCCCCACGCGTGCAGGCCCCAGTCGAAGTAGGAGTACTGCAGCGCCCGCAGCGCGGCGTCGGGCGTGCCGGGCTCGGCCAGGCCGTGCGGCGGCGTCGCGAGGTGCGAGATGGGCTCGGCGACGCCGTAGGAGATCAGGCCGATGCCCATCACGGCGCTTAGGATCATCGCCAGCCAGGACAGGGTGGAGAACTCGGGCCGGTCGGTGTCCTTGCCCAGCCGGATCGAGCCGAGCGGGCTGGCGGCCAGGAACACCAGGAACAGCAGGATCCCCAGCCCGATGACCAGGTAGCTCCAGCCGAAGTTGCCGGTGACCCAGTTGAGCGCCTCGCCCATCACCTCGCCCAGGTTCGTCGGCGCGAGGACGCCCCACAGGACGAAGAGCGCCGAGATCCCGACGGAGACGTAGAAGACCGCGCCGAGCGACCGCTTGGCCAGCGCCAGGTCCGCGGGGTTGCCCACGCCGTCGCCGGGCCGAAACTCCTCCTCGAACTCCGTCAGGGCCTCGCCCTGGTCCGTCGGTGTGGCCCGATCCACGGCGTCTGATGGTTCGTGACTGGACATGTGTCTCCTTGCGAGCTTCACGCCAGACCGGTCTCTGGCATACAAGAAGACGTTAGGCACGTCACTTGGAGCTGTCAAGATTCCCGGGGGCACTATTGAGGTTCCCGCAGGTAAACGTTCTGCCCTGGGCACTCGACTCCGCGGGGCGGACGGTTCGTCCTTGACGATCACGTCGGCCGGCACTAGGGTTCTAGCATGCAAGAAGGTACGACGACGGCGACGCTTCCCGAGCCGCCCGGCACCGAGGCGCACACCGGGCTGGGGCTCCGCAAGCTCGTGACCTACCGCGAGGTGGTCCTCACCGAGGCCGGCCGCGCGCCGGCCCGGCCCGCCACGCGCGCCAGCGTGGCCGCGGTGATCCGCAACCCGTGGCTCGGCACCGGCCCGGACGCCGACCTCTCGGACGAGGCACGCCGCATCGCCCCGGAGCTGGCCAGGATGCTGACCGACCGCCTGCTCGACGCCCTCGGCGGCGTGGACGCGGTCGAGGCCTTCGGCAAGGCCGCCCTCGTCGGGAGCGCCGGCGAGATCGAGCACGCCGGCGCGCTGATCCACACGCCGTACTTCGGCAACCTGGTCCGCGAGTTCCTCGGCGGCGAGTCGATCATCTGCTTCGCCGACGGCCGGGCGGAGGCGGGCGAGCCGCTCGTCGTACCGATGTGGCACAAGACCCACGCGGCCACCCGCAGCCACTACCAGACGGTCCCCGCCCACGTGCCCGACGCACCCCGGGCGGATGAGATCGTCGTGATCGCCGCCGCCTCCAGCGGGCCCCGCCCGCACCCGCGGATCGGCGATCGCCGCACCGACCCCGCCGTGACCTCCGAGACCGTGAAGACTGGAGCATGATGAACGTCCGCAAGATCGTCACCATCGTCGAGGAGACCCTGGCCGAGGGCGGCCGCGAGGTCTCGCCCGCCGCCCGCGTCGCCATCGTGGCGGCCGTCATCGACAACCCGTGGGCCGGCCAGGGCTTCGTCGAGGACCTCGCCCCCGGCATCGATGAGCACGCCTCCGACATCGGCGCCCTCGTCGCCCCGCTGGTCCTCGAGGCGCTCGGCGCCCCGGCCGAGGCCTACGGCAAGGCCGGCATCGTCGGCCTCGACGGCGAGATCGAGCACGCCTCGGCGCTGATCCACACGCTGAAGTTCGGCGACCACTTCCGCACCGCGGCCAACGCGACCACCCTGCTGCCGGCGGTGGAGAAGCGCGGCCCGAGCGGCGTCTCGTTCGACATCCCGCTCAAGCACATCACCGACGCCACCATCCGCTCCCACCACCAGAGCGTCGAGGTCCGCATCGCCGACGCCCCGCACCCGGGCGAGATCGTGATCGCGCTCGCCGCCGCCGCGCAGGGTCGTCCCCAGCAGCGGCTCGCCCCGCTCTCGAGCGAGCGGTAGGGCGGGATCCGGGGAGATGCCGTGACCAAGCCGAGCCTGGTCCTGCTCCACGGCGTGGGGCTCGACCACACCATGTGGGAGCCGGTCGTGGCCCTGCTCGAGCGCGAGCTCGGGAGCGACGTCGAGATCCTCACGCCGGACCTGCCCGGCCACGGCCGGCGCGATCGGGTCGCCGCCGGCGTCGGCCTCGCCGACCTGGCCGCCGGGCTCATCGACGAGATCCCGCCCGGATCGCACGTGGTCGGCTTCTCACTCGGCGCGCTGATCGCGCAGCACCTCGCCGTGCACCGGCCCGACCTGGTCGCCACGCTCACCTCGGTGAGCTCGGTGTGCCGTCGTACGCCGCCCGAACGCGAGGCCGTGCTCGCCCGGCTGCACATGGCCGAGACCGACTTCGCCGGCACCGTCGAGGCCTCGCTGAGGCGCTGGTACGACGGCGCCGACGTCGCCGAGGAGCTCGTGCAGCGCACCGAGGCGGTGCTGCTGGCCAACGACCGGGCGTCGTTCCGCGCCTGCTATCGCGTCTTCGCCACCGCCGACGCCGAGATCGGCCCGGAGCTGGGGCGGATCACCCAGCCGGCGCTGGCCGTCACCGGCGCCGACGACCCGGGGTCCACCCCGGCGATGACCCGGCGGCTGGCGGAGGCGATCCCGGGGTGCCGGGCCGTCGTCGTGCCCGCCGCCCGCCACATGCTGCCCGTCCAGGACCCACCCGCGCTCACCGAAGCCCTGACCGCCTTCATCGGAGACAACGCCCATGAACCAGCTTGACATCACCCCCGACCTGCCCGAGCTGCAGCACTTCATCGCCGGCGAGCCGAGCGCGCCCGAGTCCGGGGAGTACTTCGAGAGCACCAACCCGGCGACCACCAGGCCGCTCTACCGGGCCGCCCGGGGCAACGCCGCCGACGTCGCCCGCGCGGTGACGGCGGCGCAGGCCGCCTTCGAGAACCCCGCCTGGCGAGACCTGAGCCAGACCCGCCGCGGCCACCTGCTGCGCAGGCTCGGCGACCTGATCGGCGAGCACGCCGAGGAGCTGGCCCGGATCGAGACCCAGGACAACGGCAAGCTGCTGCGCGAGATGCGCGGCCAGATGGCGGGCGTGCCGGAGTACTACTACTACTACGCCGGCCTCGCCGACAAGATCCAGGGCGACTACATCCCGACCTCGGACCGCAAGGTGCTCAACTACACCGTCCCCGAGCCGCTGGGGGTCGTCGGCGCGATCACGCCGTGGAACTCCCCGCTCACGCTGACCTCCAGCAAGCTCGCGCCCGCGCTGTGCGTCGGCAACACGGTGGTGATCAAGCCGTCGGAGTACACCTCCGCCTCGCTGATCCGGCTCGCCGAGCTCGTGATCGACGCCGGCTTCCCGCCCGGCGTGGTCAACGTGGTCACCGGCTTCGGCGCCGAGGCCGGCCAGGCGCTGGTCGACGACCGCCGGCTGGCCAAGATCTCCTTCACCGGCAGCACCGCGACCGGGTCCCGCATCGCCGCCGCGACCGCCAGCCGCTTCATCGGCTCCACGCTCGAGCTGGGCGGCAAGTCGCCCAACATCGTCTTCGCCGACGCCAACGTGGCCAACGCCGCGATGGGGGTCGTCGCCGGCATCTTCGCGGCCGCCGGCCAGACCTGCATCGCCGGCAGCCGGGTCTTCGCCCAGCGCGAGGTGTACGACGAGCTGCTCGAGCGCGTGACCGAGCGGGCCCGGAGCATCCGGATCGGCGACCCGCTCGCCGAGGACACCGAGCTCGGGCCGCTCGCCTTCGCCGACCAGCGCGACAAGGTCGCTGGCTACGTCGACCTCGGCCGCTCCGAGGGCGCGCGGGTGCTCACCGGCGGGCGGGCGACCGACGGCGGCCTCGGCGGCTACTTCTACGAGCCGACCGTGTTGGTCGACGTCGACAACGACATGCGCGTCGTACGCGAGGAGATCTTCGGCCCGGTCGCGGCGATCATGCCCTTCGACACCGAGGACGAGGTCGTCGGGCTCGCCAACGACACCGAGTACGGCCTGGCCGCCGGGGTGTGGACCAGCAACCTGTCGCGGGCGCACCGGATGGCCGCGCGCCTGGACGCCGGCACGATCTGGGTGAACACCTACCGCGCGATGTCGCCCATGTCGCCGCGCCAGGGCTTCAAGAGCAGCGGCGTCGGGGTCGAGCACGGCCAGGAGACGATCAAGGACTACACGCGCCTGAAGAGCGTGTGGATCAACACCAGCGAGGACCCGGTCGCCGACCCGTTCGTCATGCGGAGCTGACCGGCCCTTCCCCGAACAGACGATCCCCCAACAGATGATCAAGGAGCGATAGCGATGCGGTTCTCATTGTTCGTGCACATGGAGCGGTGGGACGAGCAGGTCTCCCACCGGCAGCTCTTCGAAGACCTCACCGAGCTCACGCAGCTGGCCGAGGCCGGCGGCTTCGGCACGGTGTGGATCGGCGAGCACCACTCGATGGAGTACACGATCTCGCCCTCCCCGATGCCGCTGCTGGCCTACCTGGCGGGCCAGACCTCGACGATCCGGCTCGGCGCGGGCACGATCATCGCGCCGTTCTGGAACCCCATCCGGGTCGCCGGCGAGTGCGCGCTGCTCGACGTCATCAGCGACGGCCGCATGGAGGTCGGGCTGGCGCGCGGCGCCTACCAGTTCGAGTTCGACCGGATGGCCGGCGGGCTGCCGGCCACCGACGGCGGCAAGCACCTGCGCGAGTTGGTGCCCGCCGTACGCGAGCTGTGGCAGGGCGACTACGCCCACGACGGCGAGATCTGGCAGTTCCCGACCTCGACCAGCGTGCCCAAGCCGGTCCAGCAGCCGACGCCGCCGATGTGGATCGCCGCCCGCGACCCCGACTCCCACGACTTCGCGGTCGCCAACGGCTGCAACGTGATGGTGACGCCGCTGATGAAGGGCGACGAGGAGGTGGCCGACCTGAAGCAGAAGTTCGACACCGCCGTCGGCAACCACCCCGAGGTGGCCCGCCCGGAGATCATGGTCCTGCGCCACACCCACGTGCACGAGGCCTCCGACCCGGACGGCTGGCGACCCGCCGCGGAGGCGATCTCCCGGTTCTACCGGACCTTCGCCGCCTGGTTCGGCAACAAGTCGACGCCGGTCAACGGCTTCCTGCCGCCGGTCCCGGAGGAGGTCTTCGCCGAGCGGCCCGAGTTCGCGCTGGACTCGCTGCACCGCACCGCGATGATCGGCACCCCCGACGAGGTGATCGAGCGGCTGCGGTTCTACGAGAGCCTCGGCATCGACGAGTTCAGCTTCTGGTGCGACAACTCGCTGCCCCACGAGGAGAAGAAGAAGTCCCTCGAGCTCTTCATCAAGCACGTGGTCCCGGCCTTCTCCTGACCTTCCCCCACCCGACTCGAAACACCCCGAGTCGGCGCATCTGTGCACGAAAATCACGCCGAGTCGGCGCATCTGTGCACGAGAATCCCGCCGAGTCGGCGCTAAAGTGCACGGTCGTCCACAGGGGAGCATCCCCGGCTGTGGATAACCGTGCATCTTTGCGCCGACTCGGCGTGATTTTGGTGCACTTTTGCGCCGACTCGCGGGTCAGGCGCGGGAGCGCAGCTCCTCGTTGATGGCGGGCAGGACCTCGTGCATGTCCCCGACCACGGCGTAGTTGGCCTTGGTCATCATCGGCGCCTCGGGGTCGGTGTTGATCGCGAGGATCGTCTTGGACGACGAGCACCCGGCCCAGTGCTGGATGGCGCCGCTGATGCCGCAGGCGATGTAGAGCTCCGGCGAGATCCGCGAGCCGGTCTGGCCGACCTGCTCGTGGTGCGGGCGCCAGCCGAGGCTGGTGACCACGCGGGAGACGCCGACGGTGCCGTCGAGCAGCTCGGCGAGCTCCTCGACCGGGCCGAAGCCTCCGGCCCCGCCCGCGCCGCGGCCGGCGCCGACGACGACCCGGGCGGACTTGAGCTTGCCCGACTCGTCCGGAGGCGGCGCCTCGCGCGAGACCACGCGGGCGACCAGGTCGGCGTCGCTCACCTCGGGGGTGAACGGCGCCACGGTCGCGGGAGCCCCCGGCGGGTCCGCCGGGGTGGCCTCGACGACGTGACCGGCGACGGAGAAGACGGCTGGACGATGGTCGAGCCGCACCTCCTCCAGCGCCGCGCCGCCGACGACCTGGCGGGTGACGGTGAACGGCGCGAGCGAGGAGAACGAGACCACGTTGGCCGCAAACGGCGCGTCGGTGCGCACCGCGACGTGGGCCAGGATCTCGTTGCCCCGCGAGCTGCCGGCGGCGGTGACGACCACCGACCCGGCGGCCGCGCGGGCGGCCACCACGGCGGCGGCCCAGGCGGCGCCGGAGTAGTCGGCGAACGCGCCGCCCACCGCGTGGTGCAGGGTGCGGACGCCGTAGGTCCCCAGCTGCGCGGCGAGCGCGTCGACGGTGAGCCCCTCGGGCATGGCGCCGACCACGACGGCGTCGATCGGCACGCCCCCGCCGGCCTTGGACAACTCCCGGCCGAAGGCCACGGTCTCGCGGGAGACCTCGACGGCTCCGGTGCCGTCGACCTCGATGACGACGAGGATCACTTGGACACCCCCAACTTCTCGAAGAGGTCGACGACGGCGCCGGCGGCGGCGGGGCCCTCACCGAGGACCACGACGTTGCTCGGCGTCGGCGGCGGCAGGAACATCTTGATCCGGCGGGACCCGGCGGGATCGGCGACGGGCGGGCGCTCCTCGATGACGACCTTCTTGGCCTTCATCCGGCCCGGCACGGTCGGGTAGCGCGGCTCGACGCCGCCCTCCAGGATCGTCGCGACGGCCGGCAGCGGCAGCCGGAAGGTCTCCGGCCCGTCGGGACCCGACCCCTGCGCGGTGACCTCCTCGTCGGCGACGGTGACCTTCGAGACACCGTTCACCACGGGACGGCCGAGCGCGTAGGCGACCCGGATGCCGACCTGGAAGTCGCCGGAGTCGGCGGCGTCGTTGCCGAGCAGGATCAGGCCGTAGGTCCGGCCCTCCGCCTCGTGCGCCTCGACCACCGCGGCGATCTCCCGGGCGACGTCCGCGGGTCCGTACGACGACGGCTCACCGTCGACGAGCACCGCCGCGGTGCACCCCACGCCGAGCGCGTTACGCAGCTGCTCGACGGCGTCCGGGGTGCCCAGGCTGAGCACGGTGGCGGAGCCGCCGGTGGCGGCGGCGACCTGCACCGCGAGCTCGACGGCGCACTCCTCGTGCGCGGAGACCGTGAAGCCCGTCGTACGCCCGTCGACGCCCTGCCCGTCCTCGGTCAGCGTGACCTTGCCCGCCGAGGACGGGACGCGCTTGACACAGACCAGTACGTCGGTCATCGCAACCGCTCGTTGGCCGGGTCGAGCAGCGGGGTGGCGTCGATCGACTCGACGGTGACCGGGTAGAGCTCCTCCATGTAGGAGACCGCGAGCTTGTTGCCGAGCACCGCCTCGGCCGGCGGCAGGTAGGCGAGCAGGATGTGCTTGCCCAGGCTCGGGGCGGAGCCGGCGCTGGTCACGTACGGGTGGTGGCCGTGACCGTCGGTGAGCAGCCCGCCGTCGGTGGTCAGGATCGGCTCGCCGCCGAGCATGTAGCGCTTGACGCCGCTGGCGGAGGTGTGGTCGTCGACCGTGAGCGTGCACAGGACGGTCTCGGGCTCGGCCTCGCGCTGCGCCAGGTAGGCCGCCTTGCCCTCGAAGTCGGCGAGCTTGACCTTGGGCCGCGCCATGCCGGCCTCGATGATCGAGCGCTCCGCGTCGAGCTCCGCGGCGAACGCCCGGTAGCCCTTCTCGATGCGACCGGTCGTGCCGTAGACGCCGATGCCGACGGGTACGACGCCGGACGCGGCACCCTCGGCGAGCAGCACGTCCCACAGCTCGGCGGCGGCCGCGGTCGGCACGTAGAGCTCCCAGCCCAGGTCACCGACGTAGGAGATCCGGGAGGCGAGCACCGGGGCGGAGACGCCCTTGACGTTGATCTCGCGGCAGCTCAGGAAGCCGAAGCCGGCGTCGCTCACGTCGGCGTCGGTCAGAGCGCCGAGCACGTCGCGCGCCCGGGGGCCCCACAGGCCGATCGTGAGCAGGTCGTTGGTGATGTCGGTCAGCTCGGCGCCGTCGGCGAGGCGGTCGGAGAACCACTTGTTGTCGACCATGCCGTGCGCGCCACCGGTGACGACCCGGAAGTGGTCTTCGCCCAGCCGCATCACGGTGAGGTCGGAGACGAAGCCGCCGGCCGCGTTGAGGACCGGGGTGTAGATGACCTTGCCCACGGGCACGTTGCACTGCGCGACGCAGGTGTACTGCACGCTGTCCAGGGCGCCGGGACCGGTGATGTCGAAGATCTGGAACGCCGACAGGTCGATCACGCCGCCGTTCTCGCGCATCGCGAGGTGCTCGGCGTTGATGATCGGGCTCCACCAGCGCGAGTCCCACTCGGCCTCGCGCGGCATGACGGCGTCGCCGTACTTCTCCACCAGGCCGGCGTTGGACTCGTACCACCAGGGGCGCTCCCAGCCGACGGTCTCGTAGAAGACGGCGCCGGCGGCCGCCTGGGCGTCGTACATCGGCGTCGTGCGCAGGCCGCGGCGCGACTCGTACTGCTCGGCCGGGTGCACGATGCCGTAGGTCTTGATGAACGCCTCGGAGGTCCGGGCGTGCACGTGCTCGCGCTCGCGCTGGTGCGGGTGGAAGCGGGCGATGTCGCTGTGGCTGACGTCGATCTCGCTCTGGCCCTCGACCATCCACTCGGCGACCGCGCGGGCGATGCCCGGGCCTTCCTTGATCCAGACCGCCGCGGCGACCCACAGGCCCGCGACCTCGGACTCGCCGAGGATCTGCGAGCCGTCGACGGTCAGCGAGAGCAGGCCGTTGATGGCGTAGCGGATCTCGGCGCCCTCGGCGCCGAGCAGCTCGGGCATCAGCTCGAAGGCCTGCTCGAGCTGGGTGTCGAAGTCGTCCTCGGTGAAGGGCAGCTCGGTCGGGCTGAGGCGGCTCGCCTCGATCGAGGGGATGTCCTCGGGCTCCCACAGGATCGCGCGGTGGGCATACGAGCCGACCTCCATGTCGGCGCCGTGCTGGCGCTCGTAGCACAGGGTGTCCATGTCGCGGACGATCGGGAAGCTGATCTCGCCTTCCTTCTCGGCCAGCTGCGGGCAGGGGCCGACGGAGATCATCTGGTGGACGGCGGGGTAGAGCGGGATCCGGACGCCGGCCATGTCGCCGATCTTGGGGCTCCACACGCCGCAGGCGATGAGGACGTACTCGGCCTCGATGTCGCCCTTGTCGGTGCGCACCTTGGTGATCCGGCGGCGGCCGCCTTCCTCGGTGGTGTCCAGGCCGATGACCTCGACGTTGGGTACGACGGTGAGCGCGCCCAGCTCCTGGGCCTTCTCGCGCATGATCGTGCCGGCGCGCAGGGAGTCCACGACGCCGACCGACGGGGTGTAGAAGCCGCCGATCAGCTGGTCGGTCTCGCAGAAGGGCACCAGCTCCTGGATCTCGTCGGGGGTGATCAGCTTGGAGTCGATGCCCCAGGCCTTGGCGCTGCTCATCCGGCGGCGCAGCTCCTCCATCCGCTCCTCGGTGCGGGCCACCTCGATGCCGCCGGACTCGGTGAAGACACCCATCTCCTTGTACTGCCGCATGGAGTCGGCGGTGATGTCGGTGATCTCGCGGGAGTGGTCGACCGGGAAGATGAAGTTCGAGGCGTGGCCGGTGGAGCCGCCGGGGTTGGGCAGCGGGCCCTTGTCCAGCTGCACGATGTCGCGCCAGCCCAGGCGCGCCAGGTGCCAGACCAGGCCGTTGCCGACGATGCCGGCGCCGATGACGACGCACTTGGCGGTGGCGGGAACGTCAGCCATCACCATCTCCTTCTCTGTTGCGCATGATGCAACCTCGATGCGTTATATGAAACACCCCAAGGATGCGGGCGGGAGTCCCCGGGTGTCAAGCGGGGATGGGTCACACGCGGGACAGTTTGCCGCGGGCCCGGCCCCTCCGAAAGAGGGAGCCGGGCCCGCGGTCGCTCGAGCGATGGATCAGGTCACGACTTCGACGGGCCCGTCCCGTCGACCTCCACGACCTCGACCACTTCGACGACCTCCACGACCTCCAGGTCCGGGTGGTCGTGACCGAGCGCGGCCAGCGCGACCAGGTGCTGGTCCAGGTCGTCGCTCTTCTGCGCGTGCTCCACGGCGCGACGCACCCGGGGCGTGAGCGTGGCCTCGAAGGGCTCGGCCCGCAGCGAGCGCATCAACGAGAAGCACATCGCGATCAACACGAGCATGAACGGCCCCGCGACCAGGATCACCAGTCTCTGGAGCGCTTCCAGCCCGCCCGCGAAGAGCAGCACCGCGCCGACGGCACCGGTGGCGACACCCCAGAAGATCGTGAGCGGCTTGCGGGGCGACTCGTCGCCTCCCTGGCTGAGCATCCCCATCACGATCGAGGCGCTGTCCGCGCCGGTGATGAAGAAGATCGCGATCAGGAAGATCGCCAGCGTCGAGGTGATGCCGGACAGCGGGAAGCTCTCCAGGGTGAAGAAGAGCGCCGCCTCCTGACCCTCGGGCAGCGTGACGCCCTGGTTGATCTGCAGATCCAGCGCCGCGCCGCCGAGGATCGCGAACCAGATGAAGGAGACCAACGACGGGGTGATCACGACGTACGTCACGAACTGGCGGATCGTGCGGCCCTTGGAGATGCGGGCGATGAACATGCCGACGAAGGGGGTCCAGCTCATCCACCAGGCCCAGTAGAAGATCGTCCAGCCGTTGAGCCACTCCGAGCCGCCGAAGGCACCCGTGCGGAAGCCCATCGCGGAGATGTGGGTGAAGTAGCCGCCGATCGACTCGGTGAAGGTGCTCAGGATGAAGACCGTGGGCCCGACGACGAAGAGGAAGAAGACCAGCAGCGCCGCCGCCGTCGCGTTGGCGTTGGAGAGCCACTTGATGCCCTTGTCGACGCCGCTGACCGCGGAGAGCACGAAGCAGATCGTGAGTACGACGATCACCATCGTCGCGTAGAACCGCTGGCTGTCCTCGTCCGCGGCCATGCCGAAGACCGCGCCGAGGCCGCCGGTGATCTGCAGCGCGCCGAGGCCGAGCGAGGTCGCCGAGCCGAAGAGGGTCGCGAGCACCGCGACGATGTCGATGGTCTTGCCAGCCGGACCCGAGGCGCGGTCCCCGAGCAGCGGCCGGAAGGTCCCGCTGACCAGGTTGCCGTAGCCCTTGCGGTAGGCGAAGTAGCCGATCGAGAGGCCGATCACGGCGTACATCGCCCACGGGTGGAAGCCCCAGTGGAAGAACGTGTACTCCATCGCCAGGATCCCGGCCTCGGCCGTGCCCGGCTCGGCCAGGTCCATCGGCGGCGCGTTGAGGTGGCTGATCGGCTCGGTGACGCCGTAGAACATCAGGCCGATGCCCATGCCGGCCGCGAACATCATCGAGACCCAGGAGACGGTCGAGAACTCGGGCTCGGCGTCGTCGGGCCCGAGCTTGATGTTGCCGTAACGGCTGATCGCCAGCGCGCCCGAGAAGAGGACGAACGCCCCGCTGGTGAGCACGAAGAGCCAGCCGAAGTTGCCGGTCATCCAGGTCATCATGCTGCTCGTCGTCGAGTCCATGCCCGTCGGCGTGATCACCGCGATCAGCACGAAGGTCAGGGCGATCGCGGCCGCGACGCCGAAGACCACGAGGTCGATCGGCTTCTTCTCATGCACCTCGGTTGTGTCTGTGGTGGCCATGCACACTCCTGTTCTGATTTGCCTATGACCAGGACACAATCGACGCCCCGAAGGCCCGTGTCAATGATTTGGATCACAATTCGCAACATCATTGCGTAATACGCAACAACACCTCCCACATCCGCGTGCGATGACCACGTGGCGATATAATTATGAGCATTCGAGATTTCGGACGATGAAGTTCCGATTCGCAGTTCCATATCATGGGACGCGGGGAACAGTCCCGCAATTCGGAACGGCCTCCCGGATCCGGGCGACGCCAGCAACCGGCGCGCGCATCGGTGCGCCATACGCGGTAGCGTTGCGTCATGAGCAACACGGCCACGACCGAGGGGTCCCCCGACAAGGGGGTGCAGTCCGTCGACAGGGCGCTCGGGATCCTGGAGCTGCTGGCCCACCACGGCGAGCTCGGGGTCACCGACCTGGCCACGCGGCTGGGCGTCCACAAGTCCACGGCGTCCCGGCTGGTGACCACGCTGGAGCAGCATCGGCTGGTCGAGCAGTCCGCCGACCGCGGCAAGTACCGCCTCGGCGTCGGCGTGCTCCGGCTGGCGGGCGCGACGACGGCCCGGCTCGACGTCGTCCAGGAGGCGAAGCCGATCTGTCGCAGGCTGGCCGCCGAGGCCGGCGAGACGGTCAACATCGCGGTGCTGGCCGACCGCTCCGCGCTCTATCTCGACCAGGCGACGGGCTCATCCTCGCTGCAGTCGCACAACTGGGTCGGCCAGCACATCCCGCTGCACGCGACCTCCAACGGCAAGATCCTGCTCGCGGGCCTGGAGCCCGACGAGCGGGATCGCTACCTGGACCGGCTCACCGCCTACACCGAGTCGACGATCACGCGCCGCCGCGACCTGCACCGCGAGCTCGACCTCGTGGCCGAGCAGGGGTACGCCGTGGCGGTGGACGAGCTCGAGATCGGGCTGGCGGCCGTCGGCGCCCCGATCCGCAACGCCCACGGCGACGTCATCGCGTCGATGAGCGTCTCGGGCCCGACGTTCCGGCTCAAGGACGAGGAGATCGACCGCGCGATCGAGCTGGTCATCGACGCCGCCGCGGAGGTCTCGCTCCGCCTCGGCTGGGGAGATCGCTAGTCGCCGAGCTCGGCGCGACGCCGGACGACGTACTCCTCCAGCTCGGCGCGGATCGCCTCGTCGATGGGCGGCTGCTCGTAGGCCTCGAGCTTCTCGGCCGCGATCTTGCCTGCGCGATCGGCGGTGTCGGCGGCGCCGGTGCGCAGCCACCGCTCGTAGTTGTCCGAGGAGCTGAGCAGCGGCCGGTAGAAGCAGGTGCGGAAGCGCTCCATCGTGTGCATCGAGCCCAGGAAGTGGCCGCCGGCGCCGACCTCGACGTAGGCGTCGAAGGCGAGCGAGCCCTCGTCGATCTCCAGCGGGGTGAACTCGTGCTGGAGCATCTGCAGGATCTCGACGTCCATGATGAACTTCTCGTACCCCGCGACCAGGCCGCCCTCGAGCCAGCCGGCGGAGTGGAGCACCCAGTTGGCGCCGGCCAGGAACGTCGGCAGCATCGTCATCAGCGCCTCGTAGCCCGCCTGGCCGTCGGCCGTCTGGGAGGAGGTCAGCCCGCCGCCGGTGCGGAACGGCAGCCCGAAGTGGCGCGCGATCTGGCCGGTGCACAGCAGCCCGATCCCGGACTCCGGGGTGCCGAAGGTCGGCGAGCCAGACTGCATGTTGATGTTGGACAGGAAGGAGCCGAAGACCACCGGCGACCCGGGACGGATCAGCTGCGAGAGCGCGATGCCACTGAGCGCCTCGGTGATCTGCTGCACCAGCGCCGCGGGGATGGTCACCGGCGACATCGCGCCCATCAGCAGGAACGGCGTGAGGATGACGGCCTGGTTGGCCGCGGAGTACTCGAACTGCGCCTCGAGCATCCGGTCGTCCCAGCGCAGCGGCGAGTTGCAGTTGATCAGGGAGATCGTGGCCGGGGTCTCCTCGATCCGGGCCCGCCCGGCCCCGGCGCCGTCACCGCCGCCGAAGAGGATCGAGGTCATCGCGATCGTGTCCGCGGCGTTGACGCCGGAGACCACGTTGCCCTGGTAGACCTTGTCGGTCAGGGTCTGCAGCGCGTAGGTCATGTCCAGGTGCCGGCTGTCGAGCGGGGTGTCGTTCGGCTCGCAGATGACGCCGCCCGCGGAGTCGAGCGCGCTGAAGGACTGCGACAGCTTCATGAAGTTCTTGAAGTCCTCGAAGGTCGCGTCGCGTCGTACGTCGCCCTGCCGGACGAACGGCGGGCCGTAGACCGACGCGAAGGCCATCGCGTCGCCGCCGATGTGGACCGAGTTGTCGGGGTTGCGCGCCTGGAGGTCGAACTCGCGCGGCGCCTTCGCGACCTGCTCGAGCACGAAGTCGGGGTCGAGGAAGACGTTGTTGCCCTCGACCCTCTGGCCGGCGGCCGCGAAGAGGTCCAGCGCGCGCTGGTCCATGAACTCCACGCCGACCTCGCTGATCAGCCGACGCCAAGCGGCGTCCAGCTTGGCCATGGCGTCCTCGCTGAGAATGTCGTAGCGAGGCATCTGGTTGCGGAACATCGGACCTCCCAGCCCGTCGTGACTGCGTTTCCCCTGGAACTGTTGCGCATCGTGGAACCTGGGTTCCACATCATGGATCAACTCGCACAGCCTGCCTCTCATCGCGCCGAATGGTCAAACCCACAACCACCGGCTTGACCAGGGGATCCCTCAGGAGCGATGATTCGTGGAACACGGTTCCCATATGATGGAACCAGGCACGAACGAGAGACCCGACGAGCGCAGTCGAGAGGGGACGCGACCATGGCGGAGCCGGCCACCGCAGGAGGCACGCAGGCGGTCGATCGCGCCGCCCTGCTGGTCTCCACCGTGGTCCAGGCCGACCAGCCGCTCGGTTTCGCCGACCTCACCGACCTGTGCGGCCTGCCCAAGTCCACGACCTCCCGGCTGCTGTCGGCGCTCGAGCGCACCGAGCTGCTCGAGCGCGACGCCGGCGGCAACTACGGGCCCGGCCCGTTGTTCTGGCAGTACGCGACCCGGCACGACCCCGACGAGGCGCTCATCGCCACCGCGCAGCCCGTGCTCGCGGCGATCGGTGCGGCCACGGGCGAGACGATCAACCTCGCCGTCGCGCGCAGCAACCGCATCGTGCACATCTCGCAGGTCGACTCCACCTACCTCCTGGGCACGCGCGACTGGCTCTCGGTCGATGTCCCGCCCCATGCCGCCGCCGTCGGCAAGGTCTTCTACGCGCTCGGCGCGCTCGACCTGCCGTCCGGGCCGCTCGAGGCATGCACCCCCTTCACCGTGGTCGATCGCCACCTGCTGGCGCGCGACCTCGATCGCGTCCGACGGGACGGATACGCCGCCGCCGTCGACGAACTGGAGATCGGACTCACCGCCATCGGCGTCCCGGTCTTCGGCAACCAGGGCGTGATCGCGACCCTGGGCCTCTCGGGGCCGACATCCCGGCTTCAGGACCGGATCGGGACCACCGGCCGACTCCTGATGCATCAAGCCAGCCGCCTCTCCGAACAACTGGGGGGCATGACACACAAGTCTGGAAAGGAAGGTGTCGCATGACGCCGGAAGAGATTCTCCAGGGGCTTTTCGACGAGACCCTCGTCGGCAACGGGCCCCGGGTGCTCGAGCTGACACACGAGGCGCTGTCGATCGGCATGGAGCCGCAGACGCCGCTCTTCGACGCACTGATCCCCGCGCTGGAGGAGGTCGGTGCCCGCTTCGAGCGGGGTGACTTCTTCGTGCCGGAGATGCTGATCGCCGGCCGCGCGATGGCCGGCGCCATGGAGGTGCTGCGGCCGCTGCTGGCCGAGACCGGTGTCGAGACGATCGGCAAGTTCCTGATGGGCACCGTCAAGGGCGACGTCCACGACATCGGGAAGAACCTGGTCAACATCATGCTCGAGGGCGCGGGCTTCGAGGTCATCGACCTCGGCGTCCAGGTCGCGCCGGAGAAGTTCGTCGCCGCGATCGAGGAGCACCAGCCCGACATCGTCGGCTTCTCGGCATTCCTCACCACGACGATGCCGATGTTCAAGGCCAACATCAACGCGTTGCAGAAGGCCGGCCTGCGCGACTCCGTGATCGTCATGGTCGGCGGCGCGCCCGTCACCCAGGAGTACGCCGACGCCGTCGGCGCCGACGGCTACGCCGCCGACGCCTCCGCCACCGTGCGCCGCGCCAAGGACCTGCTGAACCACAAGCGCTCGCTGGTGCCCGCCTGATGGCCGTCGTCCCCGCCGAGACTCGGATCCGCTCGGCAAGCCGCGAGGTCGTCATCGGCCGCAACCACAAGTTCTGCATCATCGGCGAGCGGATCAATCCGACCGGCCGACGGATCTTCCAGGAGCAGCTGCGCAACGGCGACATGTCCGCGATCGACCGTGACGTCGCCGCCCAGGTGGCCGGCGGCGCCGACGTGCTCGACATCAACATGGGCGTCCCGCTGACCGACGAGGCCGACCTGCTCGCCAAGGCGATCATCCAGGTCCAGGCCCAGACCGACCTGCCGATCTGCATCGACTCCTCGGTCGTCGAGGCCCTCGAGGCCGGCCTGTCGGTCTACCAGGGTCGCGCCCTGGTCAACTCGATCACCGCCGAGGACGAGCGCATGGAGCAGGTGCTCCCGCTGGTCAAGAAGTACGACGCGGCCGTGATCGCGCTGCCCAACGACGTGGACGAGATCCCGATGGATCCCGACAAGCGTGTCGACCTGGTGAAGAAGATCGTCGACGTCGCCACAGGCGAGTACGGCATCGCGCTCGAGGACATCGTGATCGACCCGCTCGCGATGCCGATCGGCGCCGACTCCACCAGCGCCGTCAACACGCTGCGGGCGATGCAGCGGGTCCGCGACGAGTACGGCCTGAACATGACCTGCGGCGCCTCCAACGTCTCCTTCGGCATGCCCGGCCGGCACACGCTCAACGCCACCTGGCTGCCGATGGCGATGGTCAACGGCATGACCTCGGCGATCATGGACGCCCGGACCCCCCAGATCGTCGAGTCCGTCAAGGCCGCCGACCTGTTCCTCGGCAACGACGAGTGGGGCATGGCCTGGATCAGCGCCCACCGCGCACAGCAGGCGGCAGCCGGCCAGTGAGCGAGGACAGGCTCCGGCCCGACCAGCTGCGCCGGGAGGGTCTGATCGACCCTCCCGGCGCCAAGCAGGCGTCCCACGAGGGCGTCGGCCGGGTCACGCTCTCCTTCCAGGTCGCGAACGCGGCGAGCACCCGGCAGGTGCGGGTGCCGCCGGGGGTCACGGTCTTCGACTCCGCCTCGTGGAACGGCATCGCGATCGACTCCACCTGCGGCGGCCACGGCACCTGCCGCAAGTGCAAGGTCCAGGTCCGCAACGCCAACCTGCCGATCACCCGGCACGACGAGCGGACCTTCAGCCACGAGCAGCTCGAGGGCGGCTGGCGGCTTGCCTGCCTGATCCAGGCGACCCGCGACCTCGACATCGACGTCCCCCCGCTCACGACCCGCCCCAAGGCCTCGACCGTGGGCGTCGGACGGCAGGTCATCCTGCGACCGGCGGTGCAGAAGCGGTACGTCGAGCTGCCGGAGCCGTCCCTGGCCGACCAGCGCACCGACCTGGCGCGGGTGCTGGACGCCATCGACGACCTGGAGCTCAGCTGCGACCTGCATGTGCTGCGGCGGCTCCCGAAGGTGATGCGGGAGGCAGACTTCTGCGTCACCGCCGTGATCGTCGACGAGGTCATGATCGACGTGGAGCCCGGTGACACCACCGAGGCGCGGTATGCGATCGCCTTCGACCTCGGCACCACGACCGTGGTGGCGACGCTGCTCGACCTCGGCACGGGGACGCCGATGGCAGTCGCCTCGATGCTCAACCGGCAGCAGCCCTTCGGCGCCGACGTGATCACCCGGATCTCGGCGACGATGATGGACCCCGACGCCCTCGATCGGCTGCAGCGCGCGGCGGGCGAGACCCTGGCCACGCTCGCCGGCGAGGTGTGCGACGAGGCCGGGATCGACCCCGCCTCGGTCTACGAGGTGGCGCTCGCCGGGAACGCGACGATGACCGCGCTGGTGCTCGGGATCGACCCCGAGCCGATCGGCGTGGCGCCGTTCGTGATGACGACCCGCTCCCCGGCGCCGGTGCTCGCGAGCGAGATCGGGCTCAGCCTGCATCCCCGGGCCCGGGCCGTGCTTTTCCCGTCGCTGGGCGCCTACGTCGGCGGCGACATCCTGGCGGGGATGCTCGCCACCGGCATGGACCGCGACAAGCGCACCCGGCTCTTCATCGACGTCGGCACCAACTGCGAGATCGTGCTCTCCGACGGCGACCGCGTCGTCTCGACGGCGGCGCCCGCCGGGCCCGCCTTCGAGGGCGGCGCGATCCGCTGCGGCATGCGGGCCGCCGACGGCGCGGTCGAGACCGTGAAGGTCGACCCCGAGGCCGGCTCGGTCGAGCTGGGCGTGATCGGCGACGTCACCCCCCGCGGGCTGTGCGGCTCCGGCCTGGTCGACGCCGTCTCCGAGCTCGTCCGGGTCGGGCTGCTGGACTCCTCCGGCCGCTTCATCACCGACGCGGTGGCCGCCGAGAGCCTGCCGAAGCTCGCCGACCGCCTCACCGCGGTCGGCCAGGAGCGGGTCTTCGTGCTGTACGGCGACGCCGACCACGTCGAGGAGTCGGTCTACCTCTCCCAGCGCGACGTCCGCGAGCTCCAGTTCGCCAAGGCCGCGATCTCCACCGGATGGACGCTGCTGCTCGAGGAGTTGGGGCTCACCCACTCCGACGTGCAGCAGGTGCTGCTGGCCGGGTCGTTCGGCTCCTACCTCTCCCCGGCGGCCGCGGTGCGGATCGGGCTGGTGCCCAAGCTGTCGGTGCTGCGGATCGTCTCCGCCGGCAACGTCGCGGGCGAGGGTGCCAAAATGGCATTGCTGTCCCGGCGCGAGCGCGCCGGTGCGGATGCGCTCCTGGAGGAGGTGGCGTATGTCGAGCTCTCCGACCGTCCTGACTTCAACGACCGGTTCGTCGACCAGCTCGCCTTCTGAGCGTGCGGGGGCCCCGCGCGTCGCCGTCATCGCCTGCGGCGCGCTGGCCAAGCCCACCGCGCAGATCGCCGCGGCCAGCGGGTGGCCGCTGCACGTCCACCCGCTGCCGCCGCTGCTCCACAACCAGCCGCACCTGATCGCCGACGAGGTCCGGCGGGCCGCCGAGTCGCTGTTGGCGTCCTACGACGTGGTCGCGATCGGCTACGCCGACTGCGGCACCTACGGCGCGCTGGACGACCTCTGCGAGGAGCTCGGCCTGCGGCGGCTGCCGGGCCTGCACTGCTACGACGTGTACGCCGGTCCGGAGCGGCTGGCCGCCTTCTTCGCCGAGCAGCCGGGCACGTACGTCTTCACCGACTTCCTGGTGCGCTCCTTCGAGCGCACGGTCGTCCGCGAGCTCGGGCTGGACCGCTACCCCGAGTTGCGCGACGACTACTTCCGCGCCTACACCCAGGTGGTGTGGCTCGCCCAGGAGCCGGACGCCGAGCTCCGCGAGCTCGCCGAGCGCGCGGCCTCCCGGATCGGCCTCCCGCTGCGCATCGTCGACGTCGGGAACGCCGGCCTCCGCAGCGCCCTGGCGGACCTGATCGGGGTGCCCGCGCCCGCGCTGTGACGATGGGGCTCGCGGACCGGGAACTCGACGGTCTACTGTTCAACTCATGAACGTCGAAGCCTCCCGCGGCTCGGGCCCCGGTTCTCCCGCCGCCTTGAAGCAGGCGAACACCGACCGCCTGATCGACGCCGTCCGCGAGGGGGGCGCCGTCTCCCAGGCCGGCCTGGCCCGCTCCACCGGACTGGCGCCGTCGACGGTGTCGAACCTCGTCCGCGAGCTGGTGGACGCCGGCGTGCTCGAGGTGGGGGTCGCCGAGCGGTCCGACGGGTCGGGCTCGGGCACGCGGCGGGTCGTGCGCCTGGCCGCGATGCCCGGCAACGTCGCGGCCGTGGACCTGGGCCGGTTCCACCTTGCGGTGGCGATCGCCGACATCACCGGCCGGGTGCTCGCCGAGCGCCGCCAGACCACCCCCGGCGGCTGGTCGCTGGAGACCTCCCTGGGCCAGGGCCGAGCACTGATCGACGAGCTGCTCCTCGAGGCGGGGGTCGACCACGCCGACGTGCTCCGCGGGGTGGTCGCGCTGCCGTCCCCGATCGACCGGCGTACCGGACGCGCGGGGTCGGCCTCGATCCTGCCCGCCTGGGTGGGAGTCGACCCCGACGAGGTGTGTGAGCAGGCGTTCGGGTTCCCGACGTCCGTCCAGAACGACAGCAATCTGGGCGCCCTCGGCGAGGCGACCTGGGGCGCGGCCCACGGCGTCGACGACATGGTCTACGTGTGGGTCTCCGAGGGCGTGGGCTGCGGACTGGTGGTCGGGGGGCGCCCCCACGCCGGCGTGGGCGGCGTCGCCGGCGAGCTCGGCCACACGCTGCAGCGCAGCGACTACGGCGACCTGTGCCGCTGCGGCAGCCGGGGCTGCCTGGAGACGCTCGTCTCCACGCGCGCGATCGTGCGCCTGCTCGAGCCCCGCACCGGCCCGCTCAGCGGCTTCGGGGAGGTTGTGGCGCGGGCCGAGGGAGGCGACCACCTGTGCCGCAGAGTGCTCTCGGAGACCGGGCGCCACATCGGCGTGGCCGTGGCCAACGTCATCAACCTGCTCGACCCCCAGCGGATCGTCGTCGGCGGCGAGATCGCGCTCGCCGGCGACCTGGTGCTGGACCCGCTGCGCGACGCCGTCCATCACTACGCCATCCCGAGCGCAGCGGAGACGGTCGAGATCGTGCCCACCGCCCTCGGCGAGCGGGCGGAGCTCCTCGGCGCGGTCGCCGCGGCCATTCGCACCGTGGCATACACCGGTTGAACGTTACCAAGTTGATACTCGCCACCTTCCGTTCACTTCTTGACCTCCTGGTGTATCCGCCGTCACACTGACCCCCAAACGGGGGTAGTCGAGAGAAAGTCGGTGACTTCAACATGTCAGGAACTCAGCCCAGCGACAGCTCGGGCACGCTCGTCCCACCTGTGTCTCGGGTGATCACGATCGCCGCGGCGGCGGCGATGGGAGGTTTCCTCTTCGGGTTCGACACCGCGGTGATCAACGGCGCGGTCGGCGCGATCCGAGAGTGGAGCGGGGTCGGCGCGACCCTGATCGGTTTCTCCGTCGCCAGCGCCCTGATCGGCTGCGCGGTCGGCGCCTGGTACGCCGGTAGCCTGGCCAGCAAGTACGGCCGCATCTCGGTGATGAAGATCGCCGCCATCGTGTTCTTCGTCAGCTCGGTCGGCTGCGGCATCGCCTGGGACATCTGGTCCCTGACCGCCTTCCGGCTCATCGGCGGTCTGGCCGTCGGCGCCGCGAGCGTCATCGCGCCGGCCTACATCGCCGAGGTCTCCCCCGCCCACATCCGCGGCCGCCTCGGCTCCCTCCAGCAGCTCGCCATCGTCAGCGGCATCTTCGTCGCGCTCCTGATCGACTACGCGCTCGCGGCCGCCGCGGGCGGCGCCGGCAACGAGCTGTGGTTCGGCCTGGAGGCCTGGCGCTGGATGTTCATCTCAGAGGCCATCCCCGCCACGATCTACGGAGTTCTCGCCTCCCGGATCCCGGAGTCTCCGCGCTACCTGGTCGCCAAGGGCCGCCTTGACGAGGCCGCCGAAGTCTTGGAGCACTACGTCGGCGGCAACCCGCAGGCCAAGATCGCCGAGATCCAGGCGTCGATGGACACCGAGGCCAAGCAGTCGATCAGCGACCTGAAGGGCCCCGCGGCGGGGCTGCTGCCGATCGTGTGGATCGGCATCCTGCTCTCGGCGTTCCAGCAGTTCGTCGGCATCAACGTGATCTTCTACTACTCCTCCGTGCTGTGGCAGGCCGTCGGCTTCGACGAATCCAACGCGCTCGGGATCACGGTGTTCACCTCGGTGACCAACATCGCCACGACGATCGTCGCGATCATGCTGATCGACAAGGTCGGCCGCAAGCCGCTGCTCCTGATCGGCTCGCTTGGCATGGCGGCAACTCTGGGCACGATGGCCTACATCTTCGGCACCGCGGCGACGAACGCCGCCGGCGACCCGGTGCTCGGCGACACCGCGGGCATCGTCGCCGTCGTCGCGGCCAACCTCTACGTCGTCTTCTTCGGCATGAGCTGGGGTCCCGTGGTCTGGGTGCTCCTCGGTGAGATGTTCAACAACCGGATCCGCGCCTACGCACTCGCCGTCGCCGCGGCTGCACAGTGGGTCGCAAACTTCATCGTCTCGCAGACCTTCCCGGCGCTCTCCGACGCCGGCCTCGGTCTCGCGTACGGTATCTACACCACGATGGCCATCCTCTCCTTCCTCTTCGTGCTGAAGTTCGTCAAGGAGACCCGCGGCCGGGAACTGGAGGAGATGTAATGGCACACGGATTCGGCGTCGACATCGGCGGCACCGGCGTCAAGGGCGCCGTCGTCGATCTGGAGACCGGCACGTTCGCGAGCGATCGGGTGCGGATCCCCACCCCGCATCCGGCGACCGTGGACTCGCTGGTGTCGACCGTCAAGGCGGTCGTCACCGGGGCGGGCTGGGACGGCCCCTTCGGGTGCACCTTCCCGGGCGTCGTCCAGCACGGCGTCGTCCACTCGGCCGCCAACCTGCACAAGGAGTGGATCAACGTCCAGCTCGAGGCGCGGCTCTCCGAGGCGACCGGCCACAAGGTGCGGGCGCTCAACGACGCCGACGCCGCCGGGCTCGCCGAGATGCGGTACGGCGCGGGGCGCGGCAAGGACGGGGTCGTCCTGGTCACGACCCTCGGCACCGGGATCGGCAGCGCGCTCTTCAACGACGGCGCGCTGGTGCCCAACACCGAGCTCGGCCACCTCGAGATCGACGGCTACGACGCGGAGAAGCGCGCCGCGAACTCGATCCGCGAGAACGAGGGGCTGAGCTACAAGGAGTGGGCCAAGCGGCTGCAGCGCTACTACAGCCACGTGGAGATGCTCTTCTCCCCCGATCTGTTCATCGTGGGGGGCGGCGTCAGCAAGAAGGCCCACAAGTTCTTGCCCAGGCTGTCGCTGAAGGCTCCGATCGTGCCTGCCCAGCTGCTCAACCAGTCCGGCATCGTCGGTGCCGCAGAAGAGGCGGCGAGGGCCGCACGGGCCTGATCTCTTCATCACCCGGCGCCGGGTCTGCCCTTGGGGGCGGGCCCGGCGTCCGGCATTTTCCGCCCGGTGGCGTCCGGGCTAGGCCGGCGGCCGCCCGTGCATGACGAGCCGGCCCGGCGCGGTCCAGGCGGGCAGCTCGATCACCGCGAGCGCCGAGGTCGGCATCCCGACCGACTCGCCGGTGAGCAGGTGGACCAGCTCGGCCATCGCGGGGTTGTGGCCGACCAGCACCACGGCGCTCAGGGTGTCGTCGTCCTCGAGCGCCCGGACGATCTCGAGCAGGTCCACGCCGTCGAAGGTGTAGGCCGCGTCCTCGTCGCGCTGGGGCGGCGGAGCCGCCAGCTGGGCGGACGCGCGCGCCCAGGTGTCCTGCGCGCGGCGCGCCGTGGAGACCACGGCGAGATCGAGCGCGGGGCCGTTCTCGGCGAGCCAGACCCCGGCCTCCGCGGCCTGCCGCTTCCCGCGCCCCGCAAGCGGCCGTGCGTCGTCGCCGACGGGCCTGCTCCAGTCCGACTTGGCATGGCGCAGCAGCACGAGGAGACGACTCATGCCTAGCATTCTGGGGCCCGAGCCGCGCGGCGCGCCAGGGTCGTTCGTCCCTAGTTGCCGCATCTTCGGCCGGAGTGCGACAAGGCCACCGACCGCGATGGTCGATGGCCCTGTCGGCTAGGTGGAAATGAACTCCTCGTCAGAAGTCCTCGGAGTTGCTGGCCCGGACCTTGTTCACCACGGTGAACGCGATCGCGAAGGCGAGCAGCGCGTAGAGAACGATGGTGATCGGCGAGCTGACCAGCGTGAGCGGGTCGTTCTCGGAGTTGTTCATCGCATCCCGCAAGGACGACTCGGCGAGCGGCCCCAGGATGACGCCGATCAGCACCGGCGCCAGCGGTACGTCGAAGCGACGCATCGCGAAGGCGAGCAGACCCAGGCCGACCATGAACGCGAGGTCGACCATCGCGGCGCTCGCGGCGTACACACCGAAGCAGGAGAACATGCCGATCGCCGCGTAGAGGTACTCCTTGGGGATCTTCAGCAGCTTCGCCCACAACGGCGCGAACGGCAAGTTCAGGATCAGCAGCACGACCAGGCCGATGAAGAGGCTGGCAAGCAGCGCCCACACCATGTCCGGGTTGCGGGTGAAGATCAGCGGCCCGGGCTGCATGCCGTACTGCTGGAACGCCGCCAGGAGCATCGCCGCGGTCGCCGAGGTCGGTAGACCGAGACCGAGCAGGGCGCCCATCGCCGTACCGGACGTCGCGTTGCCCGCGGCCTCCGGCGCGGCGACACCACGGATGGCGCCGGTCCCGAACTTCGGGTTCTTGCTCCGGCGGTCCAGGCGACGCTCCGTGCCGTAGGCGAGGAACGTCGGCACCTCGGCGCCACCGGCCGGGATGACCCCGAACGGCACACCGAACGCCGTGCCGCGCAGCCAGGCGGGGAGCGCCTCCATGAACTCGGCCTTGGTGAGGTACGGGCGGCCCTCGGAGGGGACCAGGCTGCGGTCGTCGGGACGACCGACCTTCGACGCGACGAAGATGACCTCGCCGACCGCCAGCATGGCGACCGTGATGACCACGATGCTGATGCCGTCGAAGAGCGCCAGGTTGCCGAAGGTGAACCGCTGCGCGCCGCTGACCTGGTCTGTGCCGACCATCGCAAGCACCAGGCCGATCAGCAGGGCCGCGAGGCCGCGGACCGCCGAGTCGGAGACCACGGCGGCGATCGCGCAGAACGCGAAGATCGTCAGCGCGAAGTACTCACCGGGACCGAACTTGGTGCCCAGCTCCGCCAGCGACGGGGCGAAGAACACCACCAGGATCGTCGCGACCGTGCCGCCGATGAAGGCGCCCATGGCTGAGGTGGCCAGCGCCTGGGGGGCGCGGCCGTTCTTGGCCATCTTGTGGCCCTCGAAGGTGCCCGCGATCGCTGTCGAGTTGCCTGGTGTGTTCATCAGGATGCCGGCGATGGAGTCGCCGAACAGACCACCGAAGTAGATGCCGGCGAACATGACCAGTGCCGAGAGCGGGTCGAGTGTGAACGTGATCGGCAGCAGCAGGGCGACGGCCATCGCCGAGCCCATGCCGGGGAGCACGCCCACCGCGGTGCCGATCACGGCACCGATGACCACGAAGAGCAACGCCTTGAACGTGAGGACGTCGGCGAAGCCGCCCATCAATGAAGCGAGGTTTTCCATGATTGCCTCCTATCCAAAGATTCCGGGCGGAAGGTTCAGGCCGAGTAGGCCCCCGAAGACAAGTTGCATGATCGACGAGACCGCGATCCCGATCATCAGGTTGAACACGTACTTCTTGCTGCCGAGACCGACGGTGATGCCCCAGAACGCGATCGCGGCGGAGATGATCCACCCGACCGGCACCAGGAGCACCGCGAACAGGATGAACGAGCCGGTCGTGATCGCCGTCGACGTCCAGTTGCTGGCCGTGCCGGGGAGCAGGTGCCCGTCTTCGTCGAGCATCGACTCCGGCACGTCGGGGTGACGCACGATGTCGAGCGCCAGGAACGCCGCGACGATGAAGCACGCGACGGCCGCGATCCACGGGAACGCCTTGGGCCCGAACAGCGTGTCGGCGTCGGGCGGGACGTCCATGTCGTAGATGCCCATGATCACGAAGATCCCGATCGCGACCAGGATGCCGCACATCACCAGGCCGCTGCGGCCGACCCAGAAGCCGTGCTCCTCCGTGGGCTCGTGGTGCGCCGGGGGCGCGCCGGGTGGGCGAACGCCGCCCTCCTCCTTGACTTCTTCGCTCATGTCAATCCCAGCTCCTTCAGAAGCTTCGTGATGCGATCCTGCTCTTCGACCAGGAACTCGCCGAACTCATCGCCGGTGATGAACGCCTCTTCCCACCGGTTGACCTCGATGGCGTGCTGCCAGTCCTCGGTCTCCGTCATCTCGGTGACGAGCTGGATGAGCAGGTCCTGCTCCTCCTTGGTGATGCCCGGCGGAGCCATGAACCCGCGCCAGTTGACGATGTCGACGGCCGGGAAGCCCGCCTCCGCGATGGTCGGCACGTCGAGCCCCTCGAAGCGCTCGGGCGCGACGACCGCGAGTGCCCGGATCCGGCCGGTCTCGATCAGGTCGCGGAAATCGTTGAAACCGCTGATGCCGACTCCGGGTGTGCCCGACGCGGTGGACAGCAGGCTCAGGGTGAGCTCGCCGCCGCCGGCGTAGGGGGAGTACTGGATGTCGGCGGGATCGATGCCGGCCTCGCGCGCGAGCGCCGCGGCGACCATGTGGTCGACACCGCCGGCCGAACCGCCGCCCACCGGGTGCGACCCGGGGTTGGCCTTCCAGTCCTGGATGAAGTCGTCCAGCGTCTCGTACTCCGAATGGTCCGGTACGGCGATGACCTGGAAGTCCTGCGCCAGCCTCGCGATCGGCGTCAGATCCTCCAGACTCAGGTCACTCGAGCTCAGCGCGATGCCGCCGAGCATGACCGTGCCGGTCACCATCAACGTGGTGGCCTCGCCGTCCATGCGGGCGACCTGGCTGAGTCCAATGGTGCCGGCGGCGCCGGGGATGTTCACCACTTGGACGTTGTTGACGATGCCGCCGCTGCGCATTGCTCTCTGCGCCTCGCGTGCGACCAAGTCCCAGCCACCGCCGGCCGCGGCCGGAGCCACGATGGTCATCTTCGACCGGGCGTCTGTGCCCGAGCCGGTTCCATGTGCATTGATCGCCGCAGCGACCGCCAACACGACGACCGCTGCCACGCCTACTATTCTTGTGAGCCACTTTGGGATCATTCTCGACCTCCTGGTGTGGCACTATGCCGCAAGAGACACCGTTGGTCTATCACCCCGTCCGCTGGCCGGGAAACTTCCATGAGGAGCCACTCAATATGTCCATAGCCGTCGCCCACAACGACACCCCCCAGGGCCACGCCGCACTCGTCACCGCGGTCGAGTGGGCCCAGGCCCAGAACACCGACTTGCTGGTGCTGCACATCGTCGAGAATGACGACCCCCAGCCGAGCGAGGACGCGGTCCGCCTCGCGCGGGGCGCCGTCACCAACGCGCTGGCCGACGCCGGCATCGAGGCCGAGTGGACGCTGCACGTCGCGGC
>JBDHZS010000014.1:0-32830 GCA_039812025.1 Nocardioides sp. | reverse complement strand
GTCGGCATCGGCGCGACGGTCCTGTGGCGCCGCCGCGACGAGACCTGGCCGCGCGCCGCCCTGGTCGCCGCGATCGCGCTGACGGCCACGCTGGGCTTCGTCCTGCTGGGCCGGTACGACGACTACCTGCCCTGGCTGCGGTACGTCGTCCTCCTGACCGGGCTCGGGGCGGCCGCCCTGCTCGCCGCGCTGCCACACCTCTCGCCGCGGGCGGTGGCGGCGATCCCCGCGCTCGCGATCTTCGCCGCGCTCGCTGGCCCGGCCGCGTTCTCGGTCACCACCGCGACCACGCCGCAGAGCGGGTCGATCGTGACCGCCGGGCCCAGCACCGGGGGAGGGCCCGGAGATGGGCTCGGCGGAGGACCCGGTGGCGGCTTCGGCGGTGGCGGGTTCGGCGGGCCCGGGATGCAGCCGGGCACACAGCCTGGCGGCCAACCCGGTGCCCAGCCGGGTGGCCAGGGAGGAGCTCCCGGTGGCGGAGGCGGCGGCTCGGTCGGCGGGCTCCTGGAGGGCAGCGAGTCCACCGAGCAGCTGACCAACGCCTTGGTCGAGGGCGCGGAGGACTACACCTGGGTCGCGGCGGTCGTGGGCGCCAACTCGGCGGCGGGCTACCAGCTCGCCACCGAGGAGCCGGTGATGGCGCTCGGCGGCTTCAACGGCAGCGACCCCAGCCCGACGCTCGCGGAGTTCCAGGAGTTGGTCGCCGACGGCGAGATCCACTGGTTCGTCGCCGGGGGCGGCGGCCTCGGCGGTGGCAGAGGAGGCGCAGGTGGAGGCCCGGGCGGCGGAGGCCCGGGAGGCGGACAGGCGGGCGGCTCGAGCGCCGCCTCCGAGATCGCGGCCTGGGTGGCCGAGACGTTCCCCGCGACGCAGGTCGACGGCGTGACGCTCTACGACCTGTCGGGCGGCGCACAGACGGGCACGGCCTCATGAGCACCCTGGCAGGCCCAACGGCGAGCCCAAGAACGAGCCCAGCCCCCGAAGGCAGCCACGCGGCGCCGGTGCTGGAGATCGTCGTGCCGGTCCACAACGAGGAGCAGGCGCTGCCGCGGGCGATCGCCGAGCTGACGCGGCACCTGGAGGCGATGCCGTGGAGCTGGCGGATCACGATCGCCGACAACGCGAGCACTGACCGCACCGCCGAGGTCGCCCGCGAGCTGGCCAGACGCCACGGACAGGTGCGCGTCGTACGCCTCCCGCTCAAGGGCCGCGGCCGCGCGCTGCGCTGGGTCTGGTCCCGCTCGGACGCGGACGTCCTCGCCTACACCGACGTCGACCTCTCCACCGGCCTCGATGCGCTGCTGCCGCTGGTAGCGCCGCTGGTCAGCGGCCACTCCGACGTCGCGATCGGCACCCGGCTGAGCCGAGGGTCGCGCGTCGTCAGAGGCCCGCGCCGCGAGGTGATCTCGCGCTCCTACAACGCCCTGCTCCGCGCCGTACTGCGGGCGAGGTTCTCCGACGCGCAGTGCGGCTTCAAGGCGGTACGACGCGAGGTCGCGGCCGAGCTGCTGCCGCTGATCGAGGACGAGACCTGGTTCTTCGACACCGAGCTGCTCGTGCTCGCCGAGCGCGCCGGGCTGCGGATCCACGAGGTGCCGGTCGACTGGATCGACGACCCGGACTCGCGGGTCGACGTCTGGCGCACCGCCGTCGACGACCTGCGCGGCATCCGCCGGCTCGCCTGGGCGTCCCTGCGCGGCAGGCTCCCGATCGCGGAGGTCGCCACCAGGCTCGGAAGGGCGGCCGGCAAAGGCAACGCCGCCAGCCAACTGGTGCTCTTCGCGCTGGTCGGCGTGGCCTGCACGGCGGCGTACGCGCTGCTCTTCCTAGCGTTGCGCCAGGTCACCGGGGCGCAGGCCGCGAACCTCGCCGCCCTGCTGCTCACCGCGATCGGCAACACCGCCGCCAACCGCCGGCTCACCTTCGGAGTCAGTGGCCCGGGCCGCCTCAAGCACCAGCTCCAGGGACTCGCGGTCTTCGGGCTCGGGCTGGCCGCGACCTCCGGCGCGCTCGCGATGCTCGAGCGCACCGGGACCAGCCACCTCACCGAGCTGGTCGCGCTGACGGCCACCAACCTCGCGGTCACGATCCTGAGGTTCGCGGCGATGCGGTGGTGGATCTTCGCGGGCGGCGACAAGGCCCGGCAGGGGCCAAGGAATCCAGGAACGTTGCTCCCGCTCGATAGGGTCGCACCGTGCGCATCGCCCGATTCACCGCCGGTGAGGACCCCCGCTACGGCGTCATCACCGGGGACCTCGACGACTACGGCCAGCTCTCCGACGATGCGGTGATCGCCGAGCTGACCGGCGACCCGCTCTACGCCGGGATCCAGCCGGCCGGGCCCGAGCACCGCGCCGCCGACGTACGCCTGCTCGCGCCGGTCATCCCGCGCAGCAAGGTCGTCGCCGTCGGCCGCAACTACGCCGCCCACGCCGCGGAGCTGGGCAGCGAGGTGCCGGACGAGCCGATGATCTTCCTCAAGCCCAACACCTCGGTGATCGGGCCCGGCGACGACATCGTCTACCCGCCGCAGTCCGCGGACGTCCACTACGAGGGCGAGCTGGCCGTCGTGATCGGCCGGATCTGCAAGGACGTGCCCGCCGAGCGCGCCGCCGAGGTGATCTTCGGCTACACGATCGCCAACGACGTCACCGCGCGCGACCTGCAGCGCAAGGACGGCCGGTTCTCCCGCGCGAAGGGCTTCGACACGTTCTGCCCCCTCGGGCCGTGGATCACGACCGGCATCGAGCCGGGCCGCTTCGCTGACGGCGTCGCGATCCAGACCCACCTGGACGGCGACCTCGTCCAGGACGGCACGACCGCGGACATGGTGTACGACATCCCCACGCTGATCGCCCACGCCAGCGCGATCATGACGCTGCTGCCGGGCGACGTCATCCTCACCGGCACCCCGGAGGGCGTGGGCCCCCTGCACGCAGGCAACGAGATCGAGGTGTCGGTCGCCGGGCTCGGCGCGCTGACCAACCAGGTGGTGAAGAAGTAGGTGACAGGCAGCACGCAGGCCCCCGTCCGCGTCCGGATGGCGCCGAGCCCGACCGGCTCGCCGCACGTCGGGCTCGCGCGGACGGCGCTCTTCAACTGGGCGTTCGCGCGCCATCACGGCGGCACGTTCGTGCTCCGGATCGAGGACACCGACAAGGAGCGCAACACCGAGGAGTCCTACCGCTCCGTCATCGAGGTGCTGCGCTGGCTCGGCCTCGACTGGGACGAGGGGCCCGACGTCGGGGGTCCGCACGCGCCGTACCGGCAGAGCGAGCGCAGCGACATCTACCTCGACGCGCTCGAGCGGCTGCGCGCCACGAAGCACACCTACGACTGCTTCTGCGCCGCCGCGGAGGTCGAGGAGCGCCGCAAGGCGTCGGGCTCGAAGGTGATGGGGTACGACGGCTTCTGCCGCGACCTCGACGTCGAGACGCGCGCCGGCTTCGAGGCCGAGGGCCGGGCGCCGATCCTGCGGTTCCGGATGCCCGAGGGCCAGATCACCTTCGACGACCTGGTGCGCGGCGAGGTCACCTTCGACACCACCTACGTGCCCGACTACGCGCTGTGCCGGGCCAACGGCGACCCGCTCTACACGCTGGTCAACCCCGTCGACGACGCGCTGATGGGGATCACCCACGTGCTGCGCGGGGAGGACCTGCTCTCCTCGACGCCGCGCCAGATCGCGCTGTACGACGCGCTGATCGAGGTCGGCCTCGCCACCGGTACGCCGCGGTTCGGCCACCTGCCGTACGTGATGGGGGAGGGCAACCGGAAGCTCTCCAAGCGCGACCCCTCCTCGCACCTGCTGGCCTACCGCGAGCAGGGCTTCCTGCCCGAGGGGCTGCTGAACTACCTCGCGCTGCTCGGCTGGGCGATCGCCGCGGACCGCGACGTCTTCACGCTCGCGGAGATGGTCGAGGCGTTCGACATCGCCGACGTCAACCCCAACCCCGCCCGCTTCGACCTCAAGAAGGCCTCGGCGATCAACGCCGACCACGTGCGGATGCTCGGCATCGACGAGCTCACGCACCGGGTGCTGCCCTATCTCAAGGCGGCCGGCGTCGTCGGCGATCCGGTCACGGACTCCGACGCGCAGCTGCTCGAGCTCGCGATGCCGCTGATCTCCGAGCGGATGAACAAGCTCACCGAGGCCGTTGACATGCTGGGCTTCCTCTTCGCCGACGAGGAGCACTTCGTCCGCGTCGACCCGATCGACGAGGCCGGGCTCGTGGCCGTGAGGGCGGCGTACGACGCGCTGGCGGCCCTGCCCGGCTGGAGCACCGCCGAGATCGAGGCCGCGCTGCGGTCCGCGCTGATCGACGGGCTCGGGCTCACCCCCCGGGTGGCCTTCGGTCCGGTCCGGGTCGCGGTGAGCGGGCGGCGGATCAGCCCGCCGCTGTTTGAGTCCATCGAGCTGCTCGGGCGCGACCGGACGCTCGCCCGGCTGGCCGCGGCGCTGGCATGAGCATGATCTCGGGGCTCGTATGATCTGGGCACTCGCATGACCGGGGGGCCGGGATGACCGAGGCGCCCGGCGGGTCGCCTCCGGATCAGCTCGGGATGCCCCCGGCTCCCGAGGTGGGTCCCCGGCCGCTCCCGCCCCCGTCGTACCACCTGCTGCACCTGGGCGGCTGGCCCGGTTGGTGGCGGGCACCGGTCGGGGTGGCGACGGCCTTCCTGCTCGCCTTCGTGGTGCTGCCGGTGGCGTGGCTGGTGGCCTTCGGGATGTGGTTCCTCGTCACCGGGCAGCCCGTGCTTGAGGGGGTCGCCGCGCTGGCCGACCTCAGTGAGCCCACGCCGGCCTCGCTGGCCTACATCAACCTGACGCTGGCGTCGATGATCCCGGTCGCCTGGCTGTGCCAGCGGCTGGTGCACGGGCTCAAGCCGGGGTGGCTCTCCTCGGTGCGGCCGCGGCTGCGGTGGGGCTACTTCTTCGCGTGCTTCGGCATCGCCTTCGTCGCGCTGCTCGCCACGATCATGGTGTCCGCGGTGTTGCCCCTGGATGACGCCGTCGCCGCGACGAGCCTGAACGAGTGGACGCCGACTCTGCGGGACTTCCTGCTCGTCGTACTCATCCTGACGCCGTTCCAGGCGGCCGCGGAGGAGTATCTCTTCCGCGGCTACCTCACTCAGGCCGTGGGCGGGATGTTCTACCGGGTGCCGTGGCTGGCCAAGACCGCCGCGGTCGTCGTCCCGGCCGTCATCTTCGCGCTCGTGCACGGCTCGCAGACCGCGCCGATCTTCATCGACCGGCTCGCCTTCGGGCTGCTGGCGGGCATCCTCGTGATCGCCACCGGCGGGCTCGAGGCGGCGATCGCGATGCACATCCTCAACAACCTCTTCGCCTTCGGGCTGGCGCTGGCGTACGGCGACATGGCGAGCACGCTCAACCCCTCCAGCCCGTCGTGGTGGCAGCTGCCCGTGACGCTCACCCAGACGCTCGTCTACCTCGTCCTCGCGCTGGGGCTGGCGCGTGTGATGCGAGTCTCGACAACCGCCGAGTTGCCCGTTTTGGCCGCCTCTCGGGGGCTTGTGTATCGTGATCCGTCGCGCCCTCCGAGCTGATCGGGCCGCCTCTGCCGGCGGCCCTCCCGGGTCCGGGGGCGTCGCTGACCGGGCCTCCGGGCGCCGGCGGTGGGGTATGGTGTAATTGGCAGCACGACTGATTCTGGTTCAGTTAGTCTAGGTTCGAGTCCTAGTACCCCAGCGAGCATCCTCGCTCTCGGCGGGCGGGGATTTGGTACGACGTCAGCCCTGTGACTAGAGTTCCTGCTCGTTGCCTCAGGCAAGCCCCCGTTGTGTAGCGGCCTAGCACGCCGCCCTCTCAAGGCGGTAGCGCCGGTTCGAATCCGGTCGGGGGTACCACCCGCGAAGGCCCCCTGATCTGCAGATCCGGGGGCCTTCGGCGTTCTGTGGCCTCCTCAGCTGCCGCTCGGGCTGTTTGCTCCCTTTCGGATAGTTCGCACCCCCTTGTAGGGGGAGCAAGCTATCCAAAGGGAGCAGACTCCTTCCGCCCATGGTGTCGGCCGCGGGGGTAGCGGTACCGTTCGCAGGGTGAGCAGGGTCGGGGTTGCCACCGGCGCGCGCGTGCTTGGCGCGTCCGTGAGCCCGCCACCCCAGGTGCGCTGGCTGCTGGGCCTGTCCGCCGCGTGCCTCGTCGTTCGGGTCAGCCTGACCGACTACGGGCCTGACGACAGGACTGCGGGTACGCCGTGGGTACTGCTCGGGCTGACGATGCTCTGGCTCATCTACCGTCTGCGCAGCCGTGTCGCTCGAGGAGTCATCGTCGTGACGTCGTTGACTGGAGCTGTGGTCTGCGCGCTCGCTGCCTTCACCAGTGGCCATGCCGCCCTCCTGGCGATCCTGTTCGCGGGCCAGGCACTTCCCCTCCTGACGAGGCCGGTTCGGAATCACGTCCACAACACCGACGCGAAGTGACGCTTGGCCATGCGCGAGGGTCGGGCTCGGGGCCAAAGGGGAGCAAACTTCGCAGGCGCTGCTCGGTGTTCAGGCGCATGACGGACAGGACTGGACGAGGTCGGCGCGGAGCCCGATGCTGACGGCGGCCGCGACGGCTCGGGGCCAGATCGCGGGATCGGCGAGTGCGAAGTCCTGGGGTGCGCCGGCGCCATCGCGCACGACCTCGACAGCGCCGTCGGTGTCCCAGAGAGCGAGTGCGGCGCCTCGGGTGTGGGCGGCGTCGTAGTACACGCCGCGCACCGTCGTACCGGCCACAGGCTGGTCCTCATAGATCGCGCGAGCCCACTGCTGTGTACGGGCCCGCGGGTAGTCGCCGGTTGCGAGCGATGGCAGGGCACCGATCCGCATGGCCGTCGCCTCGCCTCGCAGGTTGAGTACGGCGAGGGGCTCGACCGGACGCAGCAGCGCCACCCGGAGGTCGGGGCACACGCCGGCCTCCGGGTAGTCGCCGAACACCTCGCCAAGCGCCGTGCGGAGACCCTTGGCGACGTACAGCACAGACCGGCCGTCCGGGCAGTCCCGCGGCCGGCCGTCCGTGCCGACCGTGTGCGGGTCGAGGCGGTGGAGCGGCCCGAACTGCCGATGGCTGACCGCGTCACTCGTACGTTCCGAACGGTGGTAGATCCGGCACCAGCCGTACGGATGATGCCGGCTCGGCGGCCGCCATCGCCAGGTCCAGGATCGACCACCACGCAGCGGACGCGACGGCGGAGGGAGCGGCGCTACCACGCGGCGGCGGTGCCGAGCCGGGCAGCTTCGACGACCTCGTCCACGCGGCCGGCGGCCAGTGCCCCCGCTGGGGTGGCGCCGTTCAGCTCAGGGTTGGGCCGGGTCGCCCACTCGGTCAGGGACACCGGCCCACCTGGGAAGGCCACGCGCAGTCCAGCGATCCCGGGGAGGTGCCCGCGCTCGGTGTCCGGGTTGAACTGCCACAGCGGGAACCGCCACCCGCGGCCCTTCCTCAGCGCGATCAAGTCGCCGACCTCGAGGCGGTTGAGCACCGCCTGCTCGGAGATGCCGAGTAGCTCTGCCGCGGTGCCGCGATCCGCTGAGGCCTCGATCGCACGGGCACGCGCCTCGAACTGGCGCCGCAGGTTCTCCAGGCCCGCCGCCCGGCTCTCCGCTGCGGAAGGGCCTCTGCCCCACAGGTCCGCCTCGAGTCCGTCGGCTCCTGTGCCGCGCACGGTCCGGACGAAGCTCTCACGGCTCGTTGCAGGGACCGTCGCCAGGACGCCCTTGAGGGTTGCCTGGAACTCCCTGGCCTCCGTCGCGCCGGTCCGGGTGGTGCCGGAGGTCCTCGCTGTCATGGCTCCATGATACCGCCAAAACAAGATAAACAACTTCTGAAAGCCAACCATCCTGACTCGCTGCCGAAGTCTGCTCCTCTTCGGATAGTTCGCACCCCCTTGTAGGGGGAGCAGACTGTCCGAAAGGGAGCAGACGTCCCCGGGCGCCCAAGTCGACAGCGACCCTTAACCCGCGGGCGGTTGCCGGGGAGGGGGCCGGCTGGTTAGGTGAGCCTAGCCAAGAGCTGACCTGAGGATAGAGCCGATGCTCATGCACGTCGTACGCCCGGTGATCGCCACCCTGGTGGTGCTCCTCCTCACCGCCGGGTGTGGCGGGGGCGGCGAGGCCGCGGACGAGGGCGAGCCGACGGGCGGGTCGCAGTCCTCGGCGTTCCCGGTCACGGTCGAGCACGCCTTCGGCGAGACGGAGATCCCGGCCGAGCCGAAGCGGGTCGTGGTGGCAGGCCTGAACGAGGCCGACTTCCTCTACTCGCTCGGCGTGGCGCCGGTGGGCGTCCACGAGTGGTGGGGCGGCTACCCCTACGCGACGGGACCCTGGGCGGACGACGCCCGCAAGGAGGTCGGCGCCGAGCCCGAGGTGCAACAGGAGTGGGACATCAACGTCGAGTGGGTCGCGGCGCAGAATCCGGACCTCATCATCGCGACGTACCACGATCTCGACGAGGCGATGTACAAGAAGCTGTCGAGCATCGCGCCGGTCGTCGCGCAGCATGCCGACTACGAGGTGTGGACCACGCCCTGGCGGGAGCAGCTGCGTCAGATCGGCGAGGCCGTGGGCCGTTCGGACCGTGCCGAGGAGGTCATCGCGGACGTCGACGCCACGATCGAGGAGCTTGTCGCGGAGCACCCCGAGTTCAATGGGGCCACCTTCGACACCGGCTACCTCGACGAGGGCGGCGCTTTCGGGACGTACACCGACGGCGACATCTTGAACCAGCTCCTGAGCGAGCTGGGCATGGTGGTTCCGTCGGAGTACGACGAGTACGCCGACGGCGTCTACGTCACGATCTCCCCCGAGCGCGTCGACCTCCTCGACCTGCTGGACGTCTTCATCTTCCTCGACGACACCGGCACGATGGAGGGGGAGGCGGCCAAGGTGAAGACCTTCGCCTCGACCCGGCTCTACAAGGAGGGCCGCATCGTCGCGCCCGAGAGCGACCTAGTCCTGGCGATGGCGTTCAACACGCCGCTCTCGATCCCGTATTACCTCACCGAGCTCGCGCCGATGCTCGAGGCCGCACTCGACGGCGATCCCGCGACCGAGGTGCCCGACTGACGGACGCGCCTCGTCTCGGGTCTCGGCTTCATCACTCCTGCTGCCGCTTCATCAAGTTATGCAGGCTGGGTCGCACTCTTCACGGCGTACCCACCCCGATAACTGCTGCTTCGTCTAGGTAGCCCGGTGAAGCAACAGCACCAGCCCGCCGAGTCGGCGCAAACGTGCACGCTCAGGGCGCCGAGTCGGCGCTAATGTGCACGAAAGTCACGCCGAGTCGGCGCAAAAATGCAGGGTGGACCGCAACTGCTGAGAACCGGTAGTCGCGAGCGTCGTGCCCCCGCAACTGCTGAGAAACTCGGCGTCCGAGCCCGCTTGAGGGGCCAGTTTCTCAGCACTTCCCAGAGCGGGCAGACGATTCTCAGCAGTTGCGAGGAGTACGACGAGCAGGGCCGCCGTACCGAACCAGCGGGCACCTGCTCCGCGGTCTCGGCGCCGGTGACGGCACGCCGACGTGAACGCGCCCCCTGCGATCGACGCTCGGTGGGGACTCCCCGCGACGAGGGCCATGCGCACTGGCCGGCCACCGTCTCCGGACAGCGACACCACGTCGCCGGGGAGGCCGGGATGTCTGTCCGATTGCCTCGCCAGACGCCTGACGGCTGCTGCTGCGTCTCACTGGGTGGCCGAACTCGCACCTAGTCTAGAGATGGGGACTTTGACGGCGACAAGCGTGCTGATGTCGTCTATCTACGTTCTGACGGGACCTGGCAGGTGACGTATGCGACAGCGCGGGGGAGTAAGTGGACGAAGTACGCCACGGTGCATACCGCCACGAGGCCGGACCCGAGTCGGGTCTTCGCGGGCTAGCCTCACGGATCTGCGGGCCCTCGACGTTGAGGCAGCGCCGGAGGTCAGCTGACGGGGCGGCAGTCGTTGACGCAGTCGGCGGACTCGCCGGGCGCGGGCGGCCCGTCGGAGTGAGAGACGGGCCGGTGGCGGACCGCGGTGGCTGGCCGCATCGCGAGGCGACCGTCGATCACGGTCGCGGTGCCGTCGATGAGCAGCGTGTACCCGTGGCGCTCGGCCGGCGGGAAGACGAGGGTGCACTGCGGGTTCTCGGCCAGGTTGGCGCTCGACCCGGACCCCACACCGTCGGCGACGATCCGGTCGTCCGACACCAGGGGCTCCAGGGTCACGACCTTCGTCCGGCCCGCGCGATTGGTCAGCAGGTACGCCGCGTCGTACTCCGCCACAGCCTGCGCCAGGTCCTCGATCCTCACCGGGATGCTCACACCCCAACCGTAGGACACACGCCGCTGCGCGCCCGGCCATGGGACGCTCCACGCATGGACATTCGCGAGCAACGGCCCGGCGAAGCGGACGCCGTCGGTTGACGACAGCGACGCGACCGTCGGACTCTTCGACGTGCGGCCTTGTCGCGGACTCGCGCTCGCTGCTACCGCAGCGTTCGCGGATCACGCAGAAAGGGCGCGTTGCGCGGAGTGCTCTCGGTTGATCTCCGACGAGGTGCGGGTCGCGACCCGGAACTTCGCGTACAACGCGTCGCGGATCGCCTCGACCGCCGTGTGGAGTTCTTCGTCGGTGGGCGCGTAGATGTCGATGGCGAGCTGCTGGCCGGGATAGTCGAGCGCGGGCTCGACCTCGACCTCGGTGGTGAGCGGGAACCCGAGTGTGGGCAGCAGGGCGTCGATCTGGTCCATCAGGCTCAGATCGGGGAAGACGATGGTGTCCTCAGCCATGGGACCATCCTACTGACAGGTCGTCCGCGAGGACGATAAGAATCTCGTCAAGGTGCTGGCCGTAGCGTCCGAGAGCCAGGTTCAACCCAGCTCGGGCCTCGTCGAGGCTGGCAGCCGTGCCACGTAGGTCGAGCATCACTCGGCGGGCCTGTCTGCGGCCCTCGCGGATCCGCTGAGCGTTCGCGTTGGTCGACGAGTCTGCGGTCTTCGTCTCGATTGTGATGGCTACATGCACCGCGACCGCGTCCGGCGTCTTGCGGTGTTGACCGTCGCGACGCCGGACCGAAAGCACAGGGCACTGGCGATCCCGGAGCCACTCTGCGGCACTCCTCTCCTCCGGACTGAACCAGCGGTAGGGGTCGTCGGCGGGCGCGATGAGACCTTCGTCTTCGAGTTCTTCGTAGGTGGGCGGGGCCGGTGGCCGGTCGGGGCGCTCCAGCCCTCCGAGCAGGCCTTCGTAGACGTGATCCACGTCGAAAGGCAGCACGCGGGAGGGCGCTGCGGTCGGCTGCTCGGTCATGTTCGTCAACCATAGGTGGGACCTCCGACAGCCTCCCCGAGCGTAGGCCACGCACCGGCGCGGGCGCCCGGCATGGGACGCTCCACCACATGGAGATTCGCGAGCAACGACCCGGCGAGGCGGAGGCAGTCGCCCAGGTGATCGGCGCAGCCTTCGCCGACGAGGGCCGCGTCGCCGAGGTGTGGGCGGAGGTCGCGCGAAGGAGGCTCGACCGGGCCAGCATCGTGGCGGTCGAGGCCGGTGCCGTCGTCGGGCACGTGGGCCTGAGCCACGCGTGGCTCGACGCCCGGCGGGAGCTGGTCGACGTCCTGATCCTCAGCCCGCTCAGCGTCCGGCCGGATCGCCAGGGGTCCGGAGTCGGTACGGCGCTGGTCTCGGCGGCGATCGCGGCCGCCGAAGCGGCCGGCGCGCCCGCACTGTTCCTCGAGGGTGACCCGGGCTACTACGGCACGCGCGGGTTCGATCGCGCCGGCGCGCACGGCTTCGAGGCGCCCTCGCGGCGTACCCCGGAGCAGGCCTTCCGAGTGGCCCTGCTCTCGAGTCACGCCGACTGGATGACCGGCCGGGTGGTCTACCGCGACGTGTGGTGGGAGTACGACGCGGCGGGGCTCCGGGACCCCCACCTCGCCCAGATCGAACGCGCCCTGGGGAGTCTCTAGGCTGATCCGGCGGGCATCAGGGATCATGCACGCACCTGACCCGACGTTTGGACGTGAGGCACCACATGAGCCCGCCAAGCCAACCCGCCCCGGGGGAGGCGGCCCAGCTGCCGCGTTGGTACTCCCGTGCGCTGACCGCACTCGTGATCTACGCCTCCGCCGCCGTCCTGGTCGTCGAGATCACCGCGCTCAGGCTGCTCGCGCCGTACCTCGGACTCACCCTGGAGACCAGCACCCTCGTCATCGCCCTCGCGTTGGCGGCCATCGCTCTCGGCTCCGCGGCGGGCGGCTGGCTGGCGGACCGCGCGCCGGCACCGCGGCTCCTGGTGGCGGCGCTGGCCGTCTCGGCCGTCGTGGTGATCGCGGCACCCGCCCTGCTCCGCATCGCGGGCACGGCCGGGGGCGGTTCCCTGCTCCTCCTCGTCGCCGCGGTCACGATCGGAGTGCCCGGCGCGTTCCTGTCCGCGGTCACGCCGATCGTCACCAAGGTGCGGCTCCGCACGCTCGCCCAGACCGGCGAGATCGTCGGCGGACTGTCCGCGATGAGCAGCGTCGGCGCGATCGCCGGCACGGTGCTCACCGGGTACGTCCTGATCGCCGCCGTCCCGATCCGCGTGATCCACGTGGGGCTGGGCCTCAGCCTGATGATCCTGGCGGTCGTGGTCGCCGTCGTACACCACAGGGGCCGCACCCTGGCGAGGTCCCTGGCCCTCACGCTCGTCCTGGGCGGGCTCGCCACCGGGTTCACCGCGATCGTGCCGACCGGATGCGATGTCGAGACCCGCTATCACTGCGCCGTCCTGGAGCCGGGCACGGGCGATCGCGCGGGCGGCACCAGCCTCATCCTCGACGGGCTCTACCACTCCTTCGTCGACACGGACGACCCGCGGCGCCTCGAGTTCGAGTACGTCCAGGCGATCGCCTCCGTCGCAGACGCCATCGCCCCTGCGGAGTCGAGTGGCACTCGGACGCTGCACCTGGGAGGCGGCGGGCTGAGCGTGCCGCGCTACCTCGAGTCGACCTGGTCCGGATCGCACAACACCGTCTTCGAGGTCGACCCCGGCGTCGTCGACCTGGCGACGGGACCGTTGGAGGCGCCACCCGAGATCGAGGTGCGCGTCGTCGACGGTCGGACCGCGCTGGCCGACGTCCCGGACGGCTCGCAGCGTCTGGTGGTCGGCGACGCCTTCGGCGGCGTCAGCGCCGCCTGGCACCTGACGACCACGGAGGCGCTGGCCGAGATCCGTCGGACCCTGGCGCCGGAGGGCATCTACGCGGCGAACGTGATCGACTTCGGGCCGCTCGGCTTCGTCCGCGCCCAGCTCGCCACCTTCCAGCGGTCGTTCCCCCACGTCGCGCTGCTCGCACGTCCCGACGCGATCGCAGGCGAGCGCGGCGGCAACTTCGTCGGCATCGCCTCCGAGGAACCGTTGCCGATCGGCGAGATCCGGGCCGCCCTCGGCGAGCGCAACGATTGGGTCCTGATCGACGGGGACGAGCTGGATCGGTGGACGGACGGTGCGGCCGTGCTGACCGACGACTTCGCTCCCGTCGACCAGTTGCTGACGCCGTACCCGACCCTATAGGCACCCGCCCGCCGAGTCAGGCCTCGCGGCCGAGGCGCCACGCGCCGGGCGTCTGACCGACCTGCCGCTTGAAGGCGCGGCTGAGCGCGGACTCCGACTGGTAGCCGACCTGCGTCGCCACCTGGGCGAGGCTCAGCGAGGTGGTCCGCAGCAGGTTCGCCGCGACCTGGATGCGCCATCGGGCCAGATACGTCATCGGCGGGATCCCCACGAACTCGGTGAACCGCTCCGCGAAGGACGACCGCGACATGCTGGTCTCCCGTGCCAGCCGCTCGAGCGTCCAGGGCTCGGCGTACCGCCCGTGCACCAACCGGAGCGCGGCCCCCACCTGCGGATCGCGCAGTCCCGACACCCAGCTCCGGGACTCGGGCGGCAACGAGGCGATGTGCGCGCGGAGTGCCTCCAGGAACATCAGCTCCGACAGCTTGGTGAGCATCGCCTCCTGCCCGGCCCCGGCCTCCGCGGCGACCGCGGCGTCCAGGAGTTGGGCCATCCAGCGCCAGCTCCGCTCCGAGACGGCCACCTTCACCACCTGGGGCAACGACCCGAGGAGCGGGTTGAAGGGGCGGGTGTCGCATCCGAAGAAGCCGCAGACCAGACGGCAGCGCTCGGCGTCGCCGTCCGGGTTTAGCACCAGCGGGAACGGCAGCACCCGGTCGGACGGGCGGTAGTAGCGGGACGGGTCCGGCTGGGCGCGCATCCCCGGGGCCGAGGACAGGACGTTCGCGTCGCCCGCCGGGTAGATCACGATCTCCCCTCGCCCCACGGACATCGCGGAGGATCCCGGGTCGGCCGGGAACGCCCAGCACGAGCCCTCGATGATCACGTGGAAGGCGATCAGGTGCTCGGAGTCGGACTTGATTCGATCGGCGATGACCTCGGGCGGCGGGCTCTCGGTCACGAACGGCGACCGGGCCTCGATGTCGAAGAACACCGCGCCGCTGAGCCGCACCGCGAGCAGTACGTCGGAGAGGACGTCCACGGTGCGCACCTCCCGGCCCGGACGAACGGTCATGGGATCCGGCATCGCGGGCATTCCGAGCCGGGCGCCGGCTTCCTAGCGTCGAGAACATCACCTTCTCACAGCCTCGAGAGGGCGACCACGAGACCGAGACGCCCGACCCGGTGAGCTCGGCGACAACGAGAGACGGGGAAGACCGACATGACCACAACGACACCCAGAGAGCTCGGACCGCGGGCATCGAGTCCACGCGCGACCCGGCCCCGAGCCCCGGCACGCATCCGGCGCGTCGGCTGCCTCGCGACCATCGTGGCGCTCGGCGCGGCCGGAGCGCTCGCGCCACCGAACGCCACGGCGGCAGAGCCCGCGGCCGACTGCGTGGCCACGCGGCCGTGCCTGATCAGCGATGGGCTCGCTCCCGGCTTCGGGGCGCCCCGCCCACAGCTCACCCCGGACGGCAACACCGTCGTCTTCGACCACGCCCCGAGCGCGAACGAGGCTCGCCAGCTCTACAGCGCGCCGGTGCGCGGCGGCCGCGTCCCGGTGCGCCTCGACTCGGCGAACGCGCCCCCGGGCAGGCAGGTCACGATCACGCCCGACGGTCGGCGGGTCCTCTACCTCTCGCAGCGCCCGCAGGGCTTCGCACTGTTCAGCGTGCCCGTCGCGGGGCCCGCGAGCGACGCCGTACGTCTCGATCCGTCGGTCCTCGGCGGCTTCCAGCTCAGCCCCAACGGCCGGTTGGTCGTGCGGCGGTCCGCGACGGGGCGGATCCGGGTGACCCCCGTCGCCGGCCCGGAGAGCCGCACGGCGGTCCTGACGCCCGGCCCGGTCGACAGCTTCGGGATCAGCGGCGACGGCCGTTCGGTCGTCTACATCGCCGGGGGAGCGGGCGGTGCGCGCGAGCTCTTCCGCGTCCGGCTCACGCTCGACCCCGACCCGGGCCAACCGCCGACGCGGCTCAGCGGGCCGATGGTCGACGGCGGCGGCGTACGAGGCTTCCACCTGCCCCGCGTCGGCAACCGGGTCGTCTACCACGCCGCGCAGGAGCAGCGAGACATCGCCGAGCTCTACAGCGTCAGGCTCGGCGGGACCGGCCGAGTCAAGCTGAACGAGCCCCTGCCGTTTGCCTGGCGCGTGCGTCAACGCAACGAGGACCCGTTCGGGTTCCAGCTCGGGTACGCCGTCAGCGACGACGGTGAGACCGTGGTCTACGAGACCAGCCCGCTGGGGTCCGGCACCGAACACGAGCTCTACAGCGTGCCGGCCGAGGGGCCCGCGTCCGCGAGCAGGCGCATCGACATCGCCACGCCGGACAGCCTCCCGACCGGCTTCCGGTTCGCCGCGCAGGACCGCCTCGTCTACACGGTCTCGCCGCGGGGCGGACGGGACGTCACCTACAGCGTCCCGGTCAGGGGGCCGGCCGACGCACGCATCCCGGTCAGCAGCTCTGGCCCGGACGGCGCCTTCGTCCAGGTGAGCCCCGACGGCCGGCGCGTCCTCTCACGAGCGGTGATCTTCAACCAGCAAGCCGTCCTCAGCGGCCTGGTGACCGAACGCGTGCACGGACCGAGCACGGTCCGGCTCAACGGCCCCGAACGCACGGTCGGGGCGGTCACCTTCGACCCGACGAGTCGGCGGGCGGCGTACGTCGGGCGCACGAGCGCGACCGAGCGCGACGTCTACAGCTCGTCGCTGACCACGTCGGGATCGCGGTTCAACCTGACCTCCGGGCTGCCCTCGACCTTCGTCGGCGGCGCGCTCGCGGTCGGCGAGCAGCACATCGTCTACTCCGTGAGCACCGGGGGCGACAGCTTCCAGATCTACTCGTCGCCGCTCGTGCCGCCGGGCTAGGCAACGATGGCGCCGCGCCCGGCCGGACCCCGTCCGGCCGGGCGCGTTGCTACCTTGGACGGGTGACCAAGGACGACCTGCCGCTCCTCGACCTCGCGGACCTGTCCGGTGGCCCGGACGACGTGCGGGCGTTCCGCGACGGCCTCCGCGAGGCGACCCACACCGTGGGCTTCTTCCACCTCCGGCACCGCATCCCGGCGGAGGTGACCGACGAGCTCTTCGACGTCACCCGCAGGTTCTTCGCGCTGCCCGAGGCCGACAAGCTCGCGATCGAGATGACGCGGAGCCCGTGGTTCCGCGGCTACACGCGCACCGGCGGCGAATACACCCAGGGCGCCGCCGACTGGCGCGAGCAGATCGACATCGGCAGCGAGCGGGAGCCCAGCGCCGCCTCCGAACCGCCGTACTTGCGCCTCGAGGGGCCCAACCAGTGGCCCGCTGCCCTGCCCGAGCTGCGCCCGGTGATCGAGGCCTGGATGGCCCGGCTCTCCGGGATCGGCACCCGGCTCGTCCAGGAGTGGGCGCTCGCGCTCGGGGCGCGGCGCGACCATTTCGACGCGACGTTCGACCTGCCGTCGATCCTGCTGAAGCTGGTGCGCTACCCCGGCCGGGACGACGCCGAGCAGGGCGTCGGCGCGCACAAGGACCCCGGCATCCTCACCCTGCTGCTGATCGAGCCCGGCAAGGCCGGCCTGCAGGTCGAACGCGACGGCGGCTGGCTCGACGTACCGCCCGTCGACGGCGCCTTCGTCGTCAACATCGGCGAGCTCCTCGAGGTCGCCACCGACGGCTATCTGCGCGCCACCAAGCACCGTGTGGTCTCGCCGCCGGTCGGCACCGAGCGGCTGTCGGTGCCGTTCTTCTTCAACCCGAGCCTCGACGCGGAGGTCCCGCGCATCGACCTCCCGCCGGCCCTCGCCGCGCATGCTCGCGGCATCGAACAGGACGCTGCCAACGTGCTGGCGAGCCGGTACGGCGAGAACCTGCTCAAGTCCCGCCTGCGCGCCCACCCCGACGTCGCGCGGCGCCACCACCCCGATCTCGTCTGAGCGCACTCGACCGGCGTTGGCACGGGACCGCTCTACGCTCATTCGCCTCGAGTGAGCAGTTCCAGCCCCTCGAACTCCGCGTAGTCGCGGAAGTCCGGCTCGTTGAGCGTCGCAAGAGGAAGCTCGTAGGTCAGGCAACACGCTGCGATCCAAGAGTCGTTCACCGGGCGCGGCCGGCCGCGCCGGGTTGCGTACGCCGTGATCTCGCCCCACTTGCGGCCGACATCCCTGCCGCCGGGGATCGTCGGACGGCTGGCGACGAAGGCATGCAACTCCTGGCGCCCCCGGTCGCCGAAGTCGCGCAAGTGAGTCCATTTCATGAGCTCACCGACAGTGACGAAGCTGATGGCGGCCTCGTGTGGCGCAATCTTGGCGTGAAGGATCGGGTCGAGCCTGTTCTTGAGCAGGTTCGAGGCGACATCTGTGTCAAGGATGATCCGCATGTCTCTCAGGTTGTGCCAGCGGTGCGCTCGGCGACGAGCCACGCCTGGAACTGATCGAACTCATGGTCGCCGTCGAAGAATCCGGGGAGCCGCCATCCTGCTCCGTCGCCGACCGGCTCCGCGTTGCGAAAGAGATCATCGAGATCGACCGTGTCACCGGGCCACCCACCCGAGAGGGCTGTCTGCGGGTTGGTCGTCATGCATCCTCCTCGGTGCCGCCTTGGTCTACGTCCAGTCTGCCAGGGTCCGCCGACAACCCACCGATGACACTGCGACTCCTGGGTCCCGCAGCGACTAGGGTCATCGCAGGAGGCGCTGATGATTCCCACGATGATCGTGTTCGGCATGGTGTTCGGCTACTGGTGGCGCGCGGCGCTCATCGCTGCCCCGTTCCTCTGGCCGCTCCTTCTCGTCGAGCTCGGGGGGCTCGGGCTCAGCGGCGTTCCCGTCGCGGCCGTGCTCGGACTCCTCAACGCCGCCGTGGGCGTGGCCGCGATCCAGGGTGGCCTATGGGCTGCGCGCAGGCTCCGACTGCTGGTCACCCAGGCCCTCCGCCCGTCGCGCTAGCGCGGTTCTGGCGGCGCATGCAATTTCGATGAGGGTGCCGCGCATGTATTTTTGCGCCGACTCGGCGTGTTTTTCATGCACGGATGCGCCGACTCGGCGTGATTTGGGTGCATGTTTGAGCCGACTCGGCGCGATGGGTGGCGGCACCTAGACTCGCTGACCATGGAGAACGCATGACGCGCGAGGCGCTCCGGATCACGGGCGCGGAGCTCAGGCTGGTGCGGCTGGAGCTGCTGACGCCGTTCACGATCTCGACCGGCACGATGCGCGAGCGGGTGTTCCCGCTGGTCACGCTGCGCGCCGACGGGATCGAGGGCTACGCGGAGGGCGTGATGGACGCGCTGCCGACGTACCTCGACGACACCATCCCCGGCTCGATGGCGCTCCTCACGGACACGCTGTTGCCGGGCATCGTCGGGCGCAGCTTCGCCAACCCGCAGGCGCTGCACCGGGAACTGGCCAAGTGGCGCGGCCACCGGATGGCGCTCGCGGCCGTCGAGATGGCCTTCTGGGACCTGTGGGCGAAGTCGCTCGACCTGCCGTTGAAGACCGTGCTGGGCGGGGACGCCGAGGCGGTCGAGGTCGGCGTCTCGCTCGGCATCGGCCCGATCGACAACACGGTCGAGCGGGTGGCCGACCACGTGGCGCAGGGCTACCGCCGGATCAAGCTCAAGATCCGGCCCGGCCACGACCTCGGGCTGCTGGCGGCGGTGCGGGCGGAGTTCCCGGAGATCCGGCTGACCGTCGACGCCAACACCTGCTACACCCTGGCCGACACCGCGCTGCTGCAGCGCATGGACGACTTCGCGCTCGACTACATCGAGCAGCCGCTGGCCTGGGACGACATTCACGACCACGCCGTACTCCAGCGCAGGCTGCGGACCCCGCTCTGCCTCGACGAGTCCATCCGCACCCCCGCCCACGCGCGCAAGGCGCTGCAGACCGACGCCTGCCGGGTCCTCAACATCAAGGTCGCGCGCTCGGGCGGGTACGTCGACAGCCTGCGCATCCACGACCTGTGCGCGGCGTTCGACGTGCCGAACTGGTGCGGCGGCATGCTCGAGAGCGGCATCGGCCGTGCGCACAACGTCCACCTCTCGACGCTGCCGAACTTCAGCAAGCCCGGCGACGTGTCGTCCGCGAGCCGCTACTTCCGCCGCGACGTCATCGAGCAGCGGCTGGAGACCGCAGACGGCCTGATGCCCGTGCCCAGCGACGGTCCGGGGATCGGGATCACCCTCGACCGGGACTTCCTGGACAGCGTGACCTCGCAGCGGCGAGAGTTCTCGGCATGAGTGCTGTGAGCCCTATGACCACTGTGATCCGGGAACTGTCGGGCCTGGATGAGTTCCGGCAGGCCGAGCGGTTGCAGTACGACGTGTGGGGCGCCGACGAGGCCGCCGACCCGGCCGACCTGATGTTCGTTGTCCAGGTCGAGGGAGGCTTCGTGGCGGGAGCCTTCGCCGGCTCGCGGCTGTTGGGCTACGGCTTCGGGCTGCCGACCGCGGACCCGGCGATCCAGCACTCCCACCGCCTCGCCGTTCACCCCGACGCGCGGGGCCAGGGGCTGGCGGCCCGGCTGAAGTGGTTCCAGTACGACTGGTGTGCCGACCGCGGCATCGAGCTGATGCGGTGGACCTACGACCCCGCGCGGCTGCCGAACGCCAGCCTCAACATCGCCACCCTCGGCGCCACCGCCTCGACCTACCTGCCCGACTACTACGGCGAGCTCGCCGGGATCGACGCCGGCGCCGCCGCCGACCGGCTGCTCGCCGAGTGGCGGGTGGGGTCGCCGTACGCCGAGGCGGCCCGCGCCCGGCGCCCCGGGCTCTCCGCGGGGCAGCTGGCAGAGGCCCGGCGGGTGGAGATCCCACGCGACTTCGCGGGGCTGCTGCGCGACGACCCGTCCGCCGCGGGCGCCGCCCGGATGGCGGTGCGCGAGGCGCTCACCGCCGCGTTCGCCGACGGGCTGGCGGTGGTCGGCTTCGACCGCGATTCCGCGTCGTACCTGCTCCTCCCGGCGGCTGAACTTGGGTAGTCCCCAACGTTCTGCAGGGGTTACTGACGCGTAGCCCCTGCGAAACGTTGGGGACTACCCCAGATTGCGGACCGGGAGTGGGGGCTCGAGCAGGGCGGACTGCAGCTCGACGGAGGGCCGGACGGCGATGTCGAGGCCGGAGGGCGGGGCGCCGTCGCGCACCAGCAGGTCGCCGACGGCGGCGATCATCGCGCCGTTGTCGGTGCACAGCGCCATCCGGGGCACCCGCAGCTCGATCCCGGCCGCGTCGCACCGCTCCTGGGCGAGCGTCCGCACCCGGCTGTTCGCGGCGACCCCGCCGACGACGACCAGCGTCTCGACGTCCTCGCGTCGGCACGCCAGCAGTGCCTTGGCGGTGAGCACGTCGGCGACCGCCTCCTGGAAGCTCGCCGCGACGTCGGCGACATCCGCGTCAGGGTGGCGTGCGACGTACCGCGCGACCGCCGTCTTCAACCCCGAGAACGAGAACCCGAGCTCCGGGTCGCGCGGACCCGTCAGCGGCCGCGGCAGCCGGATCGCGGTCGGGTCGCCCTCGCGCGCGGCGCGGTCGATCGCCGGGCCGCCGGGGTAGGGGAGGCCGAGCAGCCGCGCGACCTTGTCGAACGCCTCGCCCGCCGCGTCGTCCAGCGTGTCGGAGAGATGCACGATCGGGGTGCGCACCAGGTCCCGCACGCCGAGCAGCGAGGTGTGCCCCCCGGAGACGATCAGCCCGACGCTGCGGGCGGGCAGCGGGCCGTGGTCGAGCGTGTCCGCGGCGGCGTGGCCGGCGAGATGATGCACGCCGTACAGCGGCACGCCCAGCGCCAGCGCGAGCCCCTTCGCGGCGGCGACGCCGACGTGGAGGGCGGTGGCGAGGCCGGGGCCGGCTGTCACGGCGATCGCGCCGACGTCGTTCAGGGAGACGCCTGCGTTGGCGAGCGCGGCGTCGAGCGTCGGCACGATCGCGTGCACGTGGGCGCGCGCGGCGATCTCGGGTACGACGCCGCCGAACCGCGCGTGCTCGTCCATGCTCGACGCCAGCGCCTGGCCGAGCAGCACCCCGTCCTCGACGAGCCCGACGCCGGTCTCGTCGCACGAGGTCTCGATGCCCAGCACGATCGTCACGCCGCGATCCTCTCAGGCTCGGCGGAGAGGCCCAAGCCGGCGCCGCGATGTCCGATTCCCGCGAGTCGATGTCGGTGGCGGCTGCCAGGATGGAGCCATGAGGACCTGGGACCACACCGACCGCGACGCGTGCTACCGCGCCGTGGCCGGCCGGGACCGCCGCTTCGACGGGGTCTTCTTCGTCGCCGTCCGTACGACGGGCATCTACTGCCGCCCCTCCTGCCCGGCGCGGACGCCGGCACGCCGCAACGTCGAGTTCCACCCCACGGCGGCCTCGGCGCAGTCCGCCGGCTTCCGCGCCTGCAAGCGGTGCCTGCCCGACGCGATGCCGGGGAGCCCGGAGTGGGACGTCGCCGGGGACGTGGCGGGCCGCGCGATGCGGCTGGTCGCCGACGGCGTGGTCGACCGCGAGGGGGTGCCCGGGCTCGCCGCCCGCCTCGGCTATACGCCTCGCCACCTGTCGCGCTTGGTCAGCGACCGGCTCGGTGCGTCGCCGCTCGCGCTCGCCCGGGCACGGCGCGCGCAGACCGCGCGGGTGCTGATCACCTCCGGCGACCTCGGCTTCGCGGACATCGCGTTCGCGAGCGGCTTCAGCAGCGTGAGGCAGTTCAACGACACGATCCGTGAGGTCTTCGCGATGTCGCCGACCCAGATGCGCGGCCGGCGGGAGTCGGCCCGGCGGGAGTCGGCCTCGAGGGGGACGCCGAGCGGGACGTCGCGGGGGGTGCCACGCGGGGAGTTGCGGATGCGGCTGGCGGTGCGCACGCCGTACGCCGGCCGGGCGCTGCTCGACTTCCTCGCCGCGCGGGCGGTCGCGGGGGTGGAGTACGCCGCCGACGGCGCCTACAGCCGCACGCTCGCGCTGCCGCACGGGCCGGGGATCGTCCGGGTCGAGCTGCGGGATCTGCCCGAGCTCGGCCAGACAGGATTCCTGCCCGCGACGTACTGGGTCACCGACCTGCGCGACCTCGGCGCCGCCGTCGAGCGGACCCGCCGGCTGCTCGACGCCGACGCCGACCCGATGGCGGTCCGCTCGGCATTGGCAGGCGATCCGGTCCTGGGGGACCTGGTGGCCGCGACGCCGGGGCTGCGGGTGCCCGGGCATGTCGACGGCCACGAGGTCGCGGTGCGCGCGGTGCTTGGCCAGCAGGTCAGCGTGGCCGCGGCCCGGACCGCCGCGGCCGGACTCGCGGTGAGGCTCGGGGAGCCGCTGGCAGAGCCTGGTCAGCCCCACCCGGAGCTGACCCGGCTCTTCCCCTCGGCCGCCGCGATCGCGGCGGCGGGTCCCGAGGGCCTCCCGATGCCCGGCAGCCGGGCACGCGCGCTGGTCGACCTGTGCGCCGCGCTGGCCACGGGCGAGATCGTGTTGGACCGCGGCGCCGACCGCGCCGACGTACGCCGCGAGCTGCTCGCGCTCCGCGGGATCGGGCCGTGGACGGCCGACTACATCGCGCTGCGGGCGCTCGGGGACCCCGACGTCTTCCTCGGCGCCGACCTGGGCACGCGGCAGGCGCTGGCCAGGTTGGCCGGCCGGCCGGACGCGTCAGTGGACCCGGACGCCTGGCGGCCGTGGCGCTCCTACGCCCAGGTCCACCTGTGGCACCACCTTGCGACGAAAGAAGGATGAGGACTCATGTTCACAGTGATGCCGTCGCCGATCGGCGACCTGAGGATCGTCGAGCGGGAGGGCACGATCACGGCGATCGACTTCCACCCGTTCCGGGACGGGCCCCGGTCGCGGCGTGGCCAGGCCGCTGATCAGGAGCTGGGGGAGCGCGACGACGACGCGCCGGTGCTGGCGGAGGCGGTGCGCCAACTGACGTCGTACTTCGCCGGCTCGCTGCGCGACTTCGACCTCCCGCTCGAGCCGGCGGGGACGGACTTCCAGCGCCGGGTGTGGCGCCAGCTGGAGGGCATCGGCTACGGCGAGACGGCGTCGTACGGCGAGATCGCCCGGCGCCTCGGCATGAAGCCCGGCGCGTCGCGCGCGGTCGGGCTCGCCAACGGCCAGAACCCGATCCCGATCGTCATCCCGTGCCACCGGGTGATCGGCGCGGACGGGTCGCTGACCGGGTACGGCGGCGGCCTCGACCGCAAACGGACCCTGCTCGAGCTCGAGCAGGACGCGCTCTTCTAACGGCGGGCCTGCGCACTCACGCGGTGCGCAGGTGAGCCCACTCGGCGACCAGTCAATCCGTGCCGCGGCGAAGCGACTCCGAGAGGCGCTCGGCGGCGGCGAGGACGGCGGGCGCGTGCATCCGGCCCGGCTGCCGGGAGAGCCGCTCGAGCGGCCCGGAGACGGAGACGGCGGCGATGATCTTGCCGCCCGGGGAGCGCACGGGCGCAGAGACGGAGGCGACGCCCGGTTCTCGCTCGCCGACGGTCTGGGCCCAGCCGCGGCGGCGGATGCCCGACAGCGCGGCGGCGGAGAAGGCCGAGTTCTGCAGGCCGCGGTTGATGCGCTCGGGGTCCTCCCACGCGAGCAGGACCTGGGCGGCGGAGCCGGCGTGCATGGTCAGCTGCGAGCCGACGGGGATCGTGTCGCGCAGGCCCGAGGGGCGCTCGGCGGCGGCGACGCAGATACGCAGGTCGCCCTGGCGGCGCCAGAGCTGGGCCGACTCGCCGGTGATGTCGCGCAGCCGCGCCAGGACGGGCCCGGCGGTCGCGAGCAGCCGGTCCTCGCCCGCGGCGGCGGAGAGTTCGCCGAGCCGCGGCCCGAGGACGAACCGGCCCTGGTTGTCACGCGACACCAGCCGGTGGTGCTCCAACGCGACCGCGAGGCGGTGGGCTGTGGGTCGGGCGAGCCCGGTGGTGGTCACCAGGCCCGCCAGAGTTGCGGGACCGCCCTCCAGTGCTGTCAGCACGAGAGCGGCCTTGTCTAGAACTCCGACACCAGATCCATTGTCCATATCGCGATACTCGCATCTCAGATCATGGGATGCAAATTATGGTGGCCGTCACACGGCGAGCAGCGAGGATCGCGCTCGGATCAGGGGTCGCGCGTAGACTGGAGCACCGGGACGCACGCGGCATCTGATCGCCGTGATGGCTAGGACGAGCGACAGAGACCGCCGTGGCAGCGGTCTGCAAGGAACGAGGCAACACCTATGGGCAAGACACTCTCCGAGAAGCTGTGGGACGAACACGTCGTCCGGTCGGCCGACGGTGAGCCCGACCTTCTCTACATCGACCTCCACCTCCTCCACGAGGTCACGAGCCCGCAGGCGTTCGAGGGCCTCCGGCTCGCGGGTCGCCCGGTGCGTCGCCCCGATCTGACGCTGGCCACCGAGGACCACAACGTCCCGACCATCGACTGGGACAAGCCGATCGCCGACCCGGTCTCGCGCACCCAGGTCGAGACGCTGCGCCGCAACGCCGCGGAGTTCGGGGTCCGGCTCCACCCGCTCGGCGACATCGAGCAGGGGATCGTCCACGTCGTCGGCCCGCAGCTGGGCCTGACCCAGCCGGGGATGACGATCGTGTGCGGCGACTCCCACACCTCGACCCACGGCGCGTTCGGGGCGATCGCCTTCGGGATCGGTACGTCGGAGGTCGAGCACGTGCTCGCCACCCAGACGCTGCCCCAGGCCCGGCCCAAGACCATGGCCGTGACGGTCAACGGTTCGCTGCCCGAGGGCGTCACCGCCAAGGATCTGGTCCTGACCCTGATCGCGCACACCGGCACCGGCGGCGGCCAGGGCTACATCGTCGAATACCGCGGCCAGGCCATCGAGGAGCTCTCGATGGAGGGCCGGATGACCGTGTGCAACATGTCGATCGAGTGGGGTGCCAAGGCCGGCCTGATCGCGCCCGACCAGACCACGTTCGACTACCTGAGGGGCCGCCCCGAGGCGCCGAAGGGCGAGGACTGGGCCGCCGCCGTCGCGCACTGGACGACGCTGGTCACCGACGACGACGCCTACTTCGACGCCGAGGTCACTCTCGACGCCTCGACGATGACCCCCTTCGTCACCTGGGGCACCAACCCGGGCCAGGGCGTGCCGCTCGGCTCCGCCGTCCCACGCCCGGACGACTTCGAGGACGCCGTCGACCGGATCGCGACCGAGAAGGCACTGGCCTACATGGGCCTCGAGGCGGGTACGCCGATGCGCGAGATCGCGGTCGACACCGTCTTCGTCGGCTCCTGCACCAACGGCCGGATCGAGGACCTGCGGATCGCCGCCGACATCCTCAAGGGTCGCAGGGTCGCGGCCGACACACGGCTGCTCGTCGTACCGGGATCGGTGCGGGTCCGGCTGCAGGCCGAGGACGAGGGCCTCGACGTGGTCTTCAAGGAGGCCGGCGCCGAGTGGCGCGGCGCGGGCTGCTCGATGTGCCTGGGCATGAACCCCGACCAGCTCACCCCCGGCGAGCGCAGCGCGTCCACGTCGAACCGCAACTTCGAGGGGCGGCAGGGCAAGGGCGGCCGGACGCACCTGGTGTCCGTGCCCGTCGCGGCCGCGACCGCCGTCCGCGGCACGCTGTCCAGCCCGGCCGACCTCGACCCGCTCGCCGGCTGAGCCGCGACCCCAGCCCGACCGGCACCAGCCAGGAAGTCACCATGGACAAATTCACCACCCACACCGGCATCGGCGTCCCGCTGCGGCGCAGCAACGTTGACACCGACCAGATCATCCCGGCGGTCTACCTCAAGCGGGTCGCCCGCACCGGCTTCGAGGACGGGCTCTTCGCGGCCTGGCGCAACGAGGAGTCCTTCGTGCTCAACAGGCCGGAGTACGCCGCCGGCTCGGTGCTCGTGGCCGGCCCGGACTTCGGCACCGGCTCGTCGCGCGAGCACGCCGTCTGGGCGCTGCAGAACTACGGCTTCCGGGTCGTCCTCTCGCCGCGGTTCGCCGACATCTTCCGGGGCAACTCGGGCAAGTCCGGGCTGCTCGCGGCTCAGGTCGACGACAAGGTCGTGCTGCGGCTGTGGGAGCTGCTCGAGGCGGAGCCGGGCACCGAGGTCACCGTCGACCTGGTCGACAAGACGGTCAAGGCCGGCGACATCGAGGACTCCTTCGACATCGACGACTACACCCGCTGGCGGCTGCTCGAGGGTCTCGACGACATCGGGATCACGCTCTCCCACGAGGCCGATATCGCCGCCTATGAGGCCACTCGCCCGTCGTACAAGCCCGTCACGCAGTGACGATTTCGGCCGAGCCCTGTTGAGACACGACGTGGGACCCGGGTTGTCCACGGGCCGTCGCCTTACCTAACCTTCCTAGCAACAACCGGGCAACGCACTGGGGGATGCCCGGCATCCGACGTGGCAGGAAGGGACATCTGGTGAACAGGTCTCAGCTCATCGACGCGCTCGCGGAGCGTTATGAGGGCAATCGCAAGGCGGCGGCACACGCGCTCGACTCGGTGATCGACACGATCACGCGCGAGCTCGCCACCGGCGAGAAGGTCGTGATCAAGGGCTTCGGCTCGTTCGAGAAGCGGGTGCGCCAGGCGCGCCGGATCCACAATCCCCAGACCGGGGAGAGCGTGAAGGCGAAGAAGACGGCGGTGCCGAGGTTCACGCCCGGGCCCGACCTGCGCGGCGTCCTCTCGGGAGCCAAGAAGCTGCCCGAGCTCGTCCTCACCGCCCCGCCGAAGGTGAAGGCGGCCGCCTCCACGGTGGCGACTGCGACCGCCAAGGCCGCCAAGGCGACCGCCGCCAAGGTCGAGGAGGCCGAGGCGAAGGTCAAGAAGACCGTGACCGGGTCGAAGGGCGGAGCCAAGTCCCAGGTGAAGGACCAGGCGAAGGCTGAGGCCAAGACCGAGGCCAAGACCGAGACGAAGGCCAAGGCAAAGGCTGAGCCCAAGGTCGAGACGAAGTCCTCGTCGAAGTCAGGAGCCAAGTCTGACTCCAAGGCTCAGCCGAAGGTTGAGGCCAAGAGTGCCGCCAAGGCGGAGCCCAAGGGCGGGTCCAAGGCGGCCTCCAAGGAGGCGAAGCCGGAGGCCAAGGCTGCCGGTAAGGCTGCCGACAAGCCCGCGGCCAAGGCTGCCGCCAAGACGGCCGCGAAGCCCAAGAAGTCGGCGGCCAAGGGCACCGACGAGGCCAAGCCTGCGGAGAAGTCCGCGAAGAAATCGGCGGAGGCGTCCTCGGGCAAGAAGAAGGACTCGTCGAAGAAGTCGGCGTCCGGCGAATCCTGACCTGTCGGTCGCGAGTAGCCTGCTGTTCATCGACAGGACTGTTCGTCGAGAAGAACAGGGGAGACACCGTGGTCGTGAAGCTGTCGCAATTGCCCCCGTGGCCCTTCATGGTGGGGGCGACGATCCTCAAGCCGGTCCTGCTGCCGCTGGCATCGCGGACCTGGATCGGCACCGAGCACGTCCCCCGCAAGGGCGGCTGCGTGCTCGCGGCCAATCACATCTCCCACATCGACCCGTTGACGATGGCACATTTCGTCTACGACCAGGGGCGCGTCCCGCGCTATCTGGCGAAGGCGGCGCTGTTCAAGAACAGGGCGCTCGGGGCGTTCCTCTCCGCCGCCGGCCAGATCCCGGTCGAGCGGCTCTCGCGCAACGCGGTCGGGGCCTATGCGGCCGCGGTGCAGGCGGTCGAGCAGGGGGAGTGCGTCGTCGTCTACCCCGAGGGCACGCTGACGCGCGATCCCGACATGTGGCCGATGGTGGGCAAGTCGGGGGTCGCCCGGATCGCGCTGGAGACGGGCTGCCCGGTGATCCCGGTCGGGCAGTGGGGTGCGCACGAGATCCTGCCGCCGTACTCGAAGACCCCGCACCTGGTGCCGCGCAAGCACATCGCGATGAAGGCCGGGCCGCCCATCGACCTCTCCGATCTGCTCGACCGGCGGCGCGAACAGGCCGCGATCAACGAGGCGAGGGCCCGCATCATGTCCGCGATCACCGGGCTCGTCGCCGAGTTGCGCGGCGAGAACCCGCCGCCGGAGCCCTACGATCCTCGTCGGGCCAAGCGAGCGGCCAAGAAGGCAGGCAAGGCGGGCAAGGCGAAGGATGGCGATGACTAAGGCGACGGTGTTCGGCGCGGGGTCGTGGGGTACGGCGTTCTCGCTGGTGCTCGCCGACGCGGGCAACGAGGTCACGGTCTGGGGGCGCCGCGAGGAGGTCTGCGCGGCGATCAACACCGAGCACCGCAACCCCGGCTACCTGCCCGACGGCGTCGAGCTGCCCACCGCGATCACCGCGACCCGGGACGTCGAGCGGGCGCTGGCGGACACGGACCTGATCGTCTTCTCGGTGCCCAGCCAGACGTTCCGGGCGAACCTGACCGAGTGGGCGCCGTACCTGCCCGCCAAGGTCCCGATGGTGTCGCTGATGAAGGGCGTGGAGCTGGGCACCCTCGACCGGATGAGCGAGGTGATCGCGGACGTCACGGGTGCCGGGCCCGAGCGGATCGCGGTCATCTCCGGGCCGAACCTCTCCAAGGAGATCGCGCTGCGTGAGCCCGCGGCGTCGGTGGTCGCGTGCGCGGACGAGGAGGTCGCGCGGTGGATCCAGGGGCGCGTGCACTCCGCCGCGTTCCGGCCCTACACCTCGACCGACGTGGTCGGCTGCGAGTTCGGCGGCGCCTACAAGAACGTCGTCGCGCTCGCCGTCGGGATGGCGGTCGGCCTCGGCTTCGGCGACAACACGACGGCGTCGGTCATCACCCGCGGGCTCGCCGAGACCGCGCGGCTCGCGACCGCCCTCGGCGCCAACCCGCTGACGCTGATGGGTCTCGCCGGGCTGGGCGACCTCGTGGCGACCTGCTCCTCGCCGCTCTCGCGCAACCGCACGTTCGGCGAGAGGCTGGGGCACGGCATGACGACCGAGGAGATCTACGCCTCGACCAACCAGGTCGCCGAGGGTGCGAAGTCCTGCTCGTCGCTGCTGGATCTTGCCCACCGCATCGGCGTCGACGCCCCGATCGCCGAGGCGGTCACCGCCGTCGTCGAGGGCCGGATGACCGCGCCCCAGCTCGTGCAGTCCTTCATCGCCCGCGACACCAAGGCCGAGATCGGCTGACCCCCGGCCCTGCGCACAGCTGGCCTGCGCACCGCTGGCCTTCGGCGCGCGGCGTACCGCTGGTGACGTCCGGCCGCCAGGTGTTGCTTTCTGACATTGAGTGCAACACAATGGAGTCGTCGATGATCTTCGACCAGATTCGAGTGGGATGAGCACAACCTCGACCATGCGACCAGGAGGCTCACCGTCGCGGAGATTGAGCAGGCGATCTGGAACGCCGACCGAGTGTTCCCGCACCGGGAGCATCCGGATCGAGCGCTCATCCGGTCGGTGACCGACGGCGGCAAAGCCGTCGCCATCGTGGTGCAGATCGTCCGCGACGGAGTACGACCGATCACGGGTTGGGAGGCGTAGAAGTGATGGAGCCGAAGGCCGAGGCAGCGCTTGCGGACCACTACAACGACACCGGGGACCTGACGGGCTTCGACCAAGAGCGCCCGAAGCCTGTCACGGTCAGGCGCAGTGTGACGATCTCGGTGCGCTTCTCCGACGACGAGATCGCGGAGCTCCGGACCCGTGCGGAGCGGAGCGGCGTCAAGGTCACGTCGTTCATCCGTGCGGCAGCCCTCGAAGCGTCGCGCCCGGTCGACCGGGTTGAGCTCGGTGAGTTGGCACGCGACCTGGAGCAGCGCGCCCACGTGGTTGCCGAGTTGCTCGCCCGCGGCGCGTAGCGAGTCGAGTTTGCTCCCTTTCGCACAGTTTGCTCCCCCTACCAAGGGGCGCAGACTGTTCTAAGAGGAGCAGACGCGGCGTGCCCCGAACGGCCGGAGCCGGCGCCGTACGACGTCAGGCGCGGGCGACGTCGTCGAGGGCCCGGGAGAGGTCGGTCCACAGGTCCTCGACGTCCTCGATGCCGACGCTCATCCGGACCAGCGCGTCGGGGATGGTGGCGGACTCGGACGCCCACCGGCGCCGGCGCTCGAAGGTCGACTCGACGCCGCCGAGCGAGGTCGCGTGGATCCACAGGTGGGTCTTGTGGGTGAGCAGGTCCGCGGCCAGCGCCCCGTGGGTGAGCACGATCGAGATGATCCCGCCGAACCCCGGATAGCGCACCTTGCTCACCGCGGGGTGGTCGGCGAGGCGTCGCGCCAGCTCCTGGGCGTTGGCCTGCGCCCGCTCCACCCGCAGCGCCAGCGTCCGCATGCCGCGGGTGACCAGCCAGGCCTCGAGCGTCCCCGGTACGGCGCCGATCAACTCCCGGCGGAGCCGGAGCACCCGATAGAGCTCCTCGTCGCGGGTCACCGCGGCGCCCAGCAAGGCGTCGGAGTGGCCGCCGAGGTACTTGGTCGCCGAGTGCACGACCACGTCGGCGCCCAGGTCGAGCGGGCGCTGCAGGATCGGGGTGGCGAAGGTGTTGTCGACCGCCACGTGGGCGCCGGCCTCGTGGGCCGCCGGGATGATCCGCTCCAGGTCGGCGATCTCCAGGGCGGGGTTCGTGGGGGACTCCAGCCACACCAGCGCGGCGTCGTCGCAGGCCGCGATCACCGCGTCGGTGTCCTCGATGTCGACCAGTTCGGGGACGAGCCGGCCGCGGGCCTCGGCGTCCTTGAGCTGGCTGAGCGACCCGTTGTAGGCGTGGCGGGGCGCGACCACCTTCCCGCCCGGCCCGACCAGGTCGAGGATCGCCGAGACGGCGGCCAGGCCGGAGGAGTAGCCGAGGCAGTGGCCGCCCTCCAGCGAGCCGAGCACCTCCTCGAAGGCGGACCAGGTGGGGTTCCCCATCCGCCCGTACTCCAGGTCGCCGCCGGCGACGTACACCGAGGTCATCACCAGCGGCGTGGACAGCGGTTGGTCGGGCTCGTGCGGGGGCCGGCCCGCGCTGACGGCGAGGGTGCTCGGGGAGAGGTCGGCGATCTGGGGGTCGGTCAGTGCGTCGGACATGGGCGCCAGCCTAGGCCGGTAGGCTCCTGAGCCGATGAGCGAGCCCGCCCGAACCTCCAGCCAGCCGCCCGCCCGCAAACCCCGCGTCGCCGTCGTCTTCGGCGGCCGCTCCAGCGAGCACGCCATCTCGTGCGTGACCGCGGGCAGCGTGCTGGCGGCGATCGATGCGAGTCGGTACGACGTCGTACCCATCGGCATCGCGCGTGACGGCCGCTGGGTGCTCGAGTCCGGCGACACCGCCCGGCTGCGGCTCGGCGCCGCCGACGAGCTCCCGTCGGTCGACCCCGGGCAGCCCTCCGTGGCGCTGGAGCGGGTCGCCACCGGCGCCGACCTGGTCGTCTCCGAGCCGAGCCGGCCGCCGCGCACCCTCGGCGAGGTCGACGTCGTCTTCCCGCTGCTGCACGGCCCGTGGGGCGAGGACGGCACGATCCAGGGCATGTTCGAGATGGCGGGGGTGCGGTACGTCGGCGCCGGGGTGCTCGCCTCGGCCGTGTGCATGGACAAGGCCTACATGAAGGTGGTGCTCGAGGCGGCCGGCCTGCCCGTGATGCCCTCGGTCACCGTCACCGCCCGGCAATGGGCGGCCTCGCCGGACGTCGTGCACGCGGCTGCGGCCGAGCTGGGCTACCCGCTCTTCGTCAAGCCGTGCCGCGCCGGCTCGAGCATGGGGATCGCCAAGGCCCACCACGCCGGCGAGCTCGCCGCCGCGATCGCCGGCGCGCTGGAGCACGACCCGAAGGTGCTGGTCGAGGTCTCCGCCGAGGGCGCGCGGGAGATCGAGTGCGGCGTACTGCAGGCCCTCGACGGCTCCGCCGAGGCCAGCGTCCCGGCCGAGATCCGGATCGGCGGGGATCACGAGTTCTACGACTTCGCCGCCAAGTACCTCCCCGAGGAGCACACCGAGCTGGACGTCCCCGCGGACATCCCCGCCGACGTCGCGGCCGAGATGCGGCGGCTCTCGGTGGCCGCGTTCGAGGCGACCGGCTGCGAGGGGCTGGCCCGGGTCGACTTCTTCCTGATGCCCGACGGCCGGCTGGTCGTCAACGAGCTGAACACGATGCCCGGCTTCACGCCGCTGTCGATGTTCCCCCAGATGTGGGCCGCCACCGGGCTGGACTACCAGGCCCTCGTCGACCGGCTGATCGGCCTCGCGCTCCAGCGCGGCACCGGCCTCCGCTGACCCCGCCGTACCCCCCAACCGGGGTAGTCCCCAACGGTTCGCAGGGGTTACTCGCGCGTAACCCCTGCAGAACGTTGGGGACTGTTATGGAGGGGGTTCTTGTCAAGTGGGCGTGCCGAGGCGCCCGCGGCCCCTGGGTGGGGTGCGGCGCCTCGGTTTCTCGCGGGTCGGGCTGGTTGTCGGGGCGTGTCGTGCGACGCGCTGTCAGACTGTTATGCGCGGGTTGGCTACCGCAGTACGGGGCG